>NZ_JAPFHC010000012.1:0-164605 GCF_059803535.1 Pseudomonas sp. RP-B7
GGCGGTGTGTCAGTTACAGATGGTTCAACTGACCCACCGCCTTCGCGAGCAAGCCCGCTCCCACAGGGTTTCTATGTTCAGCCTTGGATAGGTGTGCACAACTCCACTAGCGTCCCATCCGGACAACGCACATACGACACCACTTGCCCCCACGGCTTGGCGCTCGGCGCCGACAGTTCGGTCGCGCCGTGTTCAAGGGCCTTGGCATGGGCGACGAGCACGTCTTCAGTCACAAACCCCACCTCCATGCCCAAGGGCTGCTTGGAGGCATGCGCCTGCACATGGCCGCCCGGGAAATTCATCTCCCCCAGTTCATGGGCAGCGAACGAGAGCGTGGTCTCGCCAGTTTCCAGCTCGCCATACGTGCCGGATTCATGCAGGAAACGGCGACTGAAGCCGAAGGCTTTTTCGAAAAATTCCAGGGAGGCGGCCACGTCGGGCACGTAGATGATGGTGTAGGCAAATTTCATGGTTGGCGGTCCTTGTCGGTAGTGGGCAGAGGTAGCAGCCCTGGGCGGTAGCTGGCGATCAACAGCAGTGAGGCGAGGCAGAGGGTTGGTTTTATCACAGCAGGGCATCCATTCCACAAGCAGACAAAAAGGGCACTACACCAGCAACGACGTCGGAAACCCCGCCGCCAGCACCACAAAGGCGATCACCGCCGCCAGGCACAAACCGATGAACACGCGCAGTAGCGTCCTCACGGTGGGGGAGGCGATGAACTGAACAACCCAGATACAGAGCCCGGCCACGACAATGGCCAAGGCGATAATGACCCACACGATGGTGTTCCCGCGACCTTCAAACGCTGATTTATAGTCCCAAAGCCGCCGGATGAACAGTGTGCACATAGACGCAGCCCCGCGGGCTTCCTACACTGCGGCTTGTCGTGGGGAAAGGGCAGGCGCCGATGAATCGCAATGAATTACGCAAGGCCGACATCAACCTGATGGTGGTCTTCGAAGCACTGATGCTGGAGCGCAACGTCACGCGGGTCGCGGAGAAGTTGTTTCTTGGCCAGCCCACCATCAGTTCGGCGCTCAACCGTCTGCGCACATTGTTCAACGATCCGCTGTTCATTCGCGTCGGTCATCGCATGGAGCCCACCGCGCGCGCCGAGGAAATCATCCAGCACTTGTCGCCGGCGTTGGATTCGCTGTCGTCAGCCTTGAGCCTGACCCACGATTTCGACCCCTCGATCAGTTCCATGACCTTTCGTATCGGCCTGTCCGACGATGTCGAGTTCGGCCTGCTGCCGCCTTTGCTGCGCAGCCTGCGCAGCGAAGCGCCGAAGGTGGTGTTCGTGGTGCAGCACGTCGACTACTGGCGCATCCCCGATCTGCTCGCGTCTGGCGATATCACCGTGGGCATCACCCAGACCCGTGGCCTGCCGGCCAATGCCAAGCGCAAACTGCTGCGCCATATCCGCCCGCGTATCCTGCGCGCCGACGCGTCCGACACACCGCTGACCCTCGATGAATATTGCTCACGGCCCCATGTGCTGGTGTCCCACACCGCCAATGTCTCCGGGTTTGCCGATGAGTGGCTGGCAGAGATCGGCCGCAAGCGCCAGGTGGTGTTATCGGTGCCGCAATACAGCGCATTGCCGGCGCTGCTGGCCGGCACCGACCTGATCGCCAGCCTGCCGGACTACACCGCCGAGGCCATGGCCGTGTCGGGCAACCTGTTCTGCGAGCCGTTTCCGTTCGAGACGCCAACCCTGGATTTGTCCATGGTCTGGCTCAGCCACGTGGACACCGACCCGGCCGAGCGCTGGGTGCGTTCACGACTGGAAGCGTTTATGAGTGACCGCGGCCTGGCAACCCAAGCCTGAGGCGTTTATCCGTGATATATCTAGAAATCTTCCTACGTTAGCCTCGGAGACACCCATGCCGCACCTGCACCTGGAATACACCGCCAACCTGACGCAACTGGACACCGACAAGGCCTTGTTGCGCCTGAACCATGCGTTGGTGGCCTCCGGTCAGTTCGGCGCCGAGTTCGACATCAAAAGCCGTGCGTGCAAGGTCGAGAATTTCCGTGTCGGCACCGGCCTGAACGAGCGTGGGTTTGTTGCGGTGCGCCTGGCATTGCTCAGTGGGCGTTCGCCCCAGGCCAAGAAGCAACTCTCGGAAAGCCTGCTGGCTGTGTTGCAGGAGCTCAGCGTTTGGCCTGAAGGCGTGCAGGTTCAATTGAGCGTCGAACTGCTGGATATAGATCGCGATTCCTACAGCAAAGTCGCCATCGGCTGACCCACAACCCCTTGTGGCGAGGGAGCAAGCTCCCTCACCGCAAAGCGTTATAGCAAGCCCTGGTCAGCGCAGACTTTCACCACCTGCTCACGAAACCACGTATTGGCACTGTCCTGCTCACTGGTTTCGTTCCATTGCATATCCAGGGTGAACCCCGGCAACCCGTTGGGCGCCTCGCAGTGGCCAAACACAGTGGCGGGGGCCAGCAGTTTCTGCACGCGGCGCGGCAGGGTGACGATAAAGTCAGTGCCGGTGATCATCTTCAGCGCGGCACTATAGCTGTTGGCGCGGGCAATCACTTGGCGCTTGTGGGCCTGGCGCGCGAGCCAGCCGTCGATCATGTTGGTGTCGGAGGTCCACGGCGTGGGGAACACATGGCGCCGTTCGATGAAGGATTGCAGGCTGAACGCCGGCTCTTTCGGCGCCGAGCGCTTGTCGAATACGCACACCAGGTCGTCTTCCAGCAGCATCTGGGTCTTGAAGTCTTTGTGGGCGCGGTGAAAGTGCGGGCCGAAGCAGATCACCAGATCCAGGCGGCCTTCGCGCAGGTCGTCGGCCGGGATGTCGGTTTCCAGTTTCTGCACATTGACGATCACCGGCAGGTCGGCGCGGTCGAAGTTCTTCAGCAGGCGCGGCAGGATCAACTGCTCGAAATACTCCGGAGCACACACATTGAAGGTCACCGCCTTTTGCGTCGGATCAAACGCCTGGCCACCGGCGTGGCACAGGTTGATGCTTTCAAGGATCTTCTGCACATGGCCATACATGCTGGTGGCCTTGTACGTCGGACGCATGCCCGCCCGCGTGTTGATAAACAGCTCATCTTCAAAACTGGTGCGCAGTTTCTTCAGGCTGTAGCTCACGGTGGACTGGCTGACGAAGAGTGTTTCGGACACGTCGGTAACGCTGCTCTGGTCGTAGACGGCGATAAACACCATCAAGTCCTGCATATCGAGCTTTCTGAGCAAGTTACTGTTTAACATCGGTTTCGTCCGTAAACCCGTTGTACCGAACTCAGTACAAGACAGCGCAAAAGCTTAACGGAACGGCCGTACCATTAGAAAGCTCTGTAGGGCGTTTCTATGTTTGGCGTGAGACAAATACTGTTGGCAACACGACGTCAGCGGATATGGCGGGCGTAATGCCTGGGGTCGAAGCGCGTGACGATCAGCAGCATCACCACCACTACCGCTGTCAGCGACCACCAAGCCCATTCGAAGCTGCCCAACTGGTCGCGGATCATCCCGGCGATCAGCGGCGACAAGCCCGCAATCAGGTAGCCCACGCCTTGCACAAACGCAGTCAGGCCGCCGGCGCGGCGCGGGTTGTGCAGATGGTCTAGCGACAGGATCAGGCTCATCGGGAACAGCCCGCCGATGCCCAGGCCGAGCAGGCACGGCCACAGCAGGCTCAGGTGTTGGGGGCTGAGGATCAGGCCGCAGAAACCCAGGATGATCAGCACCAGCAACACGGCGACCACACCGCGTTTATCCTGGCGACGGTTGGCGATAGCCGGGGTGACCAAGCCGGAAACCACTTCCATCGCCGTCAGAAAACCCAGGAGCAAACCGGCGTTCTGTTCACTCCAGCCTTGCTCCACGTAGTACGGCGCCAGCCACGCCAGTACACAGGTGTAGGACGCTGTACCGAGCCCAAAAAATACCGCCAGCAGCCAGGCGCGGCGGTTGCCGAAAAACGACTCCTGCGTGCCGGCAGCGGCGTGGGGTAATGGCGGCAATGCTGCGCGCTGTGTGTACCAGCACACCAGGGCCAGCAGCGCGAGCAGCGCCCACACGGCCAGGCCGATGCGCCAGCTGCCGGTCTGCACCTGCACGAACGGCGCGAACGACGCCGCCAATGCCGCGCCGCCCATGATCGCAGTGACGTATAAGCCCATGAACAGCGAGACGTTATCGCTGAAGCGCGACTTGATCAGCGCCGGCATCAACGCCTGGATCAAGGCGATCCCGACCCCGGCGGCAATCGCGCTGACGATCAACTCCAGCGCCGAATCCAAAAACAACCGCGACAGCGTCGCCACGCCAATCACCACCAGCGACCACACAATGCTGCGGTGCTCGCCAATGCGCTTGGCCACGCCCATGCCAAAAAACATCGCCAGCCCCATGGCCATCACCGGCAACATAGTCAGCAAGGCGGCGCTGCTGAAACTCAACGGCACCTCGCCGCGTATCGACGACAACAACGGGCCGACCGCCGCCATTGAGGGGCGCAGGTTAAGGGCGACCAGCACCACGCTGATCATCAGCCAAACGGCGGTGGTGGGTTTTGCGTGAACGTTTTCCATGGGCCTGCCTTGAGTGAACAAGGGCGAATCAGGCCACGGGCGGGGCAGGGGGGCAAATCAGAAAGTCGCAGGCGCTATTGAAAAAATGCAGGTCGCTGACACACCACCTCTCTAAATGCGGAAACTGGCTTGTGTGGGAGCGGGCTTGCTCGCGAAAGCGGTGTATCAGTCAATACCTTCAGCGACTGACACACTGCATTCGCGAGCAAGCCCGCTCCCACACAATCTCGCGCCGACAGGCGAACTTCAGTGTCAGGTGGGCCTGATCACATGCTTGACCTCCTGAAACGCCGCCAACCCCCACGGCCCCAGCTCGCGGCCGATGCTGCTCTGCTTGTAACCGCCCCACGCCGTCTGCGGGAAGATCACCTGCGGTGCATTGATCCACACCAGCCCAGCCTGCAACGCATTGGCCACGCGCGCGGCGGCTTCGGCATCACTGCTGACCACACTGGCCACCAGCCCGAAATCGCTGTCGTTGGCCAAGGCGATTGCCTCGGCTTCAGTGGCAAAGCGTCTGACACACAGCACCGGGCCGAAGATCTCTTCGTTCCACAACGCGCTATCCAAGGGCACATCGGTAAACACCGTCGGCCGGATGAAAAAGCCCTGGGTCAGTTGCGCCGGACGCTCACCGCCGCACACTAACCGCGCGCCGTCCTCGATACCGCGTCTGATGTGCCCGAGTACGCGCTGGTATTGCGCACGGTTGATCAGCGCACCCATTTCCACCTCGTCGGCAAACGGATCTGCCACGCGGATGCCTTGAGCGCGCAGCTGCAAACGGCGTAGGAATTCGTCGGCCAAATTGTCGGCCACCAGCACGCGGCTGGTCGCCGAACAGATCTGCCCCGCGTTGAAAAAGCCACCGCCGCACGCCAACTCCACGGCGAGGTCGAGGTCGGCATCGGCCAGTACCAGCAGCGAAGATTTGCCGCCCAATTCCAGGCTTACGCCCTTGATGGTTTCGGCCGCGCGCTGCATCACCTGCACCCCCACGGCATTGCTGCCGGTGAAGGAAATCTTCGCCACGCGCCGGTCCGCTGCCAGTGGCGCACCCACCGCCAGGCCGGTGCCGCAGACCAGGTTGAACACGCCCGCCGGGAAGCCCGCAGCGGCGATGATCCGCGCCAGTTGCAGCTCGGCCAACGGCGTGACCTCCGACGGTTTGAGCACCACGCAGCAGCCGGCGGCTAGGGCCGGCGCGAGTTTCCAGGCGGTGGTCACCATCGGAAAATTCCACGGCACAATCAGCCCCACCACGCCGCACGGTTCGCGGCGCAAGCGTGCGCTGAAATCCGTGGTGGGCAACTCGACCGGACGGTCCTGCCCTGCGTCCATGTCCTCGGCAATCGTGGCGTAGTACTCGAAGGTGGCGATCACGTCGTCCACGTCGATACCCGCCTCAAACAGCGGTTTGCCGTTGTTGCTCGATTGCAACTGCATCAGCGGTTCGCGCTGCTCGGCCACACCTTTGGCGACCTTGCGCAACAGTGCGCCGCGATCCCTGCCAGTGCTTTTCGACCAGTCGCCGAATGCCGCACTGGCCGCGTCCACCGCCCGCGTTACCGCCGCGGCATTGCCCACGCTGACGTGCGCCAACACCGCCTCGGTGGCCGGGTTGATCACCTCCAGCATCTCGCTACCGGCCAGCCATTCGCCGTTGATAAACACGCCGTTCATACCGCCACCTCCTGCATCCAAAGTCCCTGGTCGATTTCAATCAGCGTCGGCCCCTGGCGATCAACGGCCGCGCGCAAGGCGGCGCGCAATTGCGTGATGCCCTGGATGCTCTCGGCGGCGCAGCCCAGTGCCTTGGCCACGCCGATGAAGTCGGGGGTGTAGATGTCTACGCCGACGGGTTCGATGGCGCGGTTGAGCATGTATTTCTTGATCTCTTCGTAGCCCTGGTTGTTCCACAGCAGCACGATGATCGGCGTGCGTGCCTCCACCGCACTGGCCAGTTCCGGCAGGGTGAATTGCACGCCGCCGTCACCGATCAGGCACACCACCGGTTGCCCGGTGCCACGTCCCAGCCAGGCGCCGATCGCGGCGGGCAGGGCGTAGCCCAGGGTGCCGTAGCCGGTGGACGAATTGAACCAACGGCGCGGGTGGTCGAGGTTCAAGGTGAGGTTGGCGCTGTACACCGGTTGGGTGGAGTCGCCGACGATGACGGCATCGGGCAGTTCTTGCAGGACGGTGTCGAGGAATAGGGTTTGCGCGCGGGTGGCGGCGTCCCAGGTGGGCGCCAGTTCGGCCCGCAACCGGGCAACGCGTGGTGCGCCCCAGTGGGCCTCGCGTGGGGGCAGTGGTTGGCGGTTCAGCTCGCTCAGCAGCGCCTCGGCGGCGATCTGTGCGTCGGCCACCAGCGCCACTTGCGGCGGGTAGTTGCGCACCGTCTGGTCGGCGTCGATGTCGATGCGCAGCAGGGCGCCGGGAATCTTGAAACCGCCGGCGAAGGTGACGTCGTAGTCGGTCTCGGCCAGCTCGGTGCCGATGGCCAGCACCACATCCGCTTCGGCGACCAGGGCGCGGGTGGCGAGCAGGGTCTGGGTCGAGCCGATCAGCAGTGGGTGAGTCGAAGGCAGCATGCCTTTGGCGTTGATGGTCAAGGCCACCGGCGCGCCCAGCGCGTCTGCCAACCGGGTCAGTTCGGGGGCCGCATCGATGGCACCGCCACCGGCCAGGATCAACGGGCGCTTGGCCGCCGCCAGCAACTGGCTCATCTGCTTGACCGCCGCCGGCGCCGCCCCGGCACGCGCCACGCTGACCGGCTCGCTGCCGAGCAGGGCGTCGGCGTTTTCCACCAACACATCCAGCGGAATCTCGATGTGTACCGGCCGCGGTCGCCCGGCCTGGAACAGCGCGAACGCCCGCGCCAATACGCCGGGCAACTCGGCTGCCGACATCAAGGTATGGGAGAACGCCGCCACGCCGGCCATCATCGCGCCCTGGTTCGGCAACTCGTGCAACTTGCCGCGCCCGCCGCCCAGCTGGCTGCGCGATTGCACGCTGGAAATCACCAGCATCGGGATCGAGTCGGCATACGCCTGGCCCATCGCAGTGGTGATGTTGGTCATGCCGGGGCCGGTGATGATGAAACACACGCCGGGCTTGCCGCTGGTGCGTGCGTAGCCGTCGGCCATGAAACCGGCGCCCTGTTCATGGCGCGGGGTGACGTGGCGGATGCTGGAACGGGCCAGGCCGCGATACAACTCCACGGTGTGCACGCCTGGGATGCCGAACACCTGGTCCACGCCATAGCCTTCGAGGAGGTTGACCAATACTTCGCCGCAGGTTGCCATTGAGGTCGCTCTTGTTATGGATTCGAGGCGGTATTGGAGCGGCTGGCCGGTAGCGGCAACAATCGATAAAAAGTCATACTAGCCATGTCTCCACGTCATGGCTGCGCCTCCAATGAAACGCCTTCCGCCGTTGCCCGCGTTGCACACCTTCTGGGTCACCGCCCAGTGCTGCAACTTCACCCGCGCCGCCGAGCAATTGCACATCACCCAAGGCGCTGTCAGCCGACAGATCGCCGGGCTGGAAAGTCATCTGGGCTACACGCTGTTCCAGCGCCAGGCGCGTGGCTTGAGCCTTACCGACGAGGGCCGCGAATGGTCACTGCGGGTGCAACAGGTATTCGGCCTGATCGGTGAAGCGGTGGAGCAGATCGGCGGCCGTCGCCATACCCTGCAACTCAAGGCTTCCACCTGTGTGATGCGTTGGTTGCTGCCGCGCCTGATGCAATGGCAAAAGGAGCGCCCGCAGGTTCCGGTGGAGCTCACCACCACCGTGGCCTACACCGTGGACTTTCGCCGCGAGCAGTTCGACGCGGCGCTGATCTATGCGCCCATCGCCGAGCAGCCGGCCGAGGCGCGGCATTTGTTCGATGAACAACTCACCCCGGTCTGCGCGCCCACGCTGCTCGGCGACTTGCACAGCCCGGCGGATCTGCAGCGACAGGTGCTGCTGCACCCCACGCGGGACGAACGGGATTGGGCGTTGTGGTTGAGCGCGGCAAACACCCGCTTGAGCAACCTGGCCCAGGGGCATCATTTCGAAACGCTGGATCTGGCGATGACCGTGGCGTCCCAAGGCTCGGGCGTGGCGATTGGCGACAGCGCGTTGATTGGCGAGGATGTGAAGGCGGGACGATTGGCGATGCCGTTTGCGCTGAGGGTGCCGACGGGGATGGGGTATTACCTGGTGTATCCGCCTGGGACGGTGCCGTCGCAAGGGCTTGAAGCGTTAATGGATTGGTTGGTCAGCCAGGCACAATCGTCCTGACACCGCAGATCCAATTGTGGGAGCGGGCTTGCCCGCGAAGGCGGCCTGTCAGTCAACACAGATGTCGCTGACCCACCGCTATCGCGGGCAAGCCCGCTCCCACATAAACCAGCGCCCACAGGTTTTACCGCGTTGTGTCAGTAGCCCACAGTGAAACGTTGGCGCGAGTGTTTTGGCGATTCAACTTCATCGATCAACGCAATCGCGTAGTCCGCAAAACTGATCCAGCTACGACCTTCACTGCTCACCAGCAAATCATCCTGACCCACACGGAACTGGCCGGTGCGCTCGGTCTCCACGAACTCCGCCGACGGCGACAGGAAGGTCCAATCCAGTTCCTGCTCCTGACGCAGCGCAGCCAGAAATTCAGCGCCGGCACTGGCCTCAGCCTTGTACTCGGCCGGAAAGCCCGGGCTGTCAATCACACGGCTGCCATCCGGCAGCAACAACGAACCCGCGCCGCCCACCACCAGCAGGCGTTTGACCCCGGCTTTTTTCACCGGCCCGATCACCGCCCTGGCGGGCAGGGTGGCGAAGTGTGCCGCGCTGATCACCACATCGTTGCCGCTGACCGCTGCCTGCAGGGCCTGGGCGTCCAGCGCATCGGCCTGCTTGACCGTGACGCCAGGGCGCGCGGCGATCTTGTCGGTATTACGCGCGATGGCGGTGACACTGTGCCCACGACGCAACGCTTCTTCCAGCAGTTGGCTACCCGCACGGCCGGTAGCACCAATGATTGCAATCTTGCTCATGATCTTCTCCAGTCAGTCAGGGGGTTAAAACCATTCACCACTTCATTTCGCCCTTGGCGACTTTGGCGCTCAGTTCCAGCGAGCTTTCGTCGGCGAGGGACGGGTAACGCTTTTTCATGGCCGCGATCAGCGCGGCGGAGTCTTTGGCCTTGGCGGTTTCGATGTCGAAGGCCTTGATGTAGTCGGCAGTGAACGCCACCGATTTCAGGGTCGGCGTACCGAGGTAGTGGCCCGGGATCACGCTGCGTGGCTTGAGCTGTTGGATGCGCTGCAGGGTCGCCAGCCAGTCTTTGTGGGACTGGGCACTCTGGGTGTCGGCCATCCACAGGTGAATGTTCTCGGCGACCACCACGCCACCGACCACGGCCTTGATTGAAGGGATCCACACAAAGCTGCGGTCCGGCTGCGCGCCGTCCAGGCCGATGACTTCCAGTTGCTGGCCTTCGAGGCTCAGGCTATGACCTGGCAGCACGTCCGGCACGATGGTTTTAGCCGGCTTGTCGGCGCCCATTTTCGGGCCCCAGAATTCCAGCTTGCCGGCCACGGTGGCCTTGATGTGGTCGACCACTGGTTGCGGCGCGAGCACCTTGGCATCGGGGAATGCAGTGGTGAGGGTGTCGAGGCCGAAGTAGTAGTCCGGGTCGCCGTGGCTGATGTAGATAGTGGTCAAGTGCTTGCCGCTGGCGCGAATCTTCTGCACAAGCTGCTCGGCCTGGGCCTTGCCGAATTGCGCGTCCACCAGGATCGCGTCCTTGGCGCCGCTGACCAGCACCGAGCTGACCGGGAAGATCGCGGCTTCGCCTGGGTTGTACACCTCAAGGGTCAGGTCGGCTGCGGCGGCGTGCGCGGCGAAGGCCAGGGCGGCGGTCGCCAGGGTCAAGCGTTTGAGGGTGGACAACATCGGGCAGCTCCAGCAGTCGATTCAAAGGATGCACAGAGCTTAGTTGCACCAAACCCAACTAAAAATGCGATGCTGGGACATAGTTTGTTTCTAAAAGCGGGCAAATCATGGATCGGCTTCAAGCAATGCGCGTGTTTG
The DNA here is from genome assembly GCF_059803535.1 of Pseudomonas sp. RP-B7. NCBI lineage: Bacteria > Pseudomonadati > Pseudomonadota > Gammaproteobacteria > Pseudomonadales > Pseudomonadaceae > Pseudomonas > Pseudomonas sp. RP-B7. The sequence goes on from NZ_JAPFHC010000012.1 coordinate 10,642, forward strand.
TCACGGTGGTGGACCTGGGTAGCCAGTCTGCCGCCGCCGACCACCTGGACCTGTCACGCCCGGTGGTCTCGCGTTACCTGGCCGAGCTGGAAGATTGGGTCGGCGCGCGCCTGCTGCACCGCACCACGCGCAAACTAAGCCTGACGGCGGCCGGCAGCGAAACCCTGCCCCGTTGCCGGCAATTGCTGGAGCTGAGCTGCGACATGCAAGCCGCCGTCAGTGAACCCGATGATGCGCCCCGTGGCCTGCTGCGCCTGAGCGTGAGCACCTCGTTCGGCCAGGCGCAATTGGCCGAGGCGATCGCCGAGTACGTCAAGCGCTACCCGCTGGTGACGGTGGACCTGCAAATGCTCGATCGCACGGTGAACCTGGTGGATGAGCGCATCGACCTGGCCATCCGCACCAGCACTGACCTGGACCCCAACCTGATCGCCCGACGCCTGACGGTTTGCCGCTCGGTGGTGTGTGCCACCCCGGCGTACCTGCTGGAGCATCCGGCGCCGCAGAAAGTCGAGGACCTGGCGCGGCACAACTGCCTCACCCATTCCTATTTCGGCAAAAGCCTGTGGCATTTCGAAGAGGGCGGCGAACACGTTTCGGTGCCGGTGCACGGCAACATCACGGCCAACGAGGCCAGTACCTTATTGCGCGTGACCCTGGCCGGGGCGGGGGTGGGCATGTTGCCCAGCTACCAGGCCGGCGATTACATCCGCCGTGGCGAACTGGTGCGTCTGCTGCCCGCGGCCGAGCCCCGGCAAATGCACATCTATGCGGTATACGCGTCACGCAAGCACATGCCGTCGGCGCTGCGCAGCCTGTTGGATTTCCTGGTGTCGAGGTTTCCCCAAACACCTCTTTGGGACGAGGGGCTCTGAGTCGATATAAACAGACTGAATAGGCGCCAATAATGGCAACTTGCCCGGGCTGGCCTATGCTTTAAACAGCACTGTGTAGATCCGCTCAGAGGTCTGTGCCATGAGCATCAAAACCAGAAAGTACCTGATGATTTTCACCCTTAGCGCATTGGCCAGCGCGCTGTACGGGACTGCCGCCTACCGCGTCGAGCAAACCCGTATGCAACCGAGCTTTGCGATCAGTTGCCATCAGGACCAATGTGTCCCCCACACCGGCAGTTTCAGCGCCTTGCGCTAGAACCCGTCCGCTGGAGATTCCATGTGGGAGCGGGCAAGCCCGCTCTCACATAGACCTGTTCCCACTGTTTAGTTCGGTGTTGTCTCAGCCTTGAGCTGCTCGCGAAACGCCTTGGGTGAAAAGCCGACCCGTCGGCGAAACAGTCGGGAGAAGTTGGTCGGGTCGGAAAAACCCAGCACTTCCGACATTTCATTGATGGTCATGCTGGTGTAGGTCAGCAGGCGTTTGGCCTCCAGCAACTGGCGGTCATGCATGATCTGCAATGCCGGTTTCCCGCCCAGTTCCCGACACGTCCCATTCAGGTGTGAGACCGAGATACCCAACTTGTGGGCCAAGTCCTCAATCTTTGGATGTTCGCGGTAATGCTGCTCGACCAGTTGGGTAAAGCGCCGAAAGTACTCGCGCCCGCGCGGCGCGCGCGGATGGCGACGCTGAATCGCCTGGCGGCTGATCCACACCAGCAGCACGCTGACCAGGGCGTGCATCATCATGTCCCGTGACGGTTGTTCGTTGGCGTATTCGTCCTGCAGGCGGGCGAACTGGCTGTTGAGATAGCCACTGTCCTTGCCCGCCGGGTAACTGCCCAGCGCCTGCAAACCGTCCATCGTGCCGCCCAGTTGCGTCTGCAAGTGATTGACCAGTGGCGCCGCCAGTGTCACCACATAACCCTCGACATCCTCGGCAAACCGGAACCCGTGCACACACAGCGGCGGCAGCACCTGCAATGTCGCTTCGTTGAGGGTACTGCGCAGGCCTTCGATTTCCAGTTGTGCCTGGCCTTTATGCACGTACAGCAATTGGCACAGATCCGCGTGCCGGTGGGGCTGGATTTCCCACTGGTATTCCCGGCTGCGTCGGGAAATGGTTTCGCAGTGCAACAAATCGGGGGTCGGCCATTGCTGGTTTTCCCCGTAAAGCTTGAAGACCGGAATCGCGGTTTTGGTCATGGTTTCAATCCGACACTCAGGACAGTGGTGCGGTAATCGCCCCGATTGGCGAAAAACGCAGGTTTTGGCTCAGTTTTCACCTTCTTATGCCAGCCACTCAAGTTAAAAATGCCAGCAACAAGATCAATGACAACTCTTTCACTCTATCCGTTCGAGTGGAATACGCAGGCGATAAAAATAATGAAAATCCTGAAAACCCAAGTCGCCATCATCGGCGCCGGACCTTCCGGGCTGTTGCTCGGCCAACTGTTGCACAACGCCGGTATCCAGACCCTGATCGTAGAGCGCCAGAGCGCCGACTATGTGCGTGGCCGCATCCGTGCCGGGGTGCTGGAACAAGGCATGGTCGACCTGCTGCGCGAGGCGGGCGTGAGCCAGCGCATGGACGCCGAAGGGTTGGTGCATGACGGCTTCGAACTGGCGCTGAACGGCAAGCTCAGCCATATCGACCTCAAGGGCTTGACCGGCGGCCAGTCGGTGATGGTCTACGGCCAGACCGAAGTGACCCGCGACCTCATGGCCGCCCGCGTCGCTGCCGGCGCCACCACCTTCTACGAAGCCAGCCATGTGCAGCCGCACGCGCTGAAAAGTGATCAACCCTGGCTGACCTTCGAACACCAGGGCGAACCCTATCGCCTGGAGTGCGACTACATCGCCGGTTGCGATGGATTCCACGGTGTTGCCCGTCAGTCGATTCCGCAAGAGTCGCTGAAAATCTTCGAACGTGTGTATCCCTTCGGCTGGCTCGGCATCCTCGCCGACACGCCGCCGGTACACGCCGAGCTGGTGTACGCCAAGCACCCGCGTGGCTTTGCCCTATGCAGCATGCGCTCGCCCACGCGCAGTCGTTATTACTTGCAAGTGCCGGTGCAAGAGCCGTTGGATGAATGGTCGGACGCACGCTTCTGGGATGAACTGAAGACCCGCCTGCCAGGCGACCTGGCCGCGCAGTTGGTGACCGGGCCGTCCATCGAGAAAAGCATCGCGCCGCTGCGCAGTTTCGTGGTCGAGCCGATGCAATACGGGCGCCTGTTCCTGCTCGGCGATGCCGCGCACATCGTGCCGCCCACCGGCGCCAAGGGCTTGAACCTGGCGGCCAGCGATGTGAACACGCTGTTGCGGATCTTGCTCAAGGTGTACCGCGAAGGACGTGTGGACCTATTGGAAAACTACTCGGCGATCTGCCTGCGCCGGGTGTGGAAGGCCGAGCGGTTTTCCTGGTGGATGACCTCGATGCTGCACCAGTTTCCAGAGGCGGATGGCTTCAGCCAGCGGATTGCCGAGAGTGAGCTTGATTACTTCATCCACTCCGAGGCGGGGCGTAGGACCATTGCCGAAAACTACGTAGGCCTACCCTACGAAACCATCGACTAACCCCCCTGCAACGCCTGTAGGTGGTTTCAGGGGCTGTAGTAACCCACTGCGACCATGTAATGCCCGCTCTTGCGCAAGTACGCATGCTTGTTCTCGACCTTGCCGGTCACCGGGTTTTTCCAGCGGTACTTGTACTCACCCTGGTCCTGCTCGGCCATCAGCTTGAGGATCGGCTCGCCCACCGGCTTGCCGTCCGGGTCCTTGATCTTGCCGAAGTCGGTGTTGATCAACCGCAGGGTGGTGCCGTGGGCCACGTAGCGCTCGGTATTGAGGTCGACCACAAACACGTACAGGTCATCCTGCAGAAAGCCGCCTTGCAACGAATTGATCGCTTTCAGTGTGCCGGCTTCGTCCTTGACCAGTGCGTTCACGGCCTTGTTGCGCAGGGCACGCGCCTGTTCCGGAGTGGCCCTTGGCAGGTAGTAGCCGACCGCGAGGATGCGCTCGCCGACGCGCTGATAGAACACATGCTTGTGTTCCACTTTGCCGTCGTTCCAGTTCTGCCAGCGATAGTCGGCCTGCTGGATGCCTTGGCTTTCGGGCACGTTGAGGGCGTCCTTGAACGATTGGCGCAGCTCGGGCCCAAGCACCTCACTGACATCACGGCCGATCAAGGCGGAGGAGGGGCCGCCGCTGGCCAGCAGCACGCCTTTGGTGTCGAGCACGAACACGTAGCGGTCCTTGTCGATGAATTCGCCTTGGCGGCTGAACGCGGCGAAGGCCTTGTCACCGTTGCTCTGGTAATACGCCAAGGCTTTTTCCAGCAGTGCCTTGGCGGCTTGAGCGTCCTCGTCCTGAGTCGTTGCAGCGTGCACCTGGCTGAAACACAACAACAGCAGCCAGGTGATGTGGCGCAGTGCCTTCATGGTCCGTTCCTCGTTCTTGTTGATGTGCCAAGAGCGTAGACGGCTGTAGTCCAAGGCGTCGAATGTTTAGCCAAGTTGCACCCAAACTCCGCCAAGCCTGAATTTATTCACCTATGCCGGCGTGTGACGCTGCCGGGCATCGACCTCACTGTGATCGCCCATGGACGGTTCCGCCGATACGCTCCCCGAGCTGGCTTTCTGGGCACTGTTCCACTGCCGGCACGCACGCCCACCAGACGTCTTTCTCCTACGTTGATCCACCCCCTGTAGGGCGTGCTCCTGCGCGCCTGTCCGACACAAACGTATGAGAATGCCCATGAGCGATTTCGCCTGCCTGCACGAAGCCCAGACCTTTCTGGACCAGCACCCGGACATCGAGATGTTCGAACTGTTTATCCTCGACAACAATGGCGTGCCACGTGGCAAGCTCCTGCACCGCGATGAACTGCTGGCGGTGTACGCCAGCGGCCGGCCGCTGCCCAGCACCATCCTCGGCCTGACCATCAATGGCGACGACGTAGAGGACTCCGGGCTGGTCTGGGACGTGGGCGATATTGACTGTCGCGCCTACCCCCTCAGTGGCAGCCTGCAGCGCATGCCATGGCGGTTGATCCCGACGGCGGCGGTGCAAGTCAGCATGCACCCAAGCGAAGGCCTGCCCGCCACGGTGGCCGACCCCCGGCACTTGCTGGCCAGGGTGATCGACGGGCTCAAGGCCGACGGTTATTACCCGGTGATGGCGGCGGAGCTGGAGTTCTACCTGCTGGACCAGCAACCCGACAGCCATGGCCGCCCGCAACCGGCACGGGACATGGACGGCGGCCGCCCACGTTCGACCCAGGTCTACGGCCTGCGCGAGCTGGAACAGATCGAACCGTTTCTCGCTGACCTCTATAGCGCCTGCAAATTGCAAGGCATCCCGGCACGTACGGCGATCTCCGAATACGCCCCGGGCCAAGTCGAGATCACCCTGGAGCACCGCGCCGACGCCCTGCAAGCGATGGATGAGGCGGTGCGCTACAAGCGCCTGGTCAAGGGCGTGGCGCACAAGCACGGGATGACCGCCTGCTTCATGGCCAAGCCGTTCGACGACCTCGCCGGCACCGGCATGCACATGCACGTCAGCCTGGCAGACGCAGCGGGCAACAACCTGTTCGCCAGTGAGGCTGCCGACGGCACGCCGCTGCTGCGCCAGGCGGTGGGCGGCATGCTAAGTACTTTGCTCGATTCGCTGCTGCTGTTTTGCCCCAACGCCAACTCCTACCGGCGTTTCCAGAGCAACAGCTATGCGCCACTGGCCGCCACCTGGGGGGTCGACAACCGCACCGTCAGCCTGCGTGTACCTGGTGGCCCGGCCCCATCCCGGCACATCGAACACCGCATCTGCGGTGCCGACGCCAACCCCTACCTGGCTGCTGCTGCGATCCTGGCCGGCATCCATCGAGGTATCCGCGAACAACGCGACCCCGGCGCGCCGGTGGAAGGCAATGGCTATGCCCAGGCCAAGGAGTTGCTGCCCACTGACTGGCTGACCACCCTGCGTGCGCTGGAAGGCTCAAGCTGGGCGCGAGAAGCGTTTGGCCGTGAGTTCCTCGGCGTGTACCTGGCGGTAAAACGTGCGGAATACCGCCAGTTCATGGGCGAGGTCGGCGCGCAGGATTGGCGCTGGTATCTGCATCAGGCCTGAACAAGTCGACGGTAGTGATGGTTTCAACCTTTTTTTCACGTTGCAGTGGTTAAGCTGCGAATCAAGGTCGTTCACTCCCGTTTCACTTACATGAGCTCGCGATGTCGCCACAACCTCCATCCTCCATCGAGATCGAATTCGCCGAGCGCTGTGGCCGTGAGCACGCGCGGGTCTGCGGCGATACGCGTCCGCCCGGGCTGCTGCAGCGCCTGGCGGCCTGGCGTGTGCAGCGGCTGGTGCGTCATGCACTGAACGCGGCGGGCGAGCCGGGGCTGATTCTGGATCTGGCGTGTGGTTCGGGGCGCTTCTGGCCGGTGTTGGCCGAGCACGTCAACCGCGTGATCCTGGCCTCGGATAATTCCCAGGACATGCTCGACCACGCCCGCGGTCATCACCCGGCATTGCTCAAGCGGATCAAGACGTTCCAGGGCTCGGCGTTTTCCATCGGCCTGTCCGCGAACGCGGTGGACTGCATTTTCTGCCTGGAGCTGTTTCGGCATGTCCCCGGCAGTGACGGGCGCCTGGCGCTGCTGCGCGAGTTTTACCGGGTCAGTCGCGACACGGTGATTGTTTCGGTCAATTCGGCGGTGGCGGTGGAGCCGGAGTTTCGCCAGGCCGGTTTCGAGGTGCTCAACCACCAGGAATTCGTGCCGGGCTCCAAGCTGTGGCGGGTCTACGTGCTGCGTAAGGCAGGATAACTCCCGTTCATCGGACTATTCTTTATCTCTTGTGGGAGTTTTCGTGTGGCGCACGCATTGCGGATGCTCGCAATGCCCTTTCGCGATATATACTGCGCGCCATTCTTCAAGGGAGAGCCGTGTGGCCATCGATATTCACTGGATCTGCGACAACGATAGCCTCGGCCAGCATTGCGCCGAATGGCAGCAGTTGCCATTCGTCGCCCTCGACACCGAATTCATGCGGGTCGACACCTTTTATCCCATCGCCGGGCTGATCCAGATTGGTGATGGCGTACGCGCTTACCTGATCGATCCCCTGACCATCGACAACTGGCAACCCTTGGCCGCCTTGCTGGAAAACCCGGCGGTGATCAAGGTGGTGCACGCGTGCAGCGAAGACCTCGAAGTGCTGCTGCGCCTGACCGGCAGCCTGCCGGTGCCGTTGTTCGATACGCAATTGGCGGCCGCTTACCTGAACCTCGGTTTCTCCATGGGCTATTCGCGCCTGGTGCAGGCCGTGCTGGACATTGAGCTGCCCAAGGGCGAAACCCGCTCGGACTGGCTGCAGCGGCCGTTGTCCGAGACGCAGATCAGCTACGCCGCCGAAGACGCGTTGCACTTGGCGCAGGTCTACATCCGCCTGCGTCCGCAGCTGTCCGACGACAAATACGCCTGGGTATTGGACGACGGCGCCGAGCTGGTGGCCAACCTGCGCCGCGAAGTCGACCCCTACGAGGTGTACCGCGACGCCAAGCTGGCGTGGAAACTGTCCCGCGCGCAACTCGCGGTATTACGTGAGCTGTGCGCCTGGCGCGAACAGCAGGCGCGTGCCCGCGACCTGCCGCGCAACCGCATTATTCGCGAACACTCGCTGTGGCCCCTGGCCAAGACCCAGCCGGATAACCTCGCCGCCCTGGGCAAGATCGAAGACATGCACCCGCGCACCGTGCGTCAGGATGGCCAGTTCCTGCTGGACCTGATCAAACGTGCCGGCAGTGTGCCCGCTGACCAGTGGCCGCCCGCCGTCGCCGAGCCCTTGCCGGTGGACGCCGCCGCGCTGATCAAGCAACTGCGTGCCCTGGGCCAGGCCGAAGCCGAACGCCTGAACATGGCGCCGGAACTGATGCTGCGCAAGAAAACCCTCGAAGCCCTGGTCAAAAGTGGCTACCCCGATGGGCCTTACCAATTGCCAGACTCGCTGCGTGGCTGGCGCCGCGAGTTGATGGGCCAGGCGCTGCTCGACAGCCTGGCCACTGCCGGAGAACAGCCTTGAAACGTATTTGCTCCATCTACCGCAGCCCCAAACGCGCCGGCATGTACCTTTACGTGCTTAAAAGCGACGTGCTGGAACGTGTGCCCGAAGGCCTGCTCGCGGTGTTCGGCAAGCCGGTGCACGCGTTCAACCTGGTGCTGACCCCTGAGCGCAAGCTGCAACAGGAAGACATCGCCCAGGTCCTGGAAAACCTCGACAAGCAGGGCTACCACCTGCAAATGCCGCCGCCCGAGGACGAGTACATCGAGCACTTGCCCGAAGAACTGCTGCGCCGTAACGACCCGATGTGATCGGTCAGTGCCCCCTTCCGGGCACATTTTTCAATGCAATCGTATTGGTGGGCGGTGGCCGTAAGGATGCGGGCGGCCGTCTGCACTGTTTTTGAAAGGTTTTAAGCATGCGTGTTCTGATTGCTGAACAGGATCACCCGCTCTACGCCCAATTGCTGGGCGAAGCGGCACCCGACCTTGAGGTGTTGACCAGCGGCGACTCGGCCGAATTGTCCCGCCTGGCCGCCGATTGCCCGGTATGGCTGGGCCAGCCCGATCTACTGGCCACCCTGTTGCGCCAAGGCCATCAACCGCAGTGGCTGCAATCGACCTGGGCCGGCATCACGCCGCTGCTGGCCGACGGCCTGACCCGCGACTATCGCCTGACCCGCGCAGTGGGCATTTATGGCCAGGTCATGGCTGAGTTTGTCCTCACCTACATGCTCGGCCATGAGCGCGAAGTGCTGGCGCGCTTGGTCAGCCAAGTGGAACGCAAGTGGGACAGCCGCACGGGCCAGAGCCTGGCGGGGCGTAAGGTGCTGATCGTCGGCACCGGCGATATCGGCCAGAGCGTTGCGCAGTTCCTGGTGCCGTTTGGCGTCAAGCTGTACGGCATTGCCAGCACTGCGCGCGAGCAGGCGCCGTTTATCGAAGTGGCCGGTCTGGATCAGTTGGGCCGCTTGGTGGGCGAGGTGGACTATGTGATCAACCTGCTGCCGAACACGCCGAGCACCCATGATTTGTACGACGCGGCGCTGTTCAAGCAATTCAAGCCGACTGGTTTGTTTATCAACGTTGGGCGCGGTGTTGCTGTGGTCGATGCCGACTTGGTCGAAGCGCTGAAGGAAGGGCACTTGGCTGGCGCGGTGATCGACGTGTGCCGCCAGGAACCATTGCCGCAACGCCACCCGTTCTGGACCGCCTGGGGGCTGTTGCTGACCGGGCACAGCTCGGCGCCGACGTCACCGCAGTTGATGGTGGAGTTGTTCTTGCAGAACGTGCGGGCGTATCAAGCCAAGCAAGCGTTGCGCGGCGAAGTGGATTTCGCCCGCGGCTACTGACACCACGCAGTAAAAAATGTGGGAGCGGGCTTGCTCGCGAATGCGGTGTGTCAGTCGCCTGATGAGTTGGCTGACCCACCGTATTCGCGAGCAAGCCCGCTCCCACACAAGCCCGCTCCCACATGGGGTATTGCCTCAGCTTCAGAGGCTGAAATCGCCTTCGGAAACCAGCTCGCTCAACGGTCGACGTGGGCTCGGCACTTCACGGCCTTGCAGGTATTCCGGCAAGGTCGATTTGTCGCCCAACTTGCCCACCGCCACGGCGGCATGCAGCGCATAACCTTCTGGAATCTTCAGCTCTTTGCGCGTCAGCTCCTGATCGAAACCGGCCATACCGTGGGTGTGCCAGCCGCTGAGGCTGGCTTGCAACGCTAGGTGGCCCCAGGCCGAACCGGTGTCGAAGGTGTGCCACAGCGCTGGGGTTTCTTCGCTGGCGCCGGGGGCGGTGAAGTCGGTCTTCGAGGCAATGATCACCAGCGCCGAGGCGTGTTGCGCCCAACCACGGTTGAACTCATTCAGCAGGCCGAGGAAACGTTCCCAGTCCGGCGTATCGCGGCGTGCATAGAGAAAGCGCCATGGCTGCGAGTTGTAGGCCGATGGCGCCCAGCGCGCAGCTTCGAAAAAGCTCAGCAGGGTTTCCTGTGGGATGCTCTCGCCGGTAAAGGCGCGGGGCGACCAGCGGTCGGTGAACTGGGGGTGGATCGGGTAATCGGCAACACGTGTCATGGGCGGTTCCTGAGGGTCAATTCGGCGTTCAAAGCTACTGCGCGGTCACTAGACTGACAAGTGTTGTTACACCGCCAGTCGTAAGCGCTTGGTTCCCGAGGGCTTGGGCACTAGACTGGCGGCCTTTTCACCTACCGATACTGATGTAGAGCCATGGCCGCCAAAGTCGAACCTTTCTGGATACGCAAAACCCTTGAACACCTCGATCAGGAGGAGTGGGAGTCGTTGTGCGACGGCTGTGGCCTGTGCTGCCTGCAAAAGCTTGAGGACGAAGACGACAACAGCGTCTATTACACGCGCATCGCCTGCAAACTGCTCGACCTGAAAACCTGCCAGTGCACCGACTACCCCAACCGCCGCGACTCGGTGCCCGATTGCATCCAGCTCACGCCCGGGCAGGCCGACCAGTTCAAATGGCTGCCGCCGACCTGCGGCTACCGCCTGGTCAGCGAGCGCAAGGATCTGCCGCTGTGGCACCACCTGGTCTGCGGCGACCGTGACGCGGTGCACCACGAACGTATTTCCCAGTCCGGGCGCATGCTCGCCGAAGGCAGTGTGCCCGAAGACGACTGGGAGGATTACCTGATCTTCCGCGCAGGCTGATAAAGGAGTCGCTATGACGATCGCAGCCAAGCTGGCCACCACCCTGGTGTTGCTGGCGCTGAGCGGGCCGGGGTGGTGCGCGAAGAAAGTCGATCTGGATTATCACGTCAAGTTGCTGCCCCAGAGCGATCAGGCCGAAGTGCGGGTGAGCCTGTCCCAGGGTTCGGCGGTGCGCAGCCTGGACTTTGACCTGGGCCGTGACGGCGACTACAGCGACTTCAAGGCCGACGGCCAATGGCGCGTCAAAGGCCAGCGGGGTGTGTGGCAGCCCGGCGCCGACAAAGTCAGCCTGACCTACCGCGTACGCCTGAGCCATGCACGCAAGGCCGGGATCTACGAAGCGCGCATGACCCCAGGCTGGGCGCTGTTTCGCGGCGAAGACCTGGTGCCCACTGCGCGGCTCGACCAGCAGGACGGCGTCGAGTTGGTCTCGCGCCTGACCTTCGAATTGCCCGCCGGCTGGAAAAGCGTCGAGACCGCCTGGCCGCGTATCGGCAAAAACAAATTCCGCATCGACAACGTCTCGCGCCTGTTCGACCGGCCCACCGGCTGGATGCTTGCCGGCACCCTTGGCAGCCGCCGCGTGCGCCTGGGCGAAACCGAGGTCACCGTGGCTTCGCCCAAGGGCCAGGCCATGCGCCGCATGGATGTGCTGACGTTGCTGACGTTCGTCTGGCCGCAAGTGGAAGCGGCGTTCCCACGCCATCCAGCCAAGCTGCTGGTGGTCGGCGCCAGCGACCCGATGCGCCGCGGCGCGTTTGCCGCGCGCGATTCGATCTACCTCAACAGCCGCACGCCGCTGGTCAGCGAGAGCGGCAGCAGCCCGTTGATCCGCGAAGTGGTGCAGGCGATTGGGCGCTTCAATGATCACGACACCAGCGACTGGATCAGCGAAGGGTTGGCGGAGTACTACGCCATCGAACTGGTACGGCGTGCCGGGGGGATTACCGATGAGCGTTATCAGGCGATCCAGGCGCGGTTGGTGAAGGAGGGCAAGGACGTGACGTCGCTGCGCGGCGAGCATGTCAGCGGGGCGACGGTGTCGCGGGCGGTGGTGGTGTTGCAGGAGCTGGATCGCGAGATTCGGGTGAAGACCCACAACAAGCGCTCGCTGGATGACCTGGCCCAGGCGGTGATGCGGGCCAACAGCATTACCACAGCGGAGTTTGTGCAGCTGGCTGAAAGCGTGATCGGCGAAGGGTCGGTAGTGCTGGACAGCAAATTACTGCGTTGACGCTGAACCCAATGTGGCAACGATCAATGTGGGAGCTGGCTTGCCTGCGATAGCGGTCTATCTGTGCCAGTTGTATTGGCTGAACCACCGCTTTCGCGAGCAAGCCCGCTCCCACAATTGGATCTCCAACATTTGATAGATCGTGTTCAGACAGTGGGTTTTTCCGCAGCCACTTCAGCCGGGGTCTTGAGGTTTTTCAACTCGGTTCCCACGCGTTCGATCTTTGTACGAATGGTGTTCATCTCCTGCCGGCCCTGCTCCAGCTTGTCCTTGAGCGAACTGTGCCCAGTTACCCCACGGGCCAGCACAACGCCGCCAATCGCCACCTGGATCAGGCCAAAAATCCCGCCACGGCGCAGGCCTTTGCCTACCATCATCACGCCACCGGCCACGGAGCCGATGCGTTCCAAGCCGTGCACGTTTTTGCTGTCGTTCATGATCTGTCTCCAACAAGGCGAGTGATACGTAGCTGACTGCCGGCAGGCGCCGGATGTTCCCGCAAAATCAGTATTTGGGGCCCGAGCGGGTGTTGTTGCCCTTGGCCAGGCGGTCGTAAAGCACCACATTGACGGTGGCGGCGAGGTTCATGCAGCCGGTGGTCGGGATGTAGACCACGTCTTCACACCAGTCGCGGATCTCTTTGTCGAGAGAACCGTCCTCGGGGCCGAAGATGTACAGCGCACGGTCGGGGTGGGTGTATTCGGGCAGCGGGCGGGCGCCGTCCACCAGCTCAACGGCGACCGGGATGCAGCCCAGGGGCAGGATCTTTTTCAGGTCATCGATGCCGATCAGCGGAATGTCGTGGTGGACCTTCTTGGTGTCGGTGATGAAGTCCCGCGCGCGCTCGTAACGCACGCCGGTGTAGAACACCGAGGCCACGCCGTAGCAGCCGGCGGCGCGCATGACCGAGCCGACGTTTTCGGGGGATTTGGGGTTATACAGACCGATGCAGCTGTAGCGTTTATTGCCCACGGGGAAGGGTGCCTTGGCGGAAAAAACGCGATTATACGGTGCTGAGGGCTGTGGTGCTTGGGCCATTGCTTTCGCGAGCAAGCCCGCTCCCACATTGGATTGGGTTCACAGATGTCTATTTGTGAATACAGTCAAATGTGGGAGCGGGCTTGCTCGCGAAGCGGCCAGTACCGACAACACAGGACTATCAGTCGTCCTTCTTCATCAGCCCCGCCAACGCCGCAAACGGGTTGTGCGTCGCCTTGGCAATCGTCGGGCTGCTGGTGGAGCCTTCGCCGAAATACTGCTGGTCGGTGTACCGCGAGTGTTCATTGTCGTGGCAATACAGGCACAGCAATTCCCAGTTGGAGCCATCCTGGGGGTTGTCATCATGGTTATGGTTACGGTGATGCACGGTCAGTTCGCTCAGGCGCTTGCCGGCGAATTCACGGGCGCAGCGGCCGCACACGTGGGGGTACATCTTCAACGCTTTGTCGCGATAGCCCATTTCCCGGTCGCGCTGGGCATCGGCGAGGATGCGGTCCAGCTTGGCGGTGTGGGAGGGCGGGTTGGTTGAGCTCATCATGGCTCCTATATTTTGGTGGTCACGGTAAGGCTTGATTCTAGCCGTTCACGGCGCATTTAGCCCTTGAGCTTTTCGGCGATCCAGATGGTGTGCCGCGTGCCTTTGTTGCCGTGGGCGAACACCTGCACCTCTTCGGCCTTGAAGCCGGCCTTGCGCAGTTTATCGCTGAACAGCTTGTCGGCACTTGCCGACCACACCGCCAGTACGCCCTTGGGCCGCAGGGCCTTGGCGCAGGCCGCCAGGCCGCCGGCGGAGTACAGCCAGCTGTTGGCGCGTTGGGTGAGGCCTTCGGGGCCGTTGTCGACGTCGAGCATGATCGCGTCAAAGCCCTGCGGCTCGGCCTGCAGCACCTTGGCCACGTCTTCCATGCGGATCACCGTGCGCGGGTCCAGCAACGGCCGGCCGGATTTCTCCCCCAGTGGGCCACGGTTCCACTCCACCACGCCGGGCACCAATTCAGCGACCACCACCTCGGCGGTCTTGCCCAAATGCTTGAGCGCCGAGGCCAGGGTAAAGCCCATGCCCAGGCCGCCGATCAGCACCCGTGAATCCGGGCGCCCGGCGACCTTGCGGCAAGGAATCTCCGCCAGCGCGTCTTCGGAGCCATGCATGCGCGTGTTCATCAGTTGGCCGCCGTCACCGCCCTGGATCTTGATCACAAAATCCTCGCCGTATTCGAACAGGCACAAGGCACCGCCGTTGTCGGGGATCGGGGTGGTGTCCAGCAGAACGAAACGTTTCATGGAAATCTCATTGGGAAGGGCATTCTTGCGCGGTTGGGAGTAGCCTTACGACATTCCGGTCAGGCCATGGAGCCATCGATGAAGTGCAGCATTCTAACGGTCATTGTGTTGAGCGCGCTCACATTGGGTGCGGCGCAGGCTCAGGAGTTGCAAACCGTACCGGTTGCGCCGGCGCCAACCCCAGGCGCACCGGGCACGCCCACGCCGACGTTGTATCCGCAGGTCACCCCGCCGGTCGCGCCCAAGGCCACGGCTAACGGTTCCCCCGCGCTGGTGCCGATCGTGTTGCCGACGCCGCCAAAAGACCAGACGGTGCCCGGCTTGCAGCAGAACGACAGCAAACCGAAGACCCCGGGCGGTTAAAACTGCTGGGAGAGCAATTGCCCGTCGGCCATGCGCAGGCGCTTGGACAGGGCAATGGCGATGGCGCGGATAATCTTGGCCGCGACCCTGGGCGCGTCATTGAGCATTTTCTCCAAGGAATCCTTGCCCAGGTTCAACAGCACACACTCCGAAGCGGCCACACAACTGGCGGAACGTCGCTCGCCATCGAGCACGGCCATTTCGCCAAACGCCCGCCCGCTGCGCAGGGTGGCGATGGTCACGCGCTGGCCGCTGGGGTTGGCTTTCTGCACGGCCACCTGGCCGCTGTGGAGGATGCACATGAAGGTGCCGGCATCGCCTTCGAGGAAGATCACCTCGTCCCGGGCCATGCTGCTGATGTTGAAGTAGCCGGCGGCGATGTGAAAATCTTCCGGCAACAAGGGGTCGAACAGGCCGCAGTCCATGAGCATGTCGCGGATTGCATTGTTGAGTAAGGTCGGTTCTGGCATGGCGTAGGTATTGGTCCGTCAATCTTGTAGGGCGGTTCTGTGTTCAGACAGAACCGCCGCGCTAAGTTCCTAAATCAACCCCAGCGCCTTGAACACAAATGCATATTCGAGCGCTACGTCACGTAATCCCTGGTAACGCCCGCTCATCCCGCCATGGCCGGCGCCCAGTTCGGTCTTGAGCAACAGCAGGTTGTTGTCGGTCTTGGTGTCGCGCAACTTGGCCACCCACTTGGCCGCTTCCCAGTACTGCACACGGCTGTCGTTATAGCCGGCGATCACCAGCAGGTGCGGATAGGCCTGGGCGCGTACGTTTTCGTACGGTGCGTAGGCTTTTATCCGCGCATACACCTCGGGTTCTTCCGGGTTGCCCCACTCGTCGTACTCAGTGATGGTCAGCGGCAGTTCCGGGTCGAGCATGGTGTTGAGCACATCGACGAACGGCACTTCGGCAATCGCTGCCTGGAACAGCTCCGGGCGTTGGTTGAGCACCGCGCCGATCAGCAGGCCGCCGGCACTGCCGCCGCTGATCGCCAGTTGTGAGGCGCTGGTCAAACCCTCGGCGATCAAGTGTTCGGCGCAGGCGATGAAGTCGCTGAAGGTGTTCTGCTTGTGTTCCTGCTTGCCGTTGCGATACCAGGCTTCGCCCAGCTCGCCGCCGCCGCGCACGTGCGCGATGGCAAACGCCACGCCACGGTCCAGCAGGCTCAGGCGGGCGTGGGAGAACCACGGATCGAGGCTCGAACCGTAGGCGCCGTAGCCGTACAGATACAGCGGTGTCGGCTTGCCCAGTTGGTCGCGCTTGACCACCAGGCTGATCGGCACCTGGGTGCCATCGGCGGAGGTGGCCCATAGGCGCTGGCTCACGTAGTCGTCGGCGTTGAACACGCCAAGCACCGGGGTTTCCTTGAGTACCTGTTGCGCGCCGCTGGCCAGTTCCAGCTGGCGCACCTGGGCCGGGCGGTTCAGGGCTTCGTAGCGCAGGCGGATCTTGTCGCTGGCAAATTCCAGGCTGTTTTGTACGTAGAGGCTGTAGGCGGCGTCGGGCAATTCCACGCGGTAGGCAGGCAGACCCTCTGGATGCACTTCGATCACCGGCAGGCCACCGATGCGCAGGCTCAGGGTCATGGCGCTGGTGTTGAGGCTGACGCCATCGAGCATCACGGCGTCGCTGTGGGGGATCAGGTTCTGCCACTCGGCTTCGGTCGGCACGTCGCCAATGTCGGTCGCCACGAACAGCGCGTAGTTGATGCCATCGCGGTTGCTGCGGATAAACCAGGTCCAGGCGCCATTCAGTTGGCCGTGGTCGACATCGTATTCATGGTCTTCGACCCGTGGCGCCAGGCACCTGAAGTCAAGGTGTGGCTGCTCGGCGTCCAGCGCCCAGATCTCGCTGGTGGTCTTGCTGCCCAGGGCTAGCAGCAGTTGCCGTTCGGAGCTGGAACGGTAGCAATGCAGGAAGAAACGTCCGTCGGGCTCGTGGAACACTTCCTGCGCCGCCGTGCCGTCCAGGCGGTAGCGATACAGCTTGTGCGGGCGGTGGGTGTCGTCCAGCTCGGCAAAGAACAGGGTCAGGCTGTCATTGGCCCAGGTCATGCTGCCGTCGCAGTTCTCGAACTCCAGTTCGCTGACCTTGCCGCTGGCCAATTCCTTCACGAACAGGGTGTAAATCTCTTCACCGTTGGTATCCAGACTGTAGGCCAGACGCTGATGGTCAGGGCTGATGCTGAACGCGCCCAGCGAAAAAAAGCCGCCATTGGCCAGTACGTTCGGGTCCAGCAGCAGTTCTTCGCTGCTCTCGTCCACGGTGTTGCTGTCATCGGCCGGGCGACGGCAGCGGTAGTGGCGGGCGTATTCGTCGCCGGCGGTGGTGCGTGTGTAATACAGGTACGGGCCCCATGGGGAGGGCAGGGACAGGTCGGTTTCGAGGATGCGGCCCTTGATCTCTTCGAACAGGGTTTCGCGCAGGGCCTGCTGGTCGGCGAGCTGGGCTTCCTGCCAGGCGTTTTCGGCCTTGAGATAATCCAGGACCTCGGCACTGTCACGTTCCTGCAGCCAGGCGTAAGGGTCCTGGCCTGGGGCCTTGCGGGCAATCGGGGCGTTGGATGATAAAGGCATGTATCTATCCCTGTCTGGCGGACGGTGGCAGGCATTGCAGCCGCGGCACGCAAAAGCCGTTATCATAGCCGCCTGTTTGCCTACCTTGCCATGGACACCATGACCGAGAACGACTATCTGACCGCTTGGGGCCTCTACGCCTTCGCCGCTTTGGGCTGCCTGTTGGTGTGGTGGCGCATGACCCGCTGGATCTGGCGCTGGCTGCGCGAACCGTTGCAACTGCTGATGGCGGTGCTGCTGTTCAGCCCGACCATCGTCGACCCGGTCAAGACCCAGTTCGCGCCCGCCGTGGCCATCACTGCGCTGGACCTGGTGCTCAAGGTCGGCAACAACGCATGGCGCGCCATTTCCGATTTGTTTATGTACACGATGATTGCCTTTGGCGTGTATCTCGTCATCGTGTTGATCCGCTGGCCCATCGAACGCGCGGCCAACGCCCGCCGTGAGCGCAAGGCCGCTGCCGATGCGGCATTGGCGGCCGAGCCAGAAGAGGATGACGAACCTTTTCGCCGTCCGGCGCCTGTCAGTGGCATGCGCGTCGAACCGCGCCTTTAACGACGTAGCGAGAGCCCTGGCATGTGTGAATTATTGGGCATGAGTGCCAACGTCCCCACCGACATCGTGTTCAGCTTTACCGGGCTGATGCAGCGTGGCGGGCGCACCGGTCCCCATCGTGATGGGTGGGGCATCGCCTTCTATGAAGGCCGTGGCCTGCGGCTGTTCCAGGACCCGGCGGCGAGCAGTGAGTCGGAAGTCGCGCTGCTGGTGCAGCGTTATCCCATCAAAAGTGAAGTGGTGATTGGCCATATCCGCCAGGCCAACGTCGGCAAGGTGTGCTTGTCCAACACCCACCCGTTCGTGCGCGAGCTGTGGGGGCGCAACTGGTGTTTTGCCCACAACGGCCAACTGGCGGACTTCAACCCGCGCGCCACCTTCTATCGCCCGGTGGGCGATACCGATAGCGAAGCGGCGTTCTGTGATCTGCTCAACCGTGTGCGTGAGGCTTTCCCGGAACCTGTGGACATCGAGCAGGTGCTGCCGGACCTGATCGCCGCCTGTGCCGAGTACCGCAGCAAAGGCGTGTTCAACTGCCTGCTCAGCGATGGTGACTGGCTGTTCTGCTACTGCTCGACCAAGCTGGCGCAGATTACCCGTCGCGCGCCTTTTGGCCCGGCGCGTTTGAAAGATGTCGACGTGATCGTCGATTTTCAGGCTGAAACCACCCCCAATGACGTGGTGACGGTGATCGCCACCGAGCCGCTGACCGACAACGAAAACTGGACCCGCTACGTACCGGGCCAATGGAGCCTGTGGCGACGCGGTGAATGCGTCAGCCAGGGCATCACCGAGTAAGGATATTGACCATGTTGCTCAGCTATCTGCGGTTGGTGTTGTTTGCCATTGGCTTGTTGGTCGGCGTGCAAGTGCCGGGGTTTATCAACGACTACGCCAAGCGCGTCGAAGCCCACCTGATCGAGGCCCAGACCGGCCTGCGCGGGTTTGAGTCGACGGCGCAGCAGTTCTTCAACGGCGATTTGAAGGCGCTGGTCGCGCATTACCGCGCCAGTGATGACCCGGTGTTCCAGAGCGATGCCAGCAGCCTGGGCGCGATGCTGGATCGCCAGGTGGCGTTGGACAAGCAATTCCAGGCGATGCAAGGCCCGTGGTACATCCGTGCGCTGCAAGTGGCGGTGGCGGCCGACCCGGACATTCGCCTGGAGACCTGGAAGGGCTACAGCTACCAGATCCTGCTGACACCCGAAGCCATGGGCTGGGGGCTGGGCGGGGCGATGTTGCTGTCGTTCGGGTTGGAATGCCTGTTCCGGTTGATCGACTGGGTGGTGTTGGGCGGCAAGCGTCTGCGCCAGAGCCGGCCGATCGAAGAGCGCGACCTGAAGGGTTTATAAGCCGCACACAGATCCACATGTGGGAGCGGGCTTGCTCGCGAAAGCGGAGTGTCAGTCAAAGATGTTGTGACTGATCTACCGCATTCGCGAGCAAGCCCGCTCCCACAGTTTTAATCGGGTTTCGTCAGTTGCATTCTGTTTTCGCCGACTTCTACCGCATACCGAGCCACCACCTTCTGGCACAACCCGACAATTTCCTCCACCAACTCCACCCCTACGCGCCACGACACCACCACCTGCAAATTCGGCAGTTTCTGCGCCATCGGCAGCATCACCAATTCGCCGCGCTCCAGCTCTTCCATCACCAGCACCGGCGGCAATGCGCCAATCCCGAAGCCGTCACGCAGCAAGCGGGTAATTGCCGACACCGAGTTCACACAGTTCATCCGTGGTGCGGCCACGCCGTTGGCTTGCATCAGGCTCAACACGTCCTGGTGCGGGTGGGAGTTTTTCGAGTAGGTGATGATGCGTTCCTGGGCCAGTTCGGCGAGGGACGCGTAGTCGCGGTGGTAGATCGACTGGCTGGCGACGATCCAGGCCATCGGGTGGCTGGCCAGTTCCAGGCTGCGCACGGTTTCGAGGCGCAGCAGGTCGGTTTGCAGGATCAGGTCAAGGAAGCCTTTTTGCAGCTGATCGCTGAGGTTCAATGCGGTATCGGCGACCAATTCGATTTCCACCAGCGGGAAATGGTCCATCAGTTCGGCGACCAACGGGCTCAGCCAGGTGTGGATCACTGTGTCCATCGCACCGATGCGGATGCGCCCGACCTTGCTGCTGCTGGTCTCCAGGGACTGCTTCAAGCCCTGCATGGTCACCATCATCTGCTCGGCGTAATCGAGCACCTTCACGCCTTCCGGGGTCAGGCTCACGCCGCGTGAGTCGCGCAGAAACAGTTTCACCCCCAGCTCGCTTTCCAGCACGGCGATACGGCTGGAAATCGAGGCCTGGGTGGTGAACAACTTCTCGGCGGTCAGGCGAAAGCTCTTGAGCTTGGCCACCCAGACGAAGGTTTCGAGGAACTTCAAATTCATGGGATCAACTTTTTCTTATGCATGGATCGGTTTTTATTAGTTGGACGCCGCACCAGGCCAGCGCCAAAAATCGAGCTATTCCACGATAAGCGTGTAGGGGTGTCAGGACAAGTTGCGAGTTCTGCGTAAAAAATCCCACACTACAAAAAAACAAAGCCTACAGGAGTAGCCCACCGTGAGCCGTCTGCTATTGAATTGCGACATCGGCGAAAGCTTTGGCAACTGGACCCTGGGTCTGGACGCCGAAGTCATGCCGTTCATCGATTGCGCCAACGTGGCCTGCGGTTTCCATGCCGGCGACCCGAGCATCATGCGCAAGACTGTCAGCCTGGCGCTCAAGCACGGTGTGCAAATCGGTGCGCACCCGGCGTACCAGGATCTGCAAGGCTTCGGCCGCCGCTCCATGGCCTACACGCCGCAGGAAATCCAGGATCTGCTGCATTACCAGATCGGTGCGCTGGATGGCATCTGCCGCGCACAAGGTGCACGTGTCAGCTACATCAAACCCCACGGCGCGATGTACAACGACATGATGGCCAACCCGGCGCAATTGCGCGCGGTGATCCAGGCCGTGGCCGCGTACGGCGACTTGCCGCTGATGCTGCTGGCCACCCGCGACAACAGCGCGGCCCAGGCCTTGGGCGATGAGTACGGTGTGACCCTGTGGTTCGAAGCGTTCGCCGACCGTGCCTACGACAGCCAGGGCCACCTGGTTTCGCGGCAATTGCCCGGTGCCGTGCACCATGATGCCGACACCATCGTGCAGCAGTCCCTGACCATTTCCCGCGGCGCAGCGCTGGTCGCCAGCGACGGCAGCCCGCTGGTGTTGCAGGCCAACACCCTGTGCGTGCACGGCGATAACGCCAGCTCGGTCGCCGCCGTGCAGCGCATCCGCGAGGCATTGAAGCCCGCATGAAGCCACGGATCGAAGTAGTGGCCATCGACTGCCTGATGGTGCGCCTGTTTGATGTCATCGCCGAAGCCAACATGCCGTGGATGCTTGCCGCCACCCAACGCTTGCGCAGCGGATTCGGCGCGGCATTGGTCGACCTGGTGCCGTCCTACACCACCTTGATGGTGCATTACGACCTCACGGCATTGAGCCCGGCCCAGGCACGCGAGTTGATCGACCAGGCGCTGACCGACCTGCAACCGCACACCCAGGGCAGCGGCCAGTGCCACGTGCTGCCGGTGTGGTACGACCTGAGCGTCGGCCCCGAACTGAGCCTGCTCAGCCAGCGCAGTGGCTTGAACATCGACGAGGTGATCCGCCGCCACAGCGCCCACGAATACCAGGTGTTCGCCCTCGGCTTCGCCCCCGGTTTCGCCTTTATGGGGCTGGTGGAGGACATCCTCGCCACGCCGCGCCTGAGTACTCCGCGCAAACGCGTGGCGGCCGGCAGCGTCGGCATCGCCGAACGGCAGACCGCTGCGTACCCGGTGGTGTCGCCGGGCGGCTGGAACCTGATCGGCCGCACCCCGGCCAAGTTGTTCGACCGCGAGCGCGACGGCTACAGCCTGATGCAGCCCGGCGATACGGTGCGCTTCGAACCGGTCGAGCACGCCGAATTCATCCAGCTGGGTGGCGATGACACACCGTTGGAGGCGCAGGCATGAGCCGCTTATTGATCGAGGCCAGCACGCCGCTGTGCCTGTTGCAGGACGCCGGACGCTTTGGCGTGCGCCATCTGGGCGTGACCCAGGGCGGGGCGCTGGATTGGGTGTCGATGGCCTGGGCCAACTGGCTGCTGGGCAATGCTCTGGATGCGCCCGTGGTGGAAATCACCCTCGGCGGTTTTACCGTGCACGCCGAGGACTATTGCTTGTTGGCCCTGGCCGGCGCGGACCTGGGGGCGTTTATCGACGAACGTGCGATCAGCCCCGGCCGCAGTTTTATCCTGCAAAAGGGCCAGCGTTTGCGTTTCACCCAACCGTTCAATGGTGCGCGGGCTTACCTCGCCGCGCCAGGCGGGTTTGACGCGCCGCAGGTGCTCGGCAGTTGCGCCACGGTGGTGCGCGAAGAACTGGGCGGGGTGGATGGTTTTGGCAAAGCGCTGGCTGAAGGCGGGTGCCTGGCGTATTCCGGTGCCGGCGGCGCGATGAAAGTGCTCAGCGATCCAAGCTTGCCGGCTAGAGCTGCGTTGGATGTGATCGTCGGCGCACAAATCGGCCAATTCAGCGGGCAAAGCCTGTTCGATGCGTTCAACAGCGAATGGACCCTCGACAGCCGCGCCGACCGCATGGGCATGCGTTTGCTGGGCACGCCGTTGCAGTACCAGGGGCCGTCGCTGATCTCCGAAGGGATTCCGTTGGGGGCGATCCAGGTGCCGCCGGATGGGCAGCCGATTGTGTTGCTCAACGATCGGCAGACGATTGGTGGGTACCCGCGCCTGGGCGCGTTGACGCCGTTGGCGCTGGCGCGGCTGGCGCAGTGTTTGCCGGGGGAGAAGGTCAGGTTGGCGCCGGTGGTGCAGGAGACGGCGCATCGGCAGCACACCGAGTTCTTGCAGCGTTTTAAGTAACGTCGCAATTAAAAATGTGGGAGCGGGCTTGTGTGGGAGCGGGCTTGCTCGCGAATACAGTGTGTCAGCCACCTGATGAGTCGACTGAACCACCGCTTTCGCGAGCAAGCCCGCTCCCACATTGGGATCTCCATTTTATTTGGAGAGGAAGCGCATCCCTTCTTCCAGCCCGCGCAACGTCAGCGGATACATCTGATCCTCGACCAACTCCCGCACAATCCCCGTCGACGCCGTATACCCCCAGGTGTCCTTGGGATACGGGTTAATCCAGATCAGCTTCTTGTACTTGGCCATGAAGCGCTGCATCCACACATACCCCGGTTCTTCGTTCCAGTGCTCGACGCTGCCGCCGGCCTGGGTGATCTCATACGGTGCCATCGACGCATCGCCGATAAAGATCACTTTGTAGTCCGCGCCGTACTTGTGCAGCAGGTCCTGGGTGGAGGTGCGCTCCGAGGTGCGGCGTCCGTTGTTCTTCCACACCGACTCGTACACGAAGTTGTGAAAGTAGAAGTACTCCAGGTGCTTGAACTCGGTCTTGCACGCCGAAAACAGCTCTTCGCAGATCTTCACGTGGGCGTCCATCGAGCCGCCGATGTCGAACAGCAGCAGCAGCTTGATGGTGTTGCGCCGCTCCGGGCGCATCTGGATGTTCAGCAAGCCGGCATCGCGGGCGGTGTGGTCGATGGTGCCGTCGATGTCCAGCTCTTCGGCGGCGCCCTGGCGCGCGAACTTGCGCAGGCGGCGCAGGGCGATCTTGATATTGCGTGTGCCCAGTTCCACCTGATCGTCGAGGTTCTTGTACTCGCGCTGGTCCCACACTTTGACGGCCTTGCCCTGGCGCTTGCCGGCGTCACCGACGCGGATGCCCTCGGGGTTGTAGCCGCCGGAACCGAACGGGCTGGTGCCGCCGGTGCCGATCCACTTGTTGCCGCCGGCATGGCGTTCTTTCTGTTCTTCCAGGCGTTTCTTGAACTCCTCGATCAGCTTGTCGAGGCCGCCCAGGGATTGGATCTGCGCACGTTCTTCATCGCTCAGCGAACGTTCGAACTCCTTGCGCAGCCAGTCTTCGGGGATCAGTGCCTGCAAGTGCTCGTCGAGCTTTTCCAGGCCGTTGAAATAGGCACTGAACGCCCGGTCGAACTTGTCGAAATGCCGCTCGTCCTTGACCAGGATCGCCCGGGCCAGGTAGTAGAACTCGTCCATGTCGGCGAAGGTCACGCGCATTTTCAGCGCGTTGATCAGGTCCAGCAGCTCGCGCACCGACACCGGCACCTTGGCGGCGCGCATTTCATTGAACAGGTTGAGCAGCATCAGCGATTACCGCGACGGCTCATGAACGCCAGACGCTCCAGCAACTGCACGTCCTGCTCGTTCTTCACCAGCGCTCCGGCCAGCGGTGGGATCGCCTTGGTCGGGTCGCGCTCGCGCAGTACGGCTTCGCCGATGTTGTCGGCCATCAGCAGCTTGAGCCAGTCCACCAGTTCGGAGGTGGACGGTTTTTTCTTCAGGCCTGGCACCTTGCGCACGTCGAAGAACACGTCCAGCGCTTCGCTGACCAGGTCTTTCTTGATGTCGGGGTAGTGCACGTCGACGATCTTTTGCAGGGTGGTACGGTCGGGGAAGGCGATGTAGTGGAAGAAGCAGCGGCGCAGGAACGCGTCCGGCAGCTCTTTTTCGTTGTTGGAGGTAATGATGATGATCGGGCGCTTCTTGGCCTTGATGGTCTCGTCGATCTCGTAGACGTAGAACTCCATCTTGTCGAGTTCTTGCAGCAAGTCGTTGGGGAACTCGATGTCGGCCTTGTCGATTTCATCGATCAGCAGGATCACCCGTTCCTCGGACTCGAAGGCTTCCCAGAGCTTGCCCTTTTTCAGGTAGTTGCGTACGTCGTGCACCTTGTCCACGCCCAGTTGCGAGTCGCGCAGGCGGCTGACCGCGTCGTACTCGTAGAGGCCCTGGTGGGCCTTGGTGGTGGACTTGATGTGCCAGGTGATCAGCTTGGCGCCGAAGGACTCGGCCAATTGCTCGGCGAGCATGGTCTTGCCGGTGCCGGGCTCGCCCTTGACCAGCAGCGGCCGCTCCAGGGTGATGGCGGCGTTGACGGCCAGTTTCAGGTCGTCGGTGGCTACATAGGCCTGGGTGCCTTCGAACTTCATCGGTGTTTCCTCGAATTCATCAATGCCCGGACTATACCGCGCAGCCCCGGCGACTGTGAACGCAGACGGGTTATTCAGTCTCTGAATGGCGGGTCACGACCTGAATGTGTACTCGTACCCATGTGGGAGCGGACTTGCTCGCGAATGCGGTGGTTCAGTCGGCATTTACGGTGGCTGACACTCCGCCTTCGCGAGCAAGCCCGCTCCCACATTTAATCGGTGCTGGGCTTGGGTTGCTCGTAGCGGGCATTAAAGGCCTGGATGAAACCATTGCGTAAAATCGCCAGAAACGCACCGAATGCGCTGACATCTCGCTGATGCACGCTGCCGCTCAATTCCACCCGGGTGGCGAACTGGTTTTTCTGCTGGTTCTTCAACACGGTTTCGCTGGTGCCCACCACGGCCTCCCAGATCGACCGGAAGATGTTCTTGTCTTTGTTTTCCACGTCCTGTTGCCAGTCGAAGACTTCCACGTCCCGCATCAGCGGCTTGATATAGCCAGTCAACTGGCCTTTTTCCGCCTGGGCTTCGATCACCACATCGCCGGTACCGGCCTTGAAATCGAACTTGCCGTAGGCCGAGGCGAAGGCGTTCATGCGTTTGAGCTGTAAATCCTTGGCACGGAAACGGAATTCGAAGTTTTCGAAATTGCTCAACGGGTCAAAGGTCGCGCTGGCTTCCAGCGGCGCCTGGCCTTGCAGCAGGGCCTTGCCCTCGAAGCGGGCGTCGCGCTGGCCTTTGACGTCTACGATGTTGGTCAGGTTATAGAAGCTGGCATTGACCGCCGTTGCGTTGATGTTGACTGGCGGCTTGGAGCTGAAGTTGTGGAAGGCAATTTTGCCGTCTTCGATGCGCACTTCGTCGAGGGTGATCGGTGCCAGCTTGCTCAGTTGTGCACGCCAGTCGGTCCCCTTACCGGTCTGGGACGCCTGTTTGTTGGCGCCGCCGTCAACGAAGTTCACCTCAGGCTTGATAAACCGCACCTTGGCCACCACCGCACGGTCGGACCACAATGCTTGCCAACTCACCGCCAAATCGATCAACGGCGCCTTGAGCAGCGGAACTGGCACCTTGCCGTCAATCTTGATGATCTCCAGGTCGTTGATCCTGTACGCGCCGCGCCACAGGGCCAGGTCCACGTCGCTGACCCGGCCGCGGTAGTCGCCCATGTCGGCGAGCTTGTCGTTCAGGTAGTTGCGCACCAGATAGGGCAGGGCCAGGTCCAGGGCGACCAGCACCACTACCAGCCCGGCGACGGTCCATAGCGGCCAGCTGTAGCGACGTTTCATGTAGGTATTCTCCGTATAGATAGGCGATTGACCTCTAAGGGGCGCGCAACGTTCCAGCGACTGGACGCTTTGCCGCACGAGGCATACCCTTGTTGCCTTCCCGGATACCGTCAACATAGGACCCGTCATGAGCCGCATCTTTGCAGACAACGCGCACTCCATCGGTAATACGCCCCTGGTGCAAATCAACCGTATCGCGCCGCGTGGTGTGACCATCCTGGCCAAGATCGAAGGGCGTAACCCCGGTTACTCAGTGAAGTGCCGTATCGGCGCGAACATGATCTGGGACGCGGAAAGCACCGGCAAACTCAAGCCGGGCATGACCATTGTCGAGCCGACCTCGGGCAACACCGGCATCGGCCTGGCGTTTGTCGCTGCCGCCCGTGGCTACAAGCTGCTGTTGACCATGCCGGCGTCCATGAGCATCGAGCGGCGCAAGGTGCTCAAGGCCCTCGGCGCCGAGCTGGTGCTGACCGAACCGGCCAAGGGCATGAAGGGCGCGATCGAGAAAGCCGCTGAAATCGTCGCCAGCGACCCGGCCCAGTACTTTATGCCCGGCCAGTTCGAAAACCCGGCCAACCCGGCGATCCACGAAAAAACCACCGGCCCGGAAATCTGGAACGACACCGATGGCGCGGTGGATGTGCTGGTGGCCGGCGTCGGCACGGGTGGCACCATCACCGGCGTGTCGCGCTATATCAAGAACACTGCGGGCAAGCCGATTTTGTCGGTGGCCGTGGAGCCGATCGTGTCGCCGGTGATCACCCAGGCGCTGGCCGGTGAAGAGATCAAGCCAAGCCCGCACAAGATCCAGGGCATCGGCGCCGGTTTCGTGCCGAAGAACCTCGACCTGTCGATGGTCGACCGCGTGGAGCTGGCCAGTGATGAAGAATCCAAGGCCATGGCCCTGCGCCTGATGCAGGAAGAAGGGATTCTGTGCGGTATCTCCTGCGGTGCGGCGATGGCCGTGGCGGTGCGCCTGGCGCAGAAACCGGAGATGCAGGGCAAGACCATCGTGGTGATCCTGCCGGACTCCGGTGAGCGCTACCTGTCGAGCATGCTGTTCAGCGATCTGTTTACCGAACAGGAAAACCAAGCCTGATGTGTGTCTGTGGCGAGGGCGCAAGGTTTGATATGTATCAGCCGGTCAGCCAAAGCCTTCTGCATAATGGCCCAAGTGTTTATGATGCCCGGCGCATTTTTCCAGGAGTTGCTGCATGACCTTTTCTTTGGCCGCCAAACTGTCGGTGTTGCTGTTGTTTATCGGCAGCACGCTGTATGTGCACCTGCGCGGCAAGGCCCGTTTGCCGATATTGCGTCAGTTCGTCAACCATTCGGCGCTGTTCGCCCCCTATAACGCCTTGATGTACCTGTTCTCGGCGGTGCCGTCCAAGCCGTATCTGGACCGCTCCAGGTTCCCGGAACTGGACGTGCTGAAGGACAACTGGGAAGTGATCCGCGAAGAGGCCATGCACCTGTTCGACGAGGGTTACATCCGCGCCGCCGAAAAGAACAACGACGCCGGTTTTGGTTCCTTCTTCAAGAAGGGCTGGAAGCGCTTCTACCTCAAGTGGTACGACAAGCCGTTGCCTTCGGCCGAGGCGCTGTGCCCGAAAACCGTGGCGCTGGTGAGCAGCATTCCCAACGTCAAGGGCGCGATGTTCGCGCTGTTGCCGGGTGGCAGCCACCTCAACCCGCACCGCGATCCGTTCGCCGGTTCCTTGCGTTATCACCTGGGCCTGTCCACGCCCAATTCCGACGCTTGCCGCATCTTTGTCGACGGCCAGGAATACGCCTGGCGTGATGGCGACGACGTGATGTTCGATGAAACCTATGTGCACTGGGTGAAGAACGAGACCGAACAGACCCGCGTGATCCTGTTCTGCGACATTGAGCGGCCGTTGAGCAATGGCTTCATGACCCGCGTCAATCGTTGGGTCAGCAAGCAATTGGGCCGCGCCACGGCGCCGCAGAACCTGGACGACGAGCGCGTCGGCGGGATCAACCAGGCGTATGCCTGGAGCAAGACATTCAGCGACAAGTTCAGTGGCGTGGTGAAGCAGTGGAAGCGCAAGCATCCCAAGGCCTACCGGATTGCGCGGCCGGTGTTGGCCGTCGTTGTGTTGGTGCTGCTGTGGAAGTGGTTGTTCTGACCTGAATCTGTGAATACGGTCAAAATGTGGGAGCGGGCTTGCCCGCGAATGCGGTGGATCAGTCGAAACATCTGTGACTGACATACCGCATTCGCGAGCAAGCCCGCTCCCACATTTGGTTTTGCAGTGTTGCTCAGGACGCGATCAGCTGCCGCAGGACGTAGTGCAAGATCCCCCCCGCCTTGAAGTATTCAACTTCGTTCAGCGTATCAATCCGGCACAGCACCTCGACCTTCTCGCTGCTGCCATCCTCCCGCGTGATCACCACTGTCAGGTTCATCCGCGGCACGATCTCCACGCCCGTCAGCCCCAGAATATCGATCTGCTCCTTGCCGCTGAGCTTGAGCGTCTTGCGGTTCTGATCCAGCTTGAACTGCAACGGCAACACGCCCATGCCCACCAGGTTGGAACGGTGGATCCGTTCGAAACTCTCGGCGATCACCGCCTTCACCCCCAGCAGGTTGGTCCCCTTGGCTGCCCAGTCGCGGCTCGAGCCCGTGCCGTATTCCTGGCCGGCGATCACCACCAGCGGCGTCCCCGAGGCCTGGTATTTCATCGACGCATCGTAGATCGCCATTTTCTCGCCAGTCGGGATGTACAGCGTATTACCGCCTTCCTCGCCGCCGAGCATTTCATTGCGGATGCGGATGTTGGCAAAGGTGCCGCGCATCATCACTTCATGGTTGCCCCGGCGTGAGCCGTAGGAGTTGAAGTCGCGCGGCTCCACGCCTTGCTCGCGCAGGTAGCGGCCGGCGGGGCTGTCGGCTTTGATGTTGCCAGCAGGGGAGATGTGGTCGGTGGTCACCGAGTCGCCGAGCAGGGCCAGGACGTTGGCGCCCTTGACGTCTTCGATCACCGGCAGCGGTCCGGAAATATCGTCGAAGAAAGGCGGGTGCTGGATGTAGGTGGAATCCTCCTGCCACACGTAGGTCGCGGCCTGCGGTACTTCAATCGCCTGCCACTGCTCGTCACCGGCAAACACTTCGGCGTATTCCTTGTGGAACATGCCGGTGCTGACTTGGGCCACCGCGTCGGCGATCTCCTGGCTGCTCGGCCAGATGTCCTTGAGGTACACCGGCTTGCCCTGCTGATCGTTGCCCAGCGGCTCGCTGCTGATGTCGATGCGCACGGTGCCGGCCAACGCATAGGCGACCACCAGGGGCGGCGAGGCCAGCCAGTTGGTTTTCACCAGTGGGTGCACGCGGCCTTCGAAGTTGCGGTTGCCGGACAGCACCGAAGCCACGGCGAGGTCGGCTTTCTGGATGGCTTTTTCAATCGGCTCCGGCAACGGGCCGGAGTTGCCGATGCAGGTGGTACAGCCATAGCCCACCAGGTCGAAGCCAAGTTTGTCGAGGTAGTGGGTGAGCCCGGCGGCGTTGTAGTAGTCGGTGACTACCTTGGAGCCCGGTGCCAGGGAGCTTTTGACCCAGGGCTTGCGCGTCAGGCCCTTTTCCACGGCCTTTTTCGCCAGCAGCCCGGCGGCCATCATCACGCTGGGGTTGGAGGTGTTGGTGCAGGAGGTGATCGCGGCGATCACCACGGCGCCGTTTTTCAGGCGATAGGTCTGACCTTCGAAGTCGTAATCGGCTTCACCCACCAAGTCGGCATTGCCCACGGCGACACCGCCGCCGCCTTCGCTTTCCAGGCGGCCGACCTCTTTGCTGGCCGGTTTGAACTGCAGGTCGAGGAAGTCGCTGAACGCCTGGCCGACATTCGGCAGCGAAACACGGTCCTGCGGACGTTTTGGCCCGGCCAGGCTGGCTTCGACGCTGCCCATGTCCAGGGCCAGGCTGTCGGTGAACACCGGTTCCTGGCCGGCATTGCGCCACAGGCCCTGGGCCTTGGTGTAGGCCTCGACCAGTTTGACGGTTTCTGACGGACGGCCCGACAGACGCAGGTAGTCCAGCGTCACCTCATCCACCGGGAAAAAACCGCAGGTGGCGCCATATTCCGGAGCCATGTTGGCAATGGTGGCGCGGTCGGCCAGAGGCAGGTCGGCCAAGCCGTCGCCGTAGAACTCGACGAATTTACCCACCACGCCTTTCTTGCGCAGCATCTGGGTCACGGTCAGCACCAGGTCGGTGGCGGTGATGCCTTCCTTGAGCTTGCCGGTGAGTTTGAAACCGATGACTTCCGGGATCAGCATCGACACCGGCTGGCCGAGCATCGCCGCTTCCGCTTCGATGCCGCCGACGCCCCAGCCGAGTACGCCGAGGCCGTTGATCATGGTGGTGTGGGAGTCGGTGCCGACCAGGGTGTCGGGGAAGGCGTAGGTGCGGCCGTCCTCGTCCTTGGTCCACACGGTGCGGCCCAGGTATTCGAGGTTGACCTGATGGCAGATGCCGGTGCCGGGCGGCACCACGCTGAAGTTGTCGAAGGCGCTCTGGCCCCAGCGCAGGAAGGCGTAGCGTTCGCCGTTGCGCTGCATTTCGATATCGACGTTTTGTTCAAAGGCGTCGGCGTTGCCGAATTTATCGACCATCACCGAGTGGTCGATCACCAGGTCCACCGGCGACAGCGGGTTGATGCGCTGCGGGTCGCCCCCGGCCTTGGCCACGGCGGCGCGCATGGCGGCCAGGTCGACGACGGCGGGGACGCCGGTAAAGTCCTGCATCAGTACGCGGGCGGGGCGGTACTGGATCTCGCGGTCGGACTGGCGCTCCTTGAGCCAGGCGGCAATGGCCTTGAGGTCGGCGCCGGTGACGGTTTTGTCGTCTTCCCAGCGCAGCAGGTTTTCCAGCAGCACTTTGAGCGACATCGGCAACCGGTCCAGGTCGCCCAGGCTTTTGGCCGCCTCGGGCAGGCTGAAGTAGTGGTAGGTCTTGCTGTCGATTTGCAGGGTTTTAAGGGTTTTCAGGCTATCAAGCGATGACATGACGCGACTCCTTATGATCCGCACGGCTACGGACCTGACGGGACAGACAGAGCTATAAAGCTAGCGCTGTTTTCATTAGCAGGCTAATAACTGGACTCTATGGTTAAGTCCAAGGTTCCGAACTCAGCTATCATGCGCGCGTTTTCATGACAGACATTGCGATAGCGCAACGTCGGTCGAGTCACCAGGAGAGTTGATGAACACCCTTTTTATGCACTGCCGCCCGGGGTTTGAAGGTGAAGTCTGTTCCGAGATCGCGGAACACGCCGCGCGCCTGAACGTTTCCGGCTACGCCAAGGCCAAGACCGGCAGCGCCTGCGCCGAATTTGTCTGCACCGAAGAAGACGGCGCCCAGCGCCTGATGCACGGCCAGCGTTTTGCCGAGTTGATCTTCCCAAGGCAGTGGGCGCGCGGGGTATTCATCGACCTGCCGGAAACCGACCGTATCAGCGTGATCCTTGCCCACCTGCGCGAGTTCCCGGTATGTGGCAGCCTGTGGCTGGAGATGGTCGACACCAACGACGGCAAGGAACTGTCGAACTTCTGCAAGAAATTCGAAGTGCACTTGCGCAAAGCCCTGCTCAACGCCGGCAAGCTGGTGGACGACCCGAGCAAGCCGCGCCTGCTGCTGACCTTCAAGAGCGGCCGCGAAGTGTTCATGGGCCTGGCCGAGTCGAACAACTCGGCGATGTGGCCGATGGGCATTCCGCGCCTCAAATTCCCGCGTGAGGCGCCGAGCCGTTCGACGCTCAAGCTGGAAGAGGCCTGGCACCACTTTATCCCTCGCGACCAGTGGGACGAGCGCCTGCACGGCGACATGACCGGCGTCGACCTCGGTGCCGCCCCCGGCGGCTGGACCTGGCAACTGGTCAACCGCGGCATGCTGGTGACCGCCATCGACAACGGCCCCATGGCCGAAAGCCTGATGGACACCGGCCTGGTGCAACACTTGATGGCCGACGGTTTTACCTTCGTGCCCAAGCAGCCGGTGGACTGGATGGTGTGTGACATCGTCGAGAAGCCCGCGCGCAATGCCGCGTTGCTGGAAACCTGGATCGGCGAAGGGCATTGCCGTGAAGCGGTGGTGAACCTGAAGCTGCCGATGAAGCAGCGTTATGCTGAAGTGAAGCGTTTGCTCGAGCGTATCGAGGACGGCTTCAAGGCGCGTGGGATTCGGGTGGAGATCGGCTGCAAGCAGCTGTACCACGACCGCGAGGAAGTGACCTGCCACCTGCGCCGCCTGGAAACCGCCAAGAAACCCAAGAACCGCTGAATACTTGAAGTGACCTCAAAACCCCTGTGGGAGCGGGCTTGCTCGCGAAAGCGGTGGTTCAGTCAAATCATCAGTGACTGGCACACCGCATTCGCGAGCAAGCCCGCTCCCACACAAGCCCGCTCCCACAGTTGGAGCGGCGCCCGTTTCAGGAGTGATGTATGAACCTCGATTTGCCTGTAGACGCTGTGCTCGACGCCACCGGCCTCAACTGTCCCGAGCCGGTGATGATGCTGCACCAGCACATCCGCGACCTGCCGCCCGGCGGCTTGCTCAAGGTGATCGCGACCGATCCGTCGACCCGTCGCGATATTCCCAAGTTCTGCGTGTTCCTTGACCACGAACTGGTGGATCAGCAGGAGCAGGCCGGTACGTACCTGTACTGGATTCGCAAGAAGTCCGCTTAACCCAGGGCTTTTGCCGCGCGAATGCGTCGACGTGCACTGCGCGCCAGGCGCACCAGCAACATCCCTGCCGCACAACTCAGGCCGACGATCAGGCCCTGCCACAAACCGCTGGGGCCGCTCGGTTCGCCGAGCCAGTCGGTGAGCCCCAGGGCGTAGCCGACCGGTAGCCCCACGCCCCAATACGCGAACAGGGTCAGCACCATGGTCACCCGTGTGTCCTGATAACCGCGTAGTGCACCGGCGGCGGTGACTTGCAGCGAGTCGGAGAACTGGAACAGCGCGGAAAACACGATCAGCGTCGAGGCCAGGTGGATCACGATCGGGTCCGGCGTATAGATCGCGGCAATCTGCTCGCGAAACACCAGCATCAGGCTGCATGACAAGCATGCGTAGGCGAGGGCGGTGCCCATGCCGACCCCGGCGGCGAAGCGCGCTTCCCGCGGCTGGCCCCGCCCCAGTGCCTGGCCGACGCGCACGGTGACGGCCATGCTCAGGGAGTAGGGGATCATGAACACCAGCGAGCTGACGTTCAGTGCGATCTGGTGACCGGACACCACCGTGGCACCGAGGCTGCCGATCAACAGGGCGATCACCGCGAAGATGCTCGATTCGGCAAAGATCGCCACGCCGATGGGCAGGCCGATACCCAGTACGCGCTTGATCACCGCCCACTGCGGCCAGTCGAACCGCTTGAACAGTTCGCTGCTCTGGTACGCCGGGCCGAAAAACGTCCAGCCGGCCAGGCCGAGCATCATCACCCACATCGCGATGGCCGTGGCCCAGCCGCAGCCCACGCCGCCCATGGCTGGCACGCCGAGGTGGCCGTAGATGAAGATGTAGTTCAGCGGAATGTTCAGCGCCAGGCCGCACAGGCCCATGACCATGCTTGGCCGCGTACGGCCCAGGCCATCACTGAAGCAGCGCAACACGTAATACAGCGCGATCGCCGGCATGCCGGCGGCGATGCCGTGCAGGTAGCCCATGGACGGTACGATCAGATCCGGCTCGACGTTCATCCAGTGCAGGATCGGTTCTGCGCTGAGCAGCAACAGCGAGGCGATGCTCCCGACCACCAGCGCCAGCCACAGCGACTGGCGCACCAACGGCCCGATTTCGCTGAACGTGCCCGCACCGTAGCGCTGGGCGACTTTTGGCGTGGTCGCCAGCAGCGTGCCGGTCATCAGCAGATACACCGGGATCCAGATCGAATTGCCCAGGCCCACTGCCGCCAGGTCCTGCGGGCTGACGCGCCCGGCCATCACGGCGTCGACGAAACTCATCGCGGTGGTTGCCAGTTGGCCGATCATGATCGGCAGGGCGAGCGTCAGTAGGTCGCGCACTTCCCGGCTGATGCGGGCGGGGCGGGTGAGGGGAGCGGTGGCAGTGTTCACGTACGGGTGTCCAGGAATAAGGGAGACGCAAGGACGGCGGATTCTACGCCCTGACGCAATGGTCAGGAAAAAACCTGTGTTAGCGATTTGTAAGCACCGTTCCAAGCACCACAAATCCCCTGTGGGAGCTGGTTTGTGTGGGAGCGGGCTTGCTCGCGAAGGCGGCGTGTCAGGCGACTGATTTGTTACTGACCCACTGCATTCGCGAGCAAGCCCGCTCCCACACAAGCTCCCCTGCATGGGAACTGTGTACACTGCGGGTCCGCGAAAGGAGCCTGCCATGTTGATTGTTGCCGACGAAAATATTCCGCTGCTCGATGCCTTCTTCGAAGGCTTTGGCGAGATCCGCCGGGTGCCCGGCCGTTCCATTGACCGCGCCACCGTGGAGCAGGCCGATGTGCTGCTGGTGCGTTCGGTGACCAACGTCAATCGCGCGCTGCTGGAAGGCTCGTCGGTGCGGTTTGTCGGCACGTGCACCATCGGCACCGATCACCTGGACCTCGACTACTTCCAGCAGGCCGGCATCCAGTGGTCCAGCGCCCCCGGCTGCAATGCGCGGGGCGTGGTGGATTACGTGCTGGGCAGCTTGCAGACCCTGGCCGAGATCGAAGGTGCCGACCTCAATCAGCGCACCTACGGCATCGTCGGCGCCGGGGAAGTCGGCGGGCGGCTGGTCAAGGTGCTCAAGGGCCTGGGCTGGAACGTGCTGGTGTGCGATCCGCCACGGCAGGGCGCCGAAGGCGGGGATTACGTCAGCCTGGAGCAGATCATCGAGCAGTGCGATGTGATCAGCCTGCACACGCCGCTGACCAAGTCTGGCAACGGTTCCACCTGGCACCTGTTTGATCGTCAGCGCCTCAACCAGCTCAAGCCCGGCACTTGGCTGATCAACGCCAGCCGTGGGCCGGTGGTGGACAATGCGGCCCTGCGCGAAGTGTTACTGGCGCGCGAAGACCTGCAAGCAGTGTTGGACGTGTGGGAAGGCGAGCCCGAGGTCGACATCGACCTGGCCGACCTGTGCGTGCTGGCCACGCCGCATATCGCCGGCTATAGCCTGGAAGGCCGCCAGCGCGGTACGGCGCAGATCTATCAGGCGTTCTGTGCTTATCTGGGGCAGGCGCCGAGCATTCAACTGAGCGACCTGCTGCCGCCGTTGTGGCTGGCCGAGGTGCACCTGAATGCAGAAACCGACCCGGCCTGGGCGCTGGCGACCTTGTGCCGCAGCGTGTACGACCCGCGCCGCGACGATGCGGATTTTCGCCGCAGCCTTGTAGGTACGGTGCAGGAACAGCGCACGGCCTTTGATCTGTTGCGCAAGCATTATCCGGCGCGGCGTGAGATCGATGGTTTGAGCGTGCGCATCAACGGTGAGTCGGCGGTGCTGACCCGTATCGTCTCGGCGTTGGGCGCCAAGTCCCTGTAGGCGCTCCCACTCCACAAAAAAACCCGGCCACCTGGGCCGGGTTTGAAAGAGCTTGGGCGCTTCAGCCTTGCTTGGCAGGCGTTACCAGTCGCTGTTCCAGCTCGCTGCACGCTTGCTGGATCATCTCTTCGGTGATCTGCACTTCGCGGCCCGTTGCATCGATATACGAGCAAGGCAACTGCTGCGGCTGACGGATCACTTCAATCTTGGCATTGCTGCTGGTGTGCAAGGTCATGGCCTGTCTCCTCATCAGGTTGTGTACCTACTCTAATTCCCCCGCGTGACCGCGCTGTTACAACTCCCTGCAAGATCATCGGTTCGAACCCTCAGTCCACCAGAAACCACTGCGGATTTCCAGCCGGGTATTAGACCGATAGCCTCTAGGCGCCCATGCTGGCGGGCATAATTAACCTGACTCATTGTTATTCAGCCAAGTTCCCCCAATGTTGCAGTGTAGATACCTATCCTCCTTGCGCAGGTGATGCCCTCCATGTTCTCGATCCGTCAACGCCGTGCGATCCGCCTGGCCAGCCGCTTTATCGCGCCCTACCGCTGGCAGGCGCTGGGTGCCTTGTTGGCGCTGATCATCACGGCAGGCATCACCCTGTCCATGGGGCAGGGCATCCGCCTGCTGGTGGACCAGGGCTTCATGACCCAATCGCCGCACCTGCTCAACCAGTCCATCGGTCTGTTCATGCTGCTGGTACTGGGCCTGGCCGTGGGCACCTTTGCGCGGTTCTACCTGGTGTCGTGGATTGGCGAGCGGGTGGTGGCGGACATCCGGCGTCAGGTGTTCAACCACTTGATCTACCTGCACCCGGGGTTCTACGAGAACAACCGCAGCTCGGAAATCCAGTCGCGCCTGACCACCGACACCACGTTGCTGCAATCGGTGATCGGTTCGTCGCTGTCGCTGTTCCTGCGCAATGGGTTGATGGTCATCGGTGGCATCGTGCTGCTGTTTGTCACCAATCCCAAGCTCACCAGTATTGTGGTGGTTGCGTTGCCGCTGGTGCTTGCGCCGATCCTGATCTTCGGCCGCCGCGTGCGCAGCTTGTCGCGCCAGAGCCAGGACCGGATCGCCGACGTGGGCAGCTATGTGTCCGAGACCCTTGGGCAGATCAAGACCGTGCAGGCCTACAACCATCAGGTGCAGGACGAGCAGCGCTTCGCCATGACCGTGGAAGAGGCCTTCGCCACGGCGCGCAAACGTATCGTCCAGCGCGCATGGCTGATTACCCTGGTGATCATGCTGGTGCTCGGCGCCGTGGGTGTGATGCTCTGGGTGGGGGGTATGGACGTGATTGGCGGGCGCATTTCCGGTGGGGAGCTGGCGGCGTTTGTGTTCTACAGCCTGATCGTCGGCAGCGCTGTCGGCACCCTGAGTGAAGTGCTCGGCGAATTGCAGCGTGCTGCCGGTGCCGCCGAGCGCATCGGCGAATTGTTGCAGTCAAACAATGACATCCAGGCACCTGCCACTGGCACGGTCCAGTTGCCGGAGCGCGTCAGCGGTCGTATGGAGTTGCAAGACGTGCGCTTTTCCTACCCATCGCGGCCGGACAGCTACGCCATCGACGGCTTGAATCTGACGATTAACCCTGGCGAAACCCTGGCCCTGGTGGGCCCGTCCGGCGCAGGCAAATCGACGATTTTCGATTTGCTGCTGCGTTTTTATGACCCGCAGCACGGCCGTATCCTGATCGAAGGCCAGCCGCTGACCGAACTTGAGCCCATGGACCTGCGCCGCCACTTCGCCCTGGTGTCCCAAAGCCCGGCGCTGTTCTTCGGCAGCGTCGAAGAAAACATCCGCTATGGCAACCCGACCGCCACCCGGGAACAGGTCGAAGCCGCCGCACGCATCGCCCACGCCCACGATTTCATCCTGCAAATGCCCGACGGCTACCAGACCCACCTGGGGGACGGCGGCATGGGCCTTTCCGGCGGCCAGCGCCAACGCCTGGCCATCGCCCGCGCCTTGCTGGTAGATGCACCGATTCTGCTGCTGGACGAAGCCACCAGTGCGCTGGATGCCCAGAGTGAACACTTGATCCAGCAAGCCCTGCCGCAACTCATGCAGGGCCGTACCACGCTGGTGATCGCCCATCGGTTGGCAACGGTGAAGAACGCGGATCGGATCGCGGTGATGGACCAAGGCAAGCTGGTGGCGGTGGGCACGCATCAGCAACTGATTGCGAGCAATGCGCTGTATGCGCGGTTGGCGGCGTTGCAGTTCAGTGACAGCCCCTGACGGGCGTAGTGAGCGGGCTTGCCCCGCGCTGGGGGGCGAAGCCGCCCCAAATCCAGGCCCCGCGGTCTTACTGATACACCGTGGTGCCTGGGTTTAGGGCGGCTTCGCCACCCAGCGCGGGGCAAGCCCGCTCACTACAACCAGGACTATTGGTCGTCAAAGTAGCGTTCGTGCCAATCCACCAGCGGCTGCGGTGAATTGAGCTTCTGCCCGTAGATCACCGAATAAGACAGCACGTTCTGTACGTACTGGCGGGTTTCGTCGAACGGGATGCTTTCCACCCACACGTCGAAACTCAGGTGATCGGCGCCGCGCAGCCATTGACGTACGCGACCGGGGCCGGCGTTGTAGGCGGCCGATGCGAGCACGCGGTTGCCGTTGAACTGGCTGTGCACCTGGCTCAGGTAGGCCGCGCCGAGCTGGATGTTTTTGTCCGGATCGAGCACCTGGGTCGGGGAGGCCAGAGGGATGCTGAACTTGCGCGCGGTTTCCTTGGCGGTGCCGGGCATCAGTTGCATCAGGCCACTGGCGCCGACGCCGGAGCGGGCGTCGTCCATGAACGCGCTTTCCTGGCGGGTGATGGCGAACACCCAGCTCGAATGCAGGCCGCGCACCTTGGCTTCACGCACCAGGGTGTCGCGGTGGGCCATCGGGAAGCGGATGTCCAGGTCGTCCCAGTACTGCGCCTGGCTGATGGTACGGATCGCCGGGAAGTACCACTTCATGTCGTAGGCCAGCTTGGCCTGGGCGACCATTTCGTCGCGGTTGAAGTGGCGGCTGACGTGATACCACTCACGACGGCCATCGACGATCTGGCCGCGGGCGTAGAACTCCAGGGCGCGGCGCACGCCTGGGGTGTTGCGCACCTTGTTGGTCAGCGCCTGGCTCATCACCAGCGGTTTGTTGGTCAACTGGTAGGGGGATTTGGAGCGGTCGGCGGCGAGGAAACCGTAGAAATCACGTTCCTTGGCCACGTTTTTGTACAGCACCAGGGCTTGCGGGTTTTTGGGTTCGGCCAGTTCCAGGGCGCGGGCCTGCCAGTAGCGCCAGCGGTTGGTGGTCGCCAGGTCTTGTGGGAGCTTGCGGGTGAGCTGGTAGGCATCTTCCCAGCGTGCCAGGCGCAGCAGCAGGCGCAGGCGCCATTCGGACACGGTGTTGTCGCGCAGCTCCGGGTCGTACTGGGTCATCACGTCAAGGGCGCGCGGGTCGTAGCGACGTGCCAGGGTCAGGCCGATTTCACGGGCGATCGACACTTTTTCGTCACGGGAGAAGTGCATGCTGCTGGCATAGCCGTCGAGCAGGGCCATGGCCTTGTCCGGGTCCTGGCGTGCCAGGCGACGCAGGCCCAGGCCCACGGCGTCAGACATGGCCTCGTTGACCGGCCGGAAGCGCGACGGGTCGCTCAGCATCTCGGGCTTTTGCGCAACGTCCACCATCAGGCGGCCTTGGGCGCCGAGGGTTGGCAGGGTTTTCACCAGGCTGTTGGCCAGCGCGTAGTTGCGCGCTTCGGCGGCGAGTTTGGCACGGTCCCAGATCTTCTGTTCGGTGAGTTGGCCGTCTGCGGCCCATTGGGCGAAGGTGGCATCACAGGCGGCTGGCTGGGACTTGCCGGTCAGCCAGAGCTTTTCGGTGGTCTTGTAGCCTTCTGCCTTCAGATTGTGGGTGAGTTGGTACTGGGCGTGCAGGCAGTCCAGTTCGACGAAGTTGAGCTTGGGCTCGTAGTACTTTTCAAAGGTCTGCCAGTCGCCGCGCTCGGCCAGCCAGCGCAGCCAGCGCAACTTCATCCAGTTAGCTTGGGGCAGGTCACCGTTTTTGCCGAGAAATTGTTCGATTTCCTCGTTGCTCGCGGTTTTCAGGCGCGCGGTCAGCTCGTCGTAGGCCAGGTACGGCGTCAGCGGGTAGTCGGCCAGCGCCTGGCTGTATTGCATGTACGGGCCGGAATCGCCCTTGGCCAGGGCACGCTTGGCCTCATCGTAATATTGACGTTGGGTGGTGAGGTCCACGGCCTGGGCGGATTGGGCGGCAGTGGCGGAAAGAAGCAGACAAGATAAAAAGTTGAAAAGGCGACTGCGCATGAGACGTCCGTGCAGAGAAATCACGAAGAGCGCCGGTAAGGCCGACACTAGATTGCCCCTAGCTTAGCCTTTTGCCCGACACCTACGAAAGCTTTGCTGGCCGGTTCGTTCAGGTTCGCCGGAAATGTCCTACAGAACGTGTCGATAGCGAAAATGCCAGCCGCATCCCACCCCTAACTCAGGTAGAATGCGCGCCCAGTTTTTGGAGAAGCGTATGACCCTGCTCAAATTCAGCGATGTGTCCCTTGCTTTCGGCGCTATGCCGTTGTTGGACAAGGTGTCCTGGCAGATCGCCCGTGGTGAGCGGGTGTGCATCATCGGCCGCAACGGCACCGGCAAGTCCAGCATGATGAAGCTGGTAAAAGGCGACCAGAAGCCCGATGACGGCTCCGTGTGGCGCTCCCCAGGCCTCAAGATCGGCGAATTGCCGCAAGAATTGCCGGTGGC
The DNA here is from genome assembly GCF_059803535.1 of Pseudomonas sp. RP-B7. NCBI lineage: Bacteria > Pseudomonadati > Pseudomonadota > Gammaproteobacteria > Pseudomonadales > Pseudomonadaceae > Pseudomonas > Pseudomonas sp. RP-B7. The sequence continues at coordinate 50,942 of NZ_JAPFHC010000012.1, forward strand.
CGACGGACGGACAGTGTTCGACGTGGTTGCCGAAGGCCTCGACGGCGTCGGCGCACTGCTCGCCGAATACCACCACCTGGCACAGAACTGCGTCACCGAAGACGACCTGAACAAGCTGATGCATGTCCAGCAAGACCTCGAGGCCCGTGACGGCTGGCGTTTGCAGCAACTGGTCGACAGCACTCTGAGCCGCCTGCAGCTGCCGCCCGACAAGACCCTCGCCGAGCTGTCCGGCGGCTGGCGTCGTCGTGTGCTGCTGGCCCAGGCCCTGGTATCCGAACCGGACCTGCTGCTGCTCGATGAGCCAACCAACCACCTGGACATTGGCGCCATCGCCTGGCTGGAAGAAGCCCTCAAGGATTTCCAGGGCGCCGTGCTGTTTATCACGCACGACCGTTCCTTCCTGCAAAACCTGGCCACGCGCATCCTTGAACTGGACCGTGGCGGCCTGATCGATTGGAACGGCGACTACGCCAGCTTCCTGGTGCACAAGGAAGCCACCCTGGCGGCTGAAGAGACCGCCAACGCGCTGTTCGACAAAAAGCTGGCCCAGGAAGAAGTCTGGATCCGCCAGGGCATCAAGGCCCGTCGCACCCGTAACGAGGGCCGCGTGCGCGCCTTGAAAGCCCTGCGCGTCGAGCGCAGCGAGCGTCGCGAGCGTACCGGCAAGGCGAATATCCAGCTGGATACCGCCGAGAAATCCGGCAAGCAGGTGATGGTGCTGGAAAACGTCAGCTTCCATCACCCGGACGGCCCGTTCCTGATCAAGGACTTCTCCATGGTCCTGCAGCGCGGTGACCGTATCGGCCTGTTGGGCGCCAACGGTACTGGCAAGACTACCTTGCTCAAGCTGATGCTCAGCGGCCTGCAACCGACCAGCGGCAAGGTTGAGGAGGGCACGCGCATCGACGTGGCTTACTTCGACCAGTTGCGCCACCAGTTGGACCTGGAAAAAACCGTGATCGACAACGTCGCCGAAGGCCGTGACTTTATCGACATCGACGGCCAGAGCCGTCACGTGCTCAGCTACCTGGGCGACTTCCTGTTCAGCCCGCAGCGTGCACGCACGCCGGTGAAAGCCTTGTCTGGTGGTGAGCGTGCGCGCCTGCTGCTGGCCAAGCTGTTCAGCAAGCCGGCGAACCTGCTGGTCCTCGACGAACCGACCAACGACCTCGACGTGGAAACCCTCGAGCTGCTGGAAGAGGTGTTGCTGACCTTCAACGGCACCGTGCTGATGGTCAGCCACGACCGGGCATTCCTCGACAACGTGGTCACCAGCACCCTGGTCTTCGAAGGTGAAGGCAAGGTGCGCGAGTACGTCGGTGGTTACCAGGACTGGCTGCGTCAGGGCGGCTCGCCGCGCCTGCTGGGCGTGACCGAGAGCAAGTCCGGCAAGGCCGACCTGACGTCGGCGGTGGTGACGCCTGTGGTCGCCGCTGCACCGGTCCAGGAAGCAGCACCGGCTGCCAAGAAGAAGCTGAGCTACAAGCTGCAGCGCGAACTGGAAGCCCTGCCGGGTGACATCGACGCCAAGGAACAGCAGATTGCGGCGGTAGAAGCGGAAATGGCTGACGCGGGGTTCTACCTGCGTCCGGCGGCTGAGACTGCCAAGGTCATCGCATCCCTGGAAAAATTGAACCAGGAACTGGAAGCGTTGGTTGAGCGTTGGGCTGAGTTGGATGCCTGATTGATTCCTGCGCATTAAAAAGCCCGGCTTTCATTCGCATGAACGCCGGGCTTTTTGTATGAAATGCTATCAAACGTGTGGGAGCTGGCTTGCCTGCGAAAGCGGTGTATCAGCCGCCAAATGCCGCAGCTGACAGACCGCTTTCGCGGGCAAGCCCGCTCCCACATTGGATCTTCATATCGCTCAAGGGGCTTTGACCAGCTTGACGGCCAGTACGTCGCACGGCGCACCGTGCAGCACGTCGTTGGCGGTGGAGCCCAGCAGCAGCGCCAGGCCGTGTCGCCCATGGCTGCCGACCACGATCAGGTCGCAATTCTGTTCCTTGGCCAGGTGGTGGATTTCCTGGCGTGGTTGGCCGTAGGTGAGGTGGGAATTTTCCTTGGTCACCTCAGGATATTTGAGGATCAGGCGGTCAAGACGCTCCTTGGCCTGATCAAACTGTTGTTGCTGCAGCTGGGACAGGTCCATCGGCACATCGCCGCCAAAGGCCATGGCCATGGGCTCGACGATATGCACCAGCGATAATTTGGCGCCGCTGGCGACGGCTAACGCGCGCGCACGTTTGATGACTGGATCGCACTCTTCAGTCAGGTCGACAGCGACCAGAATACGTTCGTAGGACATGGGGCGTTCCTCCAGGGGACTGCAATAGATTCAGTATGGCTGCTTTCAAGCGGATGGGGTTGCGTCAGATCAAATCCGCTCATCTAGAAATTCGGGAGTACACATATGACGGTCTGGATAGTGGTGTCAATCCTTGTGGTGGTTCTGAGCCCTCTGGCCTGGCTGCGCCCTTCGCGCCATCAGAGCGGGCGCATGGCCCTGCGCATGGAGGCGCGCCGCATCGGCCTGGCCATGCAATTGGCGCCTCAGGAGTGGCCGCACTGGCTCAAGCAGGAGCCGCCGAGCCCGTGCGCGCAGTACTGTCGGCCACGGCGCGGCAGCACACCGGCGCTCTGGAGTTACTGGCAACTGGAGCCGGGGGTGTGGGTCAACCAGTGGCGTGAAGTGTGCGTCGACGAGACGTTGCTGGGGTATTTTTCGACGCTGCCGGACAACGTCTACAAAATCGAGGCGGATAAACAAATGATCGCCTTGTATTGGGGCGAGAAGGGTGATGCGAGTGTGTTGAAGGACATTGATACGCTGCTCAAAGCCTTGGCCTGAGCCAACCCGTGCAGCAAAAATGGCAGGCAATAAAAAGCCCGACATCATCATCGGGCTGGAGTTGGCCAGGCAGGCCGGTAATTCTGAGTTGTCTTGCGCCGGATGTTCATCCGTGCGCTTTGCGGTTGCGGCTAGCCTAGCCGTATATCCGAATCTGTACAGCCTTTTCCCGGCTCTTTTCTATTATTGATTTCTTGAATATTCGAATATTGACGAGGCGTCGGTGTGGGCGCGGGGTTCTGAAATGACTGGAAAGTCGCGTTTTTCCTAGCCTTTCGAGCGATTGACAATTGCCTGGAATTGGATGAAGGTGGCGTACCCAAATCAAACGGGCGTATGAATTGAGCGTTTGTCTGTCAGACCGCTCATACATAATCCCGACTATCGCATTGGCGGGTGTGCCTGGCGGATTGGCCTGAACGTTGACTAAATCATCAATGTCCAACCAATAGGCCAGCGTCCAATGTGTACTGTTCAGCTTCCATATCGTGGAGATCAGTTGATGATTTACGAAGGTAAAGCCATCACGGTTACGGCTCTTGAAAGTGGCATCGTCGAACTGAAGTTCGACCTCAAGGGTGAGTCCGTCAACAAGTTCAACCGTCTAACCCTGAATGAATTGCGTCAGGCCGTAGACACCATCAAAGCAGATGCTTCGGTCAAGGGCGTGATCGTTTCCAGCGGCAAGGACGTGTTTATCGTCGGCGCTGACATCACCGAATTCGTCGACAACTTCAAGCTGCCCGATGCCGAGCTGGTGGCTGGCAACCTCGAAGCCAACAAGATTTTCAGCGATTTCGAAGACCTCAACGTGCCGACCGTTGCCGCAATCAACGGCATCGCGTTGGGCGGCGGCCTGGAAATGTGCCTGGCGGCGGACTTCCGCGTCATGTCAGCCACGGCCAAGATCGGCCTGCCTGAAGTCAAACTGGGCATCTACCCAGGGTTTGGCGGCACCGTCCGCCTGCCGCGCCTGATCGGTGCGGACAACGCCATCGAGTGGATTGCCGCCGGCAAGGAAAACCGTGCTGAAGACGCGCTGAAAGTCGGCGCCGTCGATGCCGTGGTTGCCCCGGACAAGCTGGCAGAAGCCGCACTGAACCTGATCAAGGGCGCCATCAGCGGCGAATTTGACTACAAGGCCAAGCGCCAGCCGAAGCTGGAAAAACTCAAGCTCAACGCCATCGAACAAATGATGTCGTTCGAAACCGCCAAAGGTTTCGTGGCTGGCCAGGCCGGCCCGAACTACCCGGCGCCGGTTGAAGCGATCAAGACCATCCAGAAAGCGGCGAACTTCGGTCGCGACAAAGCCCTGGAAGTCGAAGCAGCAGGTTTCGTCAAACTGGCGAAAACCTCGGCGGCCCAGAGCCTGATCGGCCTGTTCCTGAACGATCAGGAACTGAAGAAAAAGGCCAAGGCCTACGACGAAATCGCCAAGGACGTGAAGCAGGCTGCCGTACTCGGCGCCGGTATCATGGGCGGCGGTATCGCCTATCAGTCGGCGTCCAAAGGCACGCCGATCCTGATGAAAGACATCAATGAACACGGCATCGAGCAGGGCCTGGCGGAAGCCGCCAAGCTGCTGGTCGGTCGTGTGGATAAAGGTCGCATGACCGCAGCGAAGATGGCTGAAGTGCTTAACGGCATTCGTCCTACGCTGTCCTACGGTGATTTCGGCCATGTCGACCTGGTGGTCGAAGCGGTTGTCGAAAACCCGAAGGTCAAGCAAGCCGTATTGGCCGAAGTGGAAGCTCAGGTAAAAGACGACACCATCCTGGCGTCCAACACCTCGACTATTTCCATCTCGCTGCTGGCCAAGGCTCTCAAGCGTCCGGAAAACTTCGTCGGCATGCACTTCTTCAACCCGGTGCACATGATGCCGCTGGTAGAAGTGATCCGTGGCGAGAAGTCCAGCGAGCTGGCCATCGCCACCACCGTTGCCTACGCCAAGAAAATGGGCAAGAACCCGATCGTGGTCAACGACTGCCCGGGCTTCCTGGTCAACCGTGTGCTGTTCCCGTACTTCGGCGGTTTCGCCAAGCTGGTCAGCGCCGGCGTGGACTTCGTACGCATCGACAAGGTCATGGAAAAATTCGGCTGGCCAATGGGCCCGGCGTACCTGATGGACGTGGTCGGCATCGACACCGGCCACCACGGTCGCGACGTAATGGCTGAAGGCTTCCCGGACCGCATGAAAGACGACCGCCGCTCGGCTGTCGACGCGCTCTACGAGGCCAAGCGCCTGGGCCAGAAAAATGGCAAGGGCTTCTACGCCTACGAGACCGACAAGAAGGGCAAGCAGAAGAAAGTGGCCGACCCTTCGGTGCACGAAGTCCTCGCGCCTGTCATCTACGAGCAGCGTGAGGTGTCGGACGAAGACATCATCAACTGGATGATGATCGCCCTGTGCCTGGAAACCGTGCGTTGCCTGGAAGACGGCATCGTTGAAACCGCCGCCGAAGCCGATATGGGCCTGGTGTACGGGATTGGTTTCCCTCCATTCCGTGGTGGTGCGCTGCGTTACATCGATTCGATCGGTGTGGCCGAGTTCGTTGCCCTGGCTGATCAATACGCTGATTTGGGCCCGCTGTACCACCCGACCGCGAAGCTGCGTGAAATGGCCAAGAACGGCCAGAGCTTCTTCGGTTAAGCGCCCAAACGACTAGAGCGAGACTATTTATGAGCTTGAATCCAAGAGACGTGGTGATTGTCGACTTCGGTCGCACGCCAATGGGCCGCTCCAAGGGCGGCATGCACCGCAACACCCGTGCCGAAGACATGTCGGCACACCTGATCAGCAAATTGCTGGAACGCAACGTCAAGGTTGATCCGAGCGAAGTCGAGGACGTGATCTGGGGCTGCGTCAACCAGACCCTGGAGCAGGGTTGGAACATCGCGCGCATGGCGTCGCTGATGACCCAGATCCCGCACACTGCGGCCGGCCAGACCGTCAGCCGCCTGTGTGGCTCGTCGATGAGCGCGCTGCACACCGCTGCGCAAGCGATCATGACCGGCAACGGTGATGTATTCGTGGTCGGCGGCGTGGAGCACATGGGCCACGTCAGCATGATGCACGGCGTCGATCCGAACCCGCACATGTCGCTGTACGCGGCGAAAGCCTCGGGCATGATGGGCCTGACCGCAGAAATGCTCGGCAAGATGCACGGCATTACCCGCGAAGCCCAGGATGCGTTCGGCCTGCGTTCCCATCAGCTCGCCCACAAGGCGACTGTGGAAGGCAAGTTCAAGGACGAAATCATCCCGATGAACGGCTATGACGAGAACGGTTTCCTGAAACTGTTCGACTACGACGAAACCATTCGTCCGGACACCACCCTGGAAAGCCTGGCGGCCTTGAAGCCGGCGTTCAATCCAAAGGGCGGTACCGTGACGGCGGGCACTTCGTCGCAAATCACCGACGGTGCTTCGTGCATGATCGTGATGTCGGCGCAGCGTGCCCAGGACCTGGGTATCCAGCCGCTGGCGGTGATCCGTTCGATGGCAGTGGCGGGTGTGGACCCGGCAATCATGGGCTATGGTCCAGTACCGGCCACACAAAAAGCCTTGAAGCGCGCGGGCCTGACCATCAACGACATCGACTTCTTCGAGCTCAACGAAGCTTTCGCCGCACAGGCCTTGCCAGTGCTGAAAGATTTGAAAGTACTCGACAAGATGAATGAGAAGGTTAACCTGCACGGCGGCGCGATTGCCCTGGGCCACCCATTCGGTTGCTCCGGTGCGCGCATCTCCGGCACTTTGCTGAACGTGATGAAGCAAAATGGCGGCAACCTCGGGGTTGCAACCATGTGCATTGGTCTCGGCCAAGGCATTTCCACCGTCTTCGAACGCGTCTAAGCGTTGGGTTGACGGAAGCCGGGGCCCAGTGCCCCGGTTTTTGTTTTTGGGCAGTTTCGTATTTTTTTTCAACAAATTTTGTAAGAGGGGCAGAGCATGAAAGTCGAACCAGGGCTCTACCAGCATTATAAAGGTCCGCAGTACCGTGTTTTCAGTGTGGCGCGGCATTCCGAGACCGAAGAAGAAGTGGTGTTCTACCAAGCACTGTATGGGGATTACGGCTTTTGGGTACGCCCATTGAGCATGTTCGTGGAGACCGTCGAAGTTGACGGTGAGCAGGTCCCGCGCTTTGCTTTGGTCCAGGCCGAACCCAGTCTTTTTTCAGGGCAATAACGGCAGGTCGCGCAGAATGCTGCGCTTGACCTCACCTTGTTGCCACTATATATAGCGTTGCCGCGACAGGCGCCAACTGCCTTTCACTTCTCGAATTCAGGAATTTTCCGATCCATGGGCAAATCGCTGGTCATTGTGGAATCCCCGGCTAAGGCCAAGACCATCAACAAGTACTTGGGTAACGAGTACGTGGTGAAGTCGAGTATCGGCCATATCCGAGACCTGCCCACCAGCGGTTCGGCTAGCGCCAGCAAGGAGCCTGCCGCCAAGCGCGGCAAGGCGGCTGCGGGCGAAGGTCCGGTGCTCACCCCTAAAGAGAAGGCGCGCAAGCAGCTGGTCTCGCGCATGGGTGTGGACCCGGATCATGGCTGGAAGGCCAAGTACGAAATCCTTCCGGGCAAGGAAAAGGTCATCGAAGAGCTGCGCCGGCTCGCCAAGGATGCCGACACCATCTATCTCGCAACGGACTTGGACCGCGAAGGGGAAGCCATTGCCTGGCACCTGCGGGAAGCCATTGGCGGTGATGACAGCCGCTACAAGCGTGTGGTGTTCAACGAAATCACCAAGAAAGCCATCCAGGAAGCCTTCTCCAAGCCGGGCGAGCTGGACATCGACCGCGTCAACGCCCAGCAGGCCCGTCGCTTCCTCGACCGCGTCGTGGGCTACATGGTCTCGCCGCTGCTGTGGGCCAAGATCGCTCGCGGCCTGTCCGCCGGCCGTGTGCAATCGGTTGCGGTAAAACTGGTGGTGGAGCGTGAGCGCGAGATCCGTGCGTTCATTCCTGAAGAGTATTGGGAAGTCCACGCCGACCTCGGCACCGCCAAGGGCGCCAACGTGCGCTTTGAAGTGGCCCGCGAGAAAGGCGAGGCCTTCAAGCCGCTGAACGAAGCCCAGGCCATGGCCGCGCTGGAGAAGCTCAAGGCTTCCAGCTACAGCATCGTCAAGCGTGAAGACAAACCGACCAGCAGCAAGCCGTCGGCGCCGTTCATCACTTCCACCTTGCAACAGGCCGCGAGCAACCGCCTGGGCTTTGGTGTGAAGAAGACCATGATGATGGCCCAGCGCTTGTACGAAGCCGGCTACATCACTTACATGCGTACTGACTCCACCAACCTGTCGCAAGACGCGGTGGCGATGGCGCGTACTTATATCGAAGGCGAGTTCGGCAAGAAGTACCTGCCGGAGAACCCGAACGTCTACAGCAGCAAGGAAGGCGCACAGGAGGCTCACGAAGCGATTCGTCCTTCCGACGCCAACACCACGCCGGCCAAGCTGACCGGCATGGAGCGCGACGCTGAGCGCCTCTACGAGCTGATCTGGCGCCAATTCCTGGCCTGCCAGATGCTGCCGGCGCAATACCTGTCCACCACGGTGACTGTTGCGGCTTCCGACTTCGAGCTGCGTGCCAAGGGCCGTATCCTCAAGTTCGACGGCTACACCCGTGTGATGCCGCAAATCGCCAAGCCAGGCGATGACGACGTGCTGCCGGACATGGCCCAGGGCGACACGCTGAAACTGATCAAGCTCGATCCGTCCCAGCACTTCACCAAGCCGCCGGCCCGTTACTCGGAAGCCAGCCTGGTGAAAGAGATGGAAAAACGCGGTATCGGTCGTCCTTCGACTTATGCGGCGATCATCTCGACCATCCAGGATCGTGGCTACGTTGCGCTGCACAACCGTCGTTTCTACTCGGAAAAGATGGGCGACATCGTTACCGAGCGCTTGTCCGAGAGCTTCTCCAACCTGATGGACTACGGCTTCACCGCCGGCATGGAAGAGAACCTCGATGACGTCGCCCAGGGCGAACGCGACTGGAAAAACGTGCTGGACGAGTTCTACGGCGACTTCAAGAAGAAGCTCGAAGTGGCCGAAAGCCCGGAGCACGGCATGCGCGCCAACCAGCCGGTGATGACGGACATCCCGTGCCTGACCTGCGGCCGTCCGATGCAGATCCGGACCGCGTCCACTGGTGTTTTCCTCGGTTGCTCGGGCTACAGCCTGCCGCCGAAAGAGCGCTGCAAGGCCACGGTCAATCTGGTGCCGGGCGATGAAATTGCGGCTGACGACGAGGGTGAATCCGAGTCGTTGGTGCTGCGTGGCAAGCACCGTTGCCCGATCTGCAGCACGGCGATGGACGCCTACCTGCTGGACGAGAAGCACAAGCTGCACATCTGCGGTAACAACCCTGATTGCAACGGCTACGAGATTGAAGAGGGCACTTACCGCATCAAGGGCTATGAAGGTCCGAGCCTGGAGTGCGACAAGTGTGGCAGCGAGATGCAGCTCAAAACCGGCCGTTTTGGCAAGTTCTTCGGTTGCACCAATCCGACGTGCAAGAACACCCGCAAACTGCTGAAGAGCGGCGATGCGGCGCCACCGAAGATGGACCCGGTGAAGATGCCCGAGCTCAAGTGCGAGAAGGTCAACGACACTTACATCCTGCGTGATGGTGCTTCGGGCTTGTTCCTGGCTGCCAGCCAGTTCCCGAAAAACCGCGAGACCCGTGCACCGCTGGTGCTGGAGATCGTGCCGCATAAGGATGAGATCGATCCTAAGTACCACTTCCTGTGTGAAGCGCCGAAGAAGGACCCGGATGGTCGCCCAGCCGTGATCCGCTACAGTCGCAAGACCAAGGAGCAGTACGTGCAGACCGAAGTGGACGGCAAGCCTACCGGCTGGAAAGCGTTCTACGACGGCGGCAAGTGGAAGGTCGAAGACAAGCGCCAGGGCGCTTGATCGACTAACCTGTCGGAGTTGTAGGAACGGGCTTGCTGTGGCGAGGGAGCTTGCTCCAGCCGGACTGTGCAGCAGGCCCAAGCTTTGGGTGCGCTGCGCGCCCCAGCGGGAGCAAGCTCCCTCGTTACATTACAAAACCAGCATCAAGCCTCATTTCGTTGTGGAGACTGCCGTTATGGCCAACGAACTCTATACCCGTACCAATCAGAAAATTTACTTTGCGGGTTTGTCTCTGGAGGCCCTTGGCCGTGCCGAGGACGGGAAGGAGATGAATGCCATCGCGTTGGTCCAGGCGGGGCGTGAAGCGGCGTTGTTCCACCTGTACGGTGCTTTGCTGGGGCTGTGCCATGAAATCGCCGGGTTCTATCGCTTGCCCCAGGCCGGTTCGCCCCGCGCAGAAATGATCATGAACCGCGAGGTGCTGGAAACCATGGCCATCCCTGAGCTGGCCGAACTGGTGGAAATGGCCCAGAGCCCCGACAGTTGGGTGGCGCGCCTGCTCAAGGCCCATGCCGATATGTTCCAGCCTCCGCGCGTCCCCCATGTGCCCAAGGGCGATGTGACCCAGCCGCTGATCGTGGCAGTTGCGTTGGAAGAAGACGAGCCCAAGCCGTTGAGCCGGCAGGAGCTGGAAAGCTGGCGTCAGGACCTGAAAAAAATGGCACTGCGGTTTCGCGAAGGCTTGAACGAGTGCTGATGTACCCCCACTGTTTAGCTATGCAGCAGAGCGCGCCGTTCATCATGCTGTAAAGAAACCTCTTCAGATCCTCAGCGGGGCCGGGTGGATGACTGATATAATCCCGGCCTTTCGTGGAGAACTGACTTTTATGCCAACGTCCTTTCTGGAAATTGTTGAACTGCCTGACGGCCGAATCGAGCTGCGCCGGGCTGAGGACGAGGGTTCTCTGGTGACTTTGGACTTTTCCGAAGACGCAAAAGCGTTCCTGCAAGGCCAGCACGTGGAAGTGGCAAAAGCCATGTTGAGCGTTGGTGTGCAGATGGCAGGGCGTCTGGCGGAAGGCGAACCGGAGAAGGATGATGGGCCGCGGGTTCTTCATTAAGAACCGAACTGCAGTGCAGAGAGCGGGCTTGCCCCGCGCTGGGCTGCGAAGCGGCCCTAAATAGATTGATGCGGTCTATCAGGCATTCCACGGTGCCTGGTTTTGGGGCTGCTTCGCAGCCCAGCGCGAGCAAGCTCGCTCGCCACAACAAGCTCTCTGGCCACAGTGAGCGCGCCCACCACAGCCCAGCCTGTGACTTTATCCCAATCGAATATTCAAGCTCTGAGCATCGCCCACGCGCGCTGCGCTGACCAACTGTTGCTTGGCGCTGGCATTCAGTGGATTCAACCAGCTCACCACCGTATGGCTACGGCCCAGGCGTAACGCTTCGCACGTCAACTGCTGCGCACTTTGCGCGCCACGTGGTTGCAGCAGCAGGATGCGCTCGCGGTTGAGGCCGGCGTCCCGCAGCCAGGCCTGGGTCAGGCTGGCGGGCGGGGCGATCAACGTCAACCAACGGGCGTCGTCCTGTTCTTCGCTGAGTTCGCGCAGGATTGGCGCCAGCAGGCTCAGGCAGCTCCCGGCCGCACCGCGCAACGACAATTCACTGAACGCCTCGGGCTCGGCGCTCCAGGGCGCCTCGACCGTTTCCTTGAGGATAGGCGCAAGGGGTTGGGCCATGAAGGCCTCGAACAGCGACAGTTGTGTGTGTTGTGGGGTGTGCACGAGCTGCATGATGATGCCTCCTTTAGCGGCGAATGACGCCGACGCTCAAGCCTTCGATCACCAGGTCCTGATCTTTCAGGTTCACTTCAATCGGTGCGAACTCAGGGTTCTCGGCCAGGAGCCAGACCTTGCTGCCTTCGCGCTTGAAGCGCTTTACGGTGACTTCATCGCCGATACGGGCGACGACGATCTGGCCATTACGGGCTTCGCGGGTGGTGTGGACGGCCAGCAGGTCGCCATCGAAAATGCCCACGTCCTTCATGCTCATGCCATGGACCCGCAACAGGTAGTCGGCGCGAGGATGGAAGAAGGTCGGGTTGATGTTGCAGGATTCCTCGACATGCTGCTGTGCCAGGATCGGCGCACCGGCGGCGACGCGGCCGATGATCGGCAGTGTCGATTCGTCGGCCTTGGCTTCGAAGCCAGGGATGCGAATGCCGCGTGAAGCCCCCGGGGTCATCTCGATCGCGCCTTTGCGGGCGAGGGCCTTGAGGTGTTCCTCGGCGGCGTTGGGGGACTTGAACCCCAGTTCCAGCGCAATTTCCGCTCGTGTCGGCGGGTAGCCGTTGTCATCGAGGCAGCGCTTGATAAAAGCCAGAATCTCAGCTTGGCGTGGCGTCAGTTTTAGCATGTTGATCGCTCTGTCTTTTTATACAGTGACTGGGATTATATACAGTGAACTGCGCTTGGCAATCATCCTTTTCTGTCGCTCCGCTGGACGGTCATTCGTCACTCCTCCTACAAGCCGGAGATAGCGCTGCCTACAGACCAGGAAGGATGTGATTAAATAGCGATTAAATAGATGACTGACCGGCCGGAAAACGGACCCTCAGGGTTGACAAGACACACCCTGAAACGTATGTTTCAAACAAGTGTTTGTCAGGCGGAGTAGTCATGGCCCAGTCGGAAACCGTTGAACGCATTCTCGATGCTGCCGAGCAGTTGTTCGCGGAAAAAGGATTTGCTGAAACTTCATTGCGGCTGATCACCAGTAAGGCCGGGGTCAACCTCGCCGCAGTGAACTACCATTTCGGCTCGAAAAAAGCCCTGATCCAGGCCGTATTCTCGCGCTTCCTGGGGCCATTCTGCGCCAGCCTCGACCGTGAGCTGGAGCGCCGCCAGACCAAGCCTGACCACAAGCCAAGCCTGGAAGACCTGCTGGAAATCCTCGTCGAGCAAGCGCTGGTGGTGCAGCCGCGCAGCGGCAACGACCTGTCGATCTTCATGCGCTTGCTGGGCCTTGCGTTCAGCCAGAGCCAGGGCCACCTGCGGCGGTATCTGGAAGACATGTACGGCAAGGTATTCCGTCGTTATATGTTGCTGGTCAACGAAGCCGCCCCGCGCATCCCGCCGATCGAACTGTTCTGGCGTGTGCACTTCATGCTCGGCGCCGCAGCATTCAGCATGTCCGGGATCAAGGCGCTACGGGCGATTGCCGAGACCGATTTTGGCGTAAATACCTCCATCGAGCAGGTCATGCGCCTGATGGTGCCATTCCTCGCCGCCGGCATGCGTGCCGAAACCGGCGTGACCGACCAGGCCATGGCTGCCGCGCAATTGCGCCCGCGCAGCAAATCCACCCCGGCTGTCGCCAAGGTTTGACCGTTCCGGGTGTGCGCGGCCGCTTGCATCCGCTAAGCTAGCCGCCCATGCCGAATTCAGCTATCTACTCGCAACCCGTTGTGTTCACCATGCCAATCGCATCGGGTGAGGGCAACGGGTTGTGTGCGTTATTTAAGGAAGGTTTATGACTGCTGCCCTGCAAGGTTCTTTGATGGTCGACGTTGCCGGCACCTGGCTGACGGCCGAGGATCGCCACCTGTTGCGCCAGCCTGAAGTGGGCGGCCTGATCATTTTTGCGCGCAACATCGAGCATCCGCGCCAGGTACGCGAATTGAGCGCGGCGATTCGTGCGGTGCGCCCGGACCTGCTGCTGGCGGTCGACCAGGAAGGCGGTCGCGTGCAGCGTCTGCGCCAGGGCTTCGTACGCCTGCCGGCCATGCGTGCGCTGGCGGACAACCCCAACGCCGAATACCTGGCCGAGCAGTGCGGCTGGATCATGGCCACTGAAGTGCTGGCCGTGGGCCTCGACCTCAGCTTCGCTCCGGTGCTGGACCTGGATTACCAGCGGAGCGCCGTGGTCGGCACCCGTTCTTTTGAAGGCGACCCCGAGCGCGCCGCCGTGCTTGCCGGGGCTTTTATCCGTGGCATGAATAGCGCCGGTATGGCCGCCACCGGTAAACATTTCCCAGGGCACGGTTGGGCTGAGGCCGATTCCCACGTTGCCATTCCCAATGACGAGCGCAGCCTGGAACAGATTCGCGCCAATGACTTGGTGCCTTTCGCACGCCTGAGTCAGCAGTTGGCGGCAGTCATGCCGGCCCACGTGATCTACCCGCAAGTCGATGCCCAGCCCGCAGGGTTTTCGCGGCGCTGGTTGCAAGACATCCTGCGCGGCGAGTTGCAATTTGATGGGGTGATTTTCAGCGATGACCTGTCCATGGCCGGTGCCCATGTGGTCGGCGATGCGGCCAGTCGGATCGAGGCGGCGCTGACGGCGGGTTGCGACATGGGGCTGGTGTGTAACGATCGCGCGGCGGCGGAGTTGGCACTGACTGCTGCCCAGCGGATGAAAGTGACGCCGTCGGCCCGCATCGCGCGGATGCGCGGGCAGGCGATTGCTTCGACAGATTACAAGCAAGACCCGCGCTGGTTGGTGGCGCTGACTGCGTTGCGGGATGCGCAGTTGATCGGCTGAATACCGTGGTGCGGCCATCGCAGGCAAGCCAGCTCCCACATTCGACCGAGTGCCTGTTTTGGAAGGTGCTCAACCTGTGGGAGCGGGCTTGCCCGCGATAGCGATCTACAGCTCAGCGCTTATCTTGCTTATTCGGCAACGGCGCAAACAACGCCTCAATATCCTCGTTCCCCAACTGCCAATCCCCCGTCGTGCGGCCATCCAGCACGCCGGCCGCCAGGTCGGACTTTTCCTTTTGCAGATGTTGGATTTTCTCCTCCACTGTGCCCCGTGCAATCATTTTGTAAACGAACACCGGCTTCTCCTGGCCAATGCGATACGCACGGTCGGTGGCCTGGTTTTCCGTGGCCGGGTTCCACCACGGGTCGTAATGGATCACCGTGTCGGCTTCGGTGAGGTTCAACCCCACGCCACCGGCCTTGAGGCTGATCAGGAAAATCTGCAGCTTGCCGCTTTGGAAGTCCCTCACCGGCGTGCGCCGATCCCGGGTCTGGCCGGTCAGCAGGGCGTAGGCGATGTCGCGTTTCTTCAACTCGACTTCGATCAGGCTGAGCATCGAGGTGAACTGCGAAAACAACAGGATCCGTCGCCCTTCGGCAAACAGTTCTTCGAGCATTTCCAGCAGGCTGTCGAGCTTGCCTGAGCTGCTGCCGCGGGCGGGCAGGGCGGCGTCGTTGACCAGGCGCAGGTCGCAGCAGACCTGGCGCAACTTCAGCAGCGCTTCAAGAATGATGATCTGGCTGCGCGCCACGCCCTTGCGGGTGATTTCATCGCGCACTTTCTTGTCCATGGCCAGGCGCATGGTTTCGTACACGTCGCGCTGGGCTTCGTTGAGATCGACCCAGTGGATGATCTCGGTCTTGGGCGGCAACTCCGTCGCCACTTGTTCTTTGGTGCGGCGCAGCAAGAAGGGTTTGATCCGACCGTTAAGGTGCTGCAATCGCACCTCGCTGGCGCGCTTTTCGATCGGCACGCGGTAATCACGGTTGAAGCTTTTCACGTCACCCAGCCAGCCCGGCAGCAGGAAGTGGAACAGCGACCACAGCTCGCCCAGGTGGTTTTCCAGTGGCGTACCGCTCAGGCACAGGCGCTGCCGTGCGTTCAGCTCACGCGCCGCCTGGGCGGCCTTGCTGTTGGGGTTCTTGATGTATTGGGCTTCATCGAGGATCAGCACGTGCAAGGGCTGGGCGGCAAGCACTTCGATGTCTTTGGGGAGCAGGGCATAGGTGGTCAGCAGCAGGTCGTAGTCCTGCAGGCTGGCGAAATGTTTCTTACGCCCGGCGCCGTAAAGTGCCAGAACTTTGAGTTGCGGGGTGAAGTGCGCAGCCTCATCGAGCCAGTTGGGAATCAGGCTGGTGGGCATCACCACCATGCAGGGCCGATCCAGGCGCCCGGCAGCTTTCTCGGTGAGAATATGCGCCAGGGTTTGCAGGGTTTTGCCCAGGCCCATGTCGTCCGCAAGAATGCCGCCGACATCGAGCTGACGCAGCGACTGCATCCAGCTCAAGCCTTCCAGTTGATACGGGCGCAAGGTCGCGTTCAGCCCGTCTGGCGCCACACAGCTGAAATCCTTGATGTCCCGCAGGCGCTGGGCGAAGTTGCGGATCTTCTCGCCGCCCTCCCATTGCAGCGGCAGGTCTTCCAGCGGGTTCAAGCGGATTGCATCCGCCTTTGCCAGGCGCAACGTTGTGGTGCCGGGTTCCTGTAGGTAAAACTCCCCGAGGGTTGCCAGCACCGGTTTCAAGCGGCCGTAGGGCAGCGCCACTTGCAGCGGGCCGTGGCCGTTGGGCAGGCCGGGGATGTTCACCAGGATCAGCTCATCGTCGCGGCGTCGCGCAAGTTTCTCCGGGTTGAGGATCTCGGTGTGGGAGCGCATCAGGTTCAACAGGATCGGCAGCAAGCTCAGGCGTTCGCCGTTGACGATAATTCCCAGTTCCAGGTCGAACCAGTCGCGCTCCGGCCCTTCATCGACGGTGGCGTACCAATCGTCGACGGCGCTCAGGTCAAAGCCGAAATCCTCGTCGATCTGCAACTCCCAGCCCTCGGCGCGCAAGGTGGGCGACGCATTGAGGGTGAAGTTCAGCCAGGCACTGTCATTGACCATCTCGAACAGCTCGCCGGCACTTTCCGGCAAGGCTTTGCTCTGGCGGGTGGCGATCTTGAAACCCAACAGGCGCAGTTGCTCGCGATACGGTTGCTCCAGCTCCGGATGCCGCTTGATCCGCAGGCTCTGGGTGTCCTGACGGACGATGATGTCGGCGTTCTTCTGCCCGCTGACATAGTTGCCCAGGTAGTTGAACGACAGTGCCGCGCGGTGCTGGATATAGCGCTGCATCTTGCCATTGCGCGGTTCAAAGGCGCTGAACTCGACGCTGGCCAGCCACAGGCGCGGCACCGGCAGCACATCCTCCATGAGCACTTGCGGCAATACCACGCGGTTATCCAGCACGGCCTGGAGTTTTTCCAGCAGCTCGGCATCCTGGGCAGCGGCGGGGTAGTCCAGGGTTTCCTGGACCTTGAGCAGCACTGCTGCGATGTGTTTGCAGTTGGTGTGCACCGGGCAGGTACAGCGGCTGTCGACGAGGATCAGCGTGCCCTTGGCCGACTCGCGCAACGAGATGGTCTGCCGGTAGACGTTGCCGCCCGAACCCAAGCAACTGGCGATGATGGTGCTGTCGCCGGACTCGACGATGCGCACGCGATTCTCCAGGGCATAACGCCGCCCGCGCTCCAGGCTCTGCTCTTTAAAGCGATTGGCCCATGACGGAGCCAGGGGTTTGGTCAATTGCGACGTCAGGGGCATGGCGCTGGATCAGTCCTGAATGTCAGGCGGTGGTGCGCTGGGTGGCTTGGCGGTCAGCGAAGTGATCTTGATCAGCAAGGCCAGGTGGCCGCCGTCCAGGTAGTTGAGCTGGTTGTTCTTGGTGCGCACGTCGGTCTGGCTCAGATGTTCGCTGGCGATCACGCTGCCGTTGCTGTCGAACCTGTTGAGCCAGAAGTCGGCGTCGATGTCGGTGAAACGGCCCAATTGCAGGTTCAGTACACCTTCGATGGGGAACTGGCCGAACTGTTCCTGGCCGTCGGTGATCGCGACCTTTACCGGTTGCTCGCCGAGGTTTTGCTCCCAGGCCTTGTGCACCAGCACGGTGTAGCTGTTGTCGGCGCGCAGCTTGTCGACAATATTGCTCAGGCGTGGCGGGCTCATTTTATCGGCGTTCAGATGCATCGCCCCGGCATCCCAGTTTTCCGGCGCGGCGCGGCTGTTGAGCGGCGGCTCCGCATTCTGGCGCACCAGGATCATTTCCACCTGGTACGGGCTGTCGGCGAACGCCGACGGGGCCACGACCAGCAACAACAGGCTCAGGGTGCGGAACAGGCGCATGACGGCGTCCTTCAAACAGATTTCGGGATGAGGCGCTCAAACAGCGCCTCCAGGGTATTAAAGCGTTCTTCGGCGCGCTCCATTGGCACCATGAACTTGAACAGCGTAGCCCCTTCGAACTTGTAGCGGTTGGGCTGGCCCTGGATCAGTTTGATCAGCACCAGCGGGTCCACCGGCGTCTGCGCTTCAAACTCGATACGCCCACCTTGCGGCCCGGCGTCGACCTTCTTGATCCCCAGTTGCTCGGCCTGCAACTTGAGCAGGGTCAGGCGTACGAGGTTCTTGGTCGGTTCCGGCAGCAGGCCGAAGCGGTCGATCATCTCCACTTGCAGATCCTTGAGGCCTTCTTCATCGGTAGCCGAAGCGATGCGCTTGTACAGGATCAGTCGCGCATGCACGTCGGGCAGGTAATCCTCGGGAATCAACGCCGGCAAGCGCAGGTTGATCTCCGGACCACCGCCCAGCGGCTGATCGAGGTTGGGTTGTTCGCCCTTGCGGATGGCTTTCACCGCGCGCTCGAGCATCTCCATATACAGCGTGAAACCCACCGCTTGGATCTGCCCGCTCTGGCCGTCGCCCAGCAGTTCGCCGGCGCCACGGATTTCCAGGTCGTTGGTGGCCAGTACAAAACCAGCGCCCAGGTCCTGGGTGTTGGCGATGGCCTCCAGGCGCTTTTCCGCGTCGGAGGTGATCTGTTGGCGCGGCGGCGTCAGCAAGTAGGCGTACGCCTGGTGGTGGCTGCGCCCGACCCGGCCACGCAGTTGGTGCAGTTGCGCCAGGCCGAACTTGTCGGCCCGCTCGATGATGATGGTGTTGGCGCTCGGTACGTCGATGCCGGTCTCGATGATGGTCGAGGCGATCAGCACGTTGAAGCGCTTGTGGTAGAAGTCGCTCATCACCTGTTCGAGTTCACGTTCGCGCATCTGCCCATGGCCGATGGCGATACGCGCCTCCGGCACCAGCTCGGCGAGGTCGGCTGCGCATTTCTCGATGGTCTTCACGTCGTTGTGCAGGTAATACACCTGCCCGCCGCGCAGCAGTTCACGCAGCAGCGCTTCCTTGACCGTGCTTTTGTTCTGCTCCATCACAAAGGTGCGCACCGACAGGCGGCGCGCCGGCGGCGTGGCGATGATCGACAGATCGCGCATGCCCGACACCGCCATGTTCAGCGTGCGCGGAATCGGCGTGGCGGTGAGGGTGAGGATGTCGACTTCGCTGCGCAGGGCCTTGAGCTGTTCTTTCTGGCGCACACCAAAGCGGTGCTCTTCGTCGATGATCACCAGGCCCAGGTTCTTGATTTTCACGTCGTCCGACAGCAGCTTGTGGGTGCCGATCACGATGTCGATCTTGCCTTCGGCCAAATCGGCGACGGCGGCATTCACTTCCTTGGCCGACTTGAAGCGGCTCATCACTTCCACGGTCACCGGCCAGTCGGCGAAGCGGTCGCGAAAGCTGTTGTAGTGCTGTTGGGCGAGCAGGGTGGTGGGCACCAGGATCGCCACCTGGCGGCCGCCGTGTACCGCAATGAAGGCGGCGCGCATGGCCACTTCGGTCTTGCCGAAGCCCACGTCGCCGCAGACCAGGCGGTCCATCGGCTTGGGTGCGAGCATGTCGGCACGCACCGCTTCGATGGTGGTTTGCTGGTCTGGAGTTTCTTCGAAGGGGAAGCCGGCGCTGAAGGTGGCGTAGTCGGCTTTCGGGTCGGCGAACGCATAGCCTTCGCGGGCGGCGCGGCGGGCATAAATGTCGAGCAACTCGGCGGCCACGTCGCGCACCTGTTCGGCGGCCTTGCGCTTGGCTTTCTGCCAGGTCTCGGAGCCCAGGCGGTGCAACGGTGCCAGCGCGTCGTCGCTGCCGGTGTAGCGCGCGATCAGGTGCAGGTTGGCCACCGGCACGTAGAGCTTGGCGCCCTCGGCGTATTCCATGGTGAGGAATTCTGCGGCCTGGTTGTCGATCTCCAGGGTTTGCAGGCCGAGATAACGCCCGACACCGTGGTCGATATGCACCACCGGCGCGCCTTCGCGCAGTTCGGTGAGGTTCTTGATTACCGCGTCGTTGTTGGCGTCGGCGCGTTTTTCACGACGGCGGCGCTGCATCACGCGTTGGCCGAACAGCGGGCTCTCGGCGATCAGTGCCAGCGCCGGATCGTCCAGCAGCAGGCCTTCATCCAGCGGCGCGATGGTAATCGCCAGGCGGTCTTTGCCTTTGACGAAATCCGGCCAGCTGTCGACGGTTTTCGGTCGCAGTTTCAGGCGTTCGAGCAGTTCCAGCAGCACTTCACGGCGGCCGGCGGATTCGGCGGTAAACAGCACGCGGCCAGGGAAATCGCCGAGGAAGTTGGACAGCGCTTCCAGTGGCTGGTTGGCCTTGGCTTCAATCGCCAGGTTGGGCAGCGCCTGCGCGGGAAAGCGCTCGCGGCCACTGCCAGCGTCCACGTCCTGTTGGCTGGCGACCACACGCGGCCAGTTTTTCAGGCGGGCGAAGCAGTCTTCCACCGGCAGGAACAACTCGGCGGGCGGCAATAAAGGCCGGGACGGATCGACGCGGCGTTCTTCGTAGCGGTTGCGCACGTCGTTCCAGAAGTTTTCCGCCGCTTGCTCGATGCCTGGCAGGGAGAACACCTGGGTGTCCTGGGGCAGGTAATCGAACAGGGTGGAGGTTTCGTCGAAGAACAGCGGCAGGTAGTACTCGATACCAGCGGGTGTAATCCCGCTGCTCAAGTCCTGGAAGATCGGGCAGCGGCGGAAGTCGACGTCGAAGCGTTCACGGAAGCGCGCCTTGAAGCGGGTGACCGCATCCTTTTGCAACGGGAATTCCCGCGCGGGCAGCAACTTGATCGAATCGACTTTATCGATGGAGCGCTGGTTTTCCGGATCGAAGGTGCGCAGGGTCTCGATTTCGTCATCGAACAGGTCGATGCGATACGGCAACTTGCTGCCCATCGGAAACAGGTCGATCAGCGCGCCACGTACGGCGAACTCACCGTGCTCGTACACCGTGTCCACGCAGCGGTAGCCGCTGGCTTCCAGGCGCGTGCGCATCTGCTCCACGTCGAGCTTCTGGCCGACATCCAGCACCAGGCTGCTGCCCAGCAGGAACTTGGTCGGCGCCAGGCGGTGCAGGGCGGTGGTGATCGGCACCACCAGCACGCCGTGGGCCAGTTCCGGCAGGCGGTACAGGCTGGCGATGCGCTGGGAGATGATGTCCTGGTGCGGCGAGAACAGGTCGTAGGGCAGGGTTTCCCAGTCGGGAAAATGCAGCACCGGCAAATCGGGGGCGAAGAAGCTCAGCTCCTGCTCCAGCCGTTCGGCGCTTTGGCTGTCGGCGGTGAGCAGCAGGGTAAAGCGCTTGGCTGCGCTGGCAGCCTCGGCGATGGCCAGGCTCAGGGCGGCACCGGGCAGGTTGCCCCAGTGCTGTTTGCCTGCCGCAGCAGGGAGAAGCGGTAGACGCAGGACGGGCACGGAAGGTTGAGCTCCAAGCGTTGCGACAAAGTCGGTAATTGTAACGGGGCAAGGCGCCGTCTGTCAGTTGCTGACTGCGCCTATTACGGTTTGTAGGAAATGTAGTGGCTAAGACAAACAATGGCGGGTTTTGACTCAATATGTAGTGCCAAAACTGCTCAGGTTTTCGGAGGGTTACGGACAAGTCGCGTGCCGCGCTCAACTGATGGCCTTCTGAAGCCCGCGTGTTTACTGGGCTCCAGCGCGGTGCCTGTTTTTCGCAAGCACTTTTTGTTGGGTTGCGCGCATTGCTCCGAGGGCGGTCGGGCGGCATAATGTAGCCCCTTTTTTCTGCCCCTACATGTGGAAGGTTCCCGTGACTCAGAAGCCCGACCAGTGTCTTGGTGAATGGATCGACCGTGAAGCACTCGCAGAAGCGATGATTCCGCTTATCGGCCAGCTGTACCGCAATAACAATGTGGTGAGCTCGATCTATGGCCGCAGCCTGATCAACCAGTCTGTCATCGCGATTCTCAAAGCTCACCGCTTTGCGCGCCATCGCTCCGCCGACGACAGCGAACTCTCCGTCCACGAAACATTCCCGCTGCTTAAAGCCATGAGCGAGCTCAAGCTCGGCGCGGCTTCGGTAGACCTGGGCAAGCTGGCCTACAAATTCCGCAAGGAAGGCGCCGGGCGTACCGCCGAGCAGTTCGTGCGTGAAGAATTGGCCGATGTGGTGGGTCAGCAAAACGCCGCTGCCCGCAAAGGCACCGACGTTGTGCTGTACGGCTTCGGTCGTATCGGCCGCCTGCTGGCGCGCATCCTGATCGAAAAAACCGGTGGCGGCGACGGCCTGCGCCTGCGTGCCATCGTGGTGCGTAAAGGCGCCGACAACGACCTGACCAAGCGCGCAAGCCTCTTGCGTCGTGATTCGGTGCACGGTCCGTTCAACGGCACCATCACCATCGACGAAGAAAACAACACCATCACCGCCAACGGTAACCTGATCCAGGTGATCTACGCGAAGAACCCGACTGAGGTGGACTACACCCAGTACGGCATCAAAGACGCGCTGCTGGTGGACAACACCGGTGTGTGGCGTGACGCCGAAGGCCTGGGCCAGCACCTGGCCTGCCCGGGTATCGACCGCGTTGTCCTGACCGCTCCGGGCAAGGGCAAGCTGAAGAACATCGTTCACGGCATCAACCACGGTGAAATCACCGCTGACGACAAGATCGTGTCCGCCGCTTCCTGCACCACCAACGCCATTGTGCCGGTGCTCAAGGCGGTGAATGACAAGTTCGGCATCGTCAACGGTCACGTTGAGACAGTTCACTCGTACACCAACGACCAGAACCTGATCGACAATTTCCACAAGGGCGATCGCCGTGGCCGCAGCGCCGCGTTGAACATGGTCATCACCGAGACCGGTGCTGCCACTGCCGCCGCCAAGGCCCTGCCTGAACTGGCCGGCAAGCTGACCGGTAACGCGATCCGCGTTCCGACGCCTAACGTGTCGATGGCCATTCTCAACCTGAACCTTGAGAAAGCCGCTACCCGCGAAGAGATGAACGAGTACCTGCGCTTCATGGCGCTGCACTCCGATCTGCATAAGCAAATCGACTTCGTCAATTCCCAGGAAGTGGTCTCCACCGACTTCGTTGGCTCGCGCCACGCCGGTGTGGTGGACGCTGAAGCGACCATCACTCAGGACAACCGTGTTGTCCTGTACGTGTGGTACGACAACGAGTTCGGCTACAGCTGCCAGGTGGTTCGCGTGATGGAAGACATGGCCGGGGTCAACCCGCCTGCGTTCCCGCGCTAAGCATCAGCGCTGAATGAAAAAGCCCCGACTGGTTCGGGGCTTTTTTGTGGCTGAGGGGTTTGTGTTGGTTGTGAGTGCCTCATCGCGGGCAAGCCCGCTCCCACATTTGGAATGCAACCCCCTGTGGGAGCGGGCTTGCCCGCGAAGGCGTCAGCTCAGTCAACCGATCAGTTTCAGTCCAGCAGCGCCTCTGACAACCCCTTGGGCGCCAGCCAGATTCCCAGGTAAGCCTTCGCCAGTTCACGATCGCGACTGCTGAACACCACCTGGCCATTGATCTCCAGATTCAAGCCGCGCGCTGCTCGATAATCCAGCGCATACCGGTCGCCCCGGCGGATGTCGCGAAAGTGGGCGTGCAGCCGGGCCACTGCGGGCTTCAAGCGCGCGTCGGCTTGCTGGCGCTCCAGCGTGCTATTGGCCGCCTTGATCACATCGCTGCGATCAATGTCGCGGTAGTAATACAGCTCAAGACGCAGGTCCTGTTGTTGATGCCAGGCGAGCTTCGCGCTGGTGTCAGGCGGGGCGTACAGGGCGGCTGCGTACACATCGGCCCAGAGGTAGGTGAGCACGGTCTGGTTTTTCAGGGTCAGCGCATGCGCCTGCACCGGAAAATCCGCTTGCCTGAGACGATCTGCCTCATTGGCTTGGGCTGTGGGCGCCAACATCAGCAATAGACAAAAAAGCGCATGCCGCATAATGGCCAGTCCTGAAAGGGTGCGTGCCTACAGGTTAATTCAATTTGCGATGGCGGCTGGATTTATGGGTGATCTGCGACAAGTGGTGATGATGGGGATGTTTGCCCTGCTGGCGGGATGCGGTGGCGAGACGCTGGAGCACTTTGAAGGCCCGACCATGGGCAGTACGTATTCGGTCCAGTACGTCAGAACGGCCCATACTCCGGCGCCGAAAGAGCTTCAACGCCAAGTGGAAAGTCTCTTGGATGAGGTTGACCGGCAAATGTCGACCTACCGCGGCGATTCGGACATCGAGCGCTTTAATGCCCTGCCGGCGCACAGTTGCCAGCCCATGCCCGAGCCAATCCTGCACTTGGTGCGCACCGGGGAGCAGTTGTCCCTGGCCAGTGACGGCGCGTTTGACCTGACGGTCGAGCCGTTGCTCAACCTGTGGGGCTTCGGCCCCCAGGCGCGTGAGCTGAAGGTGCCGGACGCGGCGACGCTGGCGCAGGTCCGCCAGCGGGTTGGCCACCAGCACCTGCGCATCAACGGCGCGCAGTTGTGCAAGGACGCCGCCGTCGAGGTCGACTTCAACAGCATCGCCGCCGGTTACGCAGTGGATCGCATCGCCGAGTTGTTGGTCGGGCAGGGCATCCACCATTACCTCGCCGAAGCGACGGGCGAACTCAAGGCTGCCGGGCGCAAACCGGACGGCACACCCTGGCGCATCGCCCTGGAAGAGCCGCGTGACGATCAACGGATCGCCGAAAGAATCATCGCCGTGGATGGCTTTGGTGTGTCCACGTCAGGTGACTATCGCAATTATTTCCAGCAGGATGGACAGCGTTATTCCCACACGCTGGATGCGCGCAGTGGTACGCCGATCAGGCATCGACTGGCGTCGGTGACGGTGTTGCATCCGTCGGCGCTGATGGCCGATGGGTTGTCGACGTTGCTGTTGGTGCTTGGGCCTGAACAGGCGTGGAACTACGCCGAACAGCAGCAGATCGCGGCGTTTTTTGTGCTGCGTGAGGGCGAAGGTTTCGCCACACGCAGTAACAAGGCATTCGAGCAACTGGCGGCGCTGAAACCGTAATCGGCAGCCTGTAGTAAAGGCAAGACTGGCCTACGACGCGACCAAGGGTTAATGTGCGCGGCGTTGAGCCTTATATAGACTGTGCCCCGGTTCACACACTTGAGCCAAATTGTCCTTCATGACCGCTGGTCGCGGCATGATTTAGCCCGGCGTCCAACCGTACGCCTGGCCTGTTCTGAGGAGTACGCATGGCTGTCTACAACTACGACGTGGTGGTACTGGGTTCCGGCCCGGCTGGAGAAGGTGCGGCGATGAACGCCGCGAAGGCAGGGCGCAAGGTGGCGATGGTCGATAGCCGTCGCCAGGTCGGCGGTAACTGCACCCACCTGGGTACCATCCCGTCCAAGGCGTTGCGTCACTCCGTACGCCAGATCATGCAGTTCAACACCAACCCGATGTTCCGGGCCATTGGTGAGCCGCGCTGGTTCTCGTTCCCGGACGTGCTGAAAAGCGCCGAGAAAGTCATCTCCAAGCAGGTCGCCTCGCGCACTGGCTACTACGCGCGCAACCGTGTCGACCTGTTCTTCGGTACCGGCAGTTTCGCCGATGAGCAAACCGTCGAAGTGGTCTGCTCCAATGGCGTGGTCGAAAAGCTGGTGGCCAAGCACATCATCATCGCCACGGGGTCGCGTCCGTATCGTCCGGCGGACATCGATTTCCACCACCCGCGTATCTACGATAGCGACACCATCCTGAGCCTGGGCCACACCCCGCGCAAACTGATCATCTACGGCGCCGGCGTGATCGGCTGTGAATACGCCTCGATCTTCAGCGGCCTGGGTGTGCTGGTGGAGCTGGTGGACAACCGCGACCAGTTGCTGAGCTTCCTCGACTCGGAAATTTCCCAGGCGTTGAGCTACCACTTCAGCAACAACAACATCACCGTGCGCCACAACGAAGAGTACGAGCGCGTCGAAGGCCTGGACAACGGCGTGATCCTGCACCTCAAGTCCGGCAAGAAGATCAAGGCCGACGCCTTGCTGTGGTGCAACGGCCGTACCGGCAACACCGACAAGCTGGGCATGGAAAACATCGGGGTCAAGGTCAACAGCCGTGGCCAGATCGAGGTGGACGAGAATTATCGCACCTGCGTGCCGAACATCTACGGCGCCGGTGACGTGATCGGCTGGCCAAGCCTGGCCAGTGCCGCGCATGACCAGGGCCGTTCGGCCGCTGGCAGCATCGTCGACAATGGCAGCTGGCGTTATGTGAACGACGTGCCGACCGGGATCTACACGATTCCCGAGATCAGCTCGATCGGCAAGAACGAGCACGAACTGACCAAGGCCAAGGTGCCTTACGAAGTGGGCAAGGCGTTCTTCAAGAGCATGGCGCGTGCGCAGATCGCCGGTGAGCCCCAAGGCATGCTGAAGATCCTGTTCCACCGCGAAACCCTGGAAGTCCTCGGCGTGCATTGCTTCGGCTATCAGGCGTCGGAGATCGTGCACATCGGCCAGGCGATCATGAACCAGCCGGGCGAGCAGAATACCCTCAAGTATTTTGTGAACACGACGTTCAACTACCCGACCATGGCCGAAGCCTATCGGGTAGCCGCCTACGACGGTCTCAACCGGCTTTTTTGAGCGGCTCCGGCCGGTGGCCTGAGCCGGCCGGGGAGACCGATTTCAGTAATTCCCGAGGGTGGCAGTGGCCAAACCGGGAAAGTCTGTAATCAGGCTATCTACGCCGAAGTCGGCGAGCCTGCGCATCAGCGCAGGTTCGTTGACCGTCCACACGGATACATGCAGGCCTTGGCGCTGGGCTTTTTCCAGACGCTCGGGGGTGCACAACGTCCAGTTCAACGCCAGAATCTCACAGCCGTAGTTCTGCGCGACCTTCAGCGGGTCGAGCCAGGCGTATTCGGCCACCAGGCCGCGTGACAGATCCGGGGTGAGTTCTACCGCAGCTTTCAGTACTTCCCGCGAACTTGAGGTCACGGTGACCTTGTCCATCAGGCCGAAACGTACGGCCATCTCACGAATTGCCAGTACGGTGGTGGCCGCGCGGGTGCGCGAAGCGCTTTTGACTTCCAGTTGCCAGTGATCGAAGTCGCATTTTTCGAACAGTTCTTCCAGGCGCGGGATCGGGCAAGGCGTGATCCAGCCAGGGCCGCCCTTGCGCGCGTCCATCTTCACCAGGTCCGCCGCCGAGTATTCGACGACTTTGCCGCGCCGGTCGGCGGTGCGCTTGAGGGTAGGGTCGTGGATGACCATCAACTCGCCGTCCATGGACAGGTGCAGATCCAGTTCACAACGGCGCACGCCGTGCTTGAGGCATTCCTGAAAGCTGGTCAGGGTGTTTTCCGGTGCTTCGCCTTTGGCACCGCGGTGGCCGTAAATCAGGGTCACAATTGCTCCTTTGCGCCAGCTGTACTGGCGGGGTGAATAGGGATTCAGGTGTCTTGGGCGTCGCTTTGTTCCCGCGCCAGTCGGCGTTCCTGGGCTTGTTTTTGCAGGATGTAGCGGGCGAGCAGTTGGCGTTGGGCGTCGGTCATGGATTCGAATTCGGTGCCGATGTCAAAACCTGCGCCCTTGGGATCGCAATGGGTCACCCGCGCACGCAGCAGCAGGCCGAGCGCCTGGGGCATCAGCACCAGCTTGACCGCCAGGTGTGCGCCGGGGACGAGCGGGGTGGGGTGCTGGAAGTCTATGCCGCCTTCGGAAATGATCACCGGCTGCGGCTCGCCAACCGCACTGCGCAGGCTTTGCGCCATGACCTGGCTGAGCAGGTCCAGGCGCTTGTTCTGCACTTTGAGGAAGGCGGCCAGGCTGCGATCTTTCTCGCTGATCTGGCGTAGCAGGTGTTGGGCTTCGAATTCGCTCAGGTGCAGTTCGCTGAGCAGATTGAACAGCGGTGACTCATCCTGCAACACTTCCTTGCTCGCCGCTTCAGGGGCGGACAGGTTTTTGATTTGAAGTGCGATCATGTCGTCGATACGGTAGTATTCGCGGCGCTCTTCTTCATCTAATGTCGACATGGCGAACCCCAGCTAGCGTTAATGGTCTGAGTGTAAAGCTGCTTACCAGGCCCCGCCACCGGGACGTCTTCTTTTCCTCCGAACAAGCCCCGACATGTTCAGACCTCTCTTCGTATTTATCGGCACGCGTTATACCCGTGCAAAGCGTCGCAATCATTTTGTGTCGTTCATTTCCTTGACCTCGATGATCGGGCTCGCCTTGGGCGTGGTCGTGATGATCGTGGTGCTGTCGGTGATGAACGGCTTCGATCATGAGATGCGTACCCGCGTGCTGGGCATGGTGCCCCACGCGACCATCGAGGGCGACGCGCCCATCAGTGACTGGCAAAGCCTGGCCGACAAGGTCAAGCAGAACCCCAAGGTAGTGGCCGTCGCGCCGTTTACCCAGATGCAGGGGTTGCTGACCAATGACGGCAAGGTGCAGAAGATCCTGCTCAATGCCATCGATCCGGCCCAGGAGCGCAACGTCTCGATCATCGACAAGTTCATGTTGTCGGGCAAACTCGATGACCTGGCGCCGGGTGAATTCGGCATTGTGATCGGCGACAAGGCGGCGGCCAAGCTCGGCGTTAACCTGGGTGACAAGCTGACCTTCGTCGCCCCGGAAGTCACCGTGACCCCGGCAGGCATGTTCCCGCGCATGAAGCGCTTTACCGTGGTCGGCACCTTCCACGTCGGCGCCGGCGAGATCGACGGCTACCTCGGCTTGACCAACCTCACCGACCTGGCGCGCCTGCATCGCTGGAAGCCGGATCAGGTGCAGGGCCTGCGTCTCAAGTTCAACGACCTGTTCGACGCCCCGCGTACCTCGTGGGAAATCGCTCAGCACCTGGGTGAAAGCCAGTACTACGCCCGCGACTGGACGCGTACCCACGGCAACCTGTACCAGGCCATCCGCATGGAAAAAGCCATGATCGGCCTGCTGTTGCTGCTGATCGTCGCCGTGGCCGCGTTCAATATTATCTCCACGCTGGTGATGGTGGTGAACGACAAGAAGGGCGACATCGCCATTCTGCGCACCCTGGGTGCCACGCCCGGGCAGATCATGGCGATCTTCATGGTGCAGGGCACGGTGATCGGCGTGGTCGGCACCTTGATCGGTACCGCCGTCGGGATTTTGGCCGCGCTCAACGTCAGCGCCGCCATCGCCGGCCTTGAAACCTTGATCGGCCACAAATTCCTCAACGCCGACGTCTATTTCATCGATTACTTGCCGTCCCAGGTGCAGGCCCAGGACGTGTTGATGGTGGGCGGCGCCGCGTTGGTATTGAGCTTCCTTGCCACCCTGTATCCAGCCTGGCGCGCGGCACGTACCCAGCCAGCACAGGCCTTACGTTATGAGTGAATCGGGCATGAGTGAAAAAGCAATCTTGAGCTGCCGCAACCTGGGCAAGTCCTACGAGGAAGGCCCGGAGTCGGTGGTGGTGCTGTCGAACCTGCAACTGGAACTGCATCCTGGCGAGCGCGTGGCGATTGTCGGCAGTTCCGGCTCCGGCAAAAGTACCCTGCTGAACCTGTTGGGCGGCCTCGATACGCCGTCCCAGGGCAGCGTCTGGCTGGCCGGCGAAGAGCTTTCGGCCCTCGGTGAAAAGGCTCGTGGCCAACTGCGCAACCGTTCCCTCGGTTTTGTGTACCAGTTCCACCACCTGCTGCCGGAGTTCACCGCCCTGGAAAACGTGTGCATGCCGCTGCTGATCGGCAAGACCGCGATCCCGGAAGCCCGCCAGCGCGCCCAAGCCTTGTTGGAGCGCGTCGGCCTCGGCCATCGCCTGGAGCACAAGCCGGCCGAGCTGTCCGGTGGTGAGCGCCAGCGCGTGGCCATCGCCCGCGCCCTGGTGAACAACCCGGGCCTGGTGATGCTCGACGAGCCGACCGGCAACCTCGACTCCCACACCGCCCAGGGCATCAAGGACTTGATGCTGGAACTGAGCACCCAGATGCGCACCGCGTTCCTGGTGGTGACCCATGACATGAGCATGGCTCGCCAGATGGACCGTGTGCTGCACCTGCAGGAAGGTCATCTGGTCGCCATCTGACCTGTTTCAAGCCCGGTGTCCTACATCGGGTTTTCTATTTTTCCAACGGTGCCCGCGAATGTTCAGACCGTTATCGATTTTCATCGGCACGCGCTATACCCGCGCCAAGCGCCGCAACCGTTTTGTTTCGTTTATCTCGATGACCTCGATGATCGGCCTCGCCCTGGGCGTGCTGGCGATGATCGTGGTGTTGTCGGTAATGAACGGCTTTCAGCGTGAAATGAGCTCGCGCATCCTTGGCATGGTGCCCCACGCCACCATCGTCGGCGTGAACCCGATTGACGACTGGCAGCCGCTGGCTGCCGCTGCGATGAAGAATCCCGAGGTGACTGCCGCAGTACCGTTCACGCAAATGGATGGCATGTTCTCCTACAAGGGCGCCATGCAGCCGATTGAAATCAGCGGCGTCGACCCAGCCCAGGAAGGCAAGGTGTCGATCGTGGCCCAGCACATCGTGCAGGGCAAACTGGATGACCTGAAACCCGGCGAGTTCGGTGTGGTGGTCGGCGAAATCACCGCACGGCGCTTTCGCCTGAACGTGGGTGACAAGCTGACCCTGATCGTGCCGGAAATCAGCAGCGCGCCGGGCGGCATCACCCCGCGCATGCAGCGCTTGAATGTGGTCGGCATCTTCAAGGTCGGCGCCGAGCTGGATGGCTCCATGGCGTTGATCCACATGGCTGACGCGGCAGAAATCCAGCATTGGCAGCCGAACCAGGTGCAGAGCGTGCGCCTGGCGGTGAAGGACCTGTACGCCGCCCCCAAAGTCTCGGCCGATATTGCCGCTAGCCTGGGCGCGGCTTACAAGGCGGATGACTGGACCCACACCCAGGGCAGCCTGTTCAGCGCGATGAAGATGGAAAAGACCATGATCGGCTTGTTGCTGCTGATGATCGTCGCGGTGGCGGCGTTCAACATCATCGCGACCTTGATCATGGTGGTGAACGACAAGGGCGCCGACATCGCGATTCTGCGCACCATCGGCGCCACGCCACGCCAGATCATGGCGATCTTCATGGTGCAGGGCACGGTGATCGGCATCGTCGGCACGTTGATTGGCGGTGTGCTGGGGGTGATTGCGGCCCTGAACGTGAGTGAGCTGGTGGGCTGGGTCGAGCGGGTGACGGGGCAGCATATCTTCAGCTCAGACGTGTACTTCGTCAGTAACCTGCCCTCGGAGCTGCAAGGCGGCGATGTGCTGCTGATTTGTACGGCAGGGTTTGTGTTGAGCTTTTTGGCGACGCTGTACCCGGCGTATCGGGCGGCGAAGATTGAGCCGGCGCATGCCCTGAGATACTCGTAGTTTTTAAGACCGTCTTCGCGAGCAAGCCCGCTCCCACATTTGAATGTATTCACAACTCAAAATGTGGGAGCGGGCTTGCTCGCGACGCGGCCGGCATCGCCTGCATCAATCCGGCTGTGGCAGCTCAACCACAAACCTGGTCCACCCCGGCCCGGACTCACAGAAAATCCGCCCCCCATGCGCCCGCACAATCGACTGGGTAATCGCCAGCCCCAGCCCCGCATGCTCGCTGCTGCCCTCGCGCCGCGCCGGGTCAGCCCGGTAGAAGCGGTCAAACAGCTTTGGTAGCAACTGCGGTGCAATGCCTTCCCCGGTGTTCTCGACAGTCAGCCGCACCCCGTCCTCGATCCGTACCCGCACTTCTCCGCCTGTCGGGGTGAACCGCAGCGCGTTATCCAGCAGGTTCGACAGCGCCCGACGCAGCATCCCACGATCCCCGGTGATGTGGGCCGTGCCTTCGCGCGTCAGGCTGATCTGCGCGTCTTCCGCCAGCAACGCAAAAAACTCCAGCAGGGCATCCACTTCGTCCGCCAGTGCCAGCGGTTCGCGCCTGGGCATCAGCAAGCCGTGGTCCGCCTTGGCCAAATACAACATGTCGTTCACGAGCTGTGCCATCCATTGCAGCTCTTCCAGGTTGCTGTGCAGGGCCTCGCGATAATCCTCTAGCGGGCGTGGCTGGGTGAGGATGACCTGGGTCTGGGTCAGCAGGTTTGACAGCGGCGTGCGCAGTTCATGGGCGATGTCGGCGGAGAACGCCGAGAGGCGCTGGAACGCGTCGTCCAGGCGGCCGAGCATGGCATTGAAGGCTTGGGCCAACTCGGCCAGTTCCGCCGGCATTTGTTCCTGGGGCAGGCGCTGGGTCAGGGAGTGGGCGGAAACGCCCGCCGCCACTTCCCCCATGCGCCGCAGTGGCCGCAAGCCACTGCGTGCCGCCCACGCGCCGAGCAGTGCGGTGGCGAGTGCCGAAAGGCCGACGGTGAGCCAGATCAAATGCTGCATGCGTTGCAGGAAGTGCTGGTGGTGGGTGATGTCGAGCATCAGGCTCAGTTGCGCCGAGCCCGGTTGACCGGCGCTCAGCGGCGCGTTGTAGACACGGTAATCGGTGCCGGCGTGTTGCAGGCGATGCAGGCCGGGGGATTCGGGTAGCGTGACCCCCGGCGCACCATCAAACCAGCGTTGGCCGGCAGCGCTGATGCGCAGGGTCAGGTCGGGTTGGTGATCGAGTTCAGTGCGCAATTGCGCTTCGCGCTGGCTGAATAGCTGCGGCGTGTCGACCCCCAGCAAGGTACTGCGCAGGGCTCCCAGCCTGGTTTCGAGCAGTTGCTGGTCCAGTTCGATGAAGTGCGCCTCGCTGGCGCGGTTGAACAACACGCCGGCGAGCAACGAGACCACCGCCGTGCACGCGGCAAACAGCAGCGCCAGGCGGCTGGCCAGGGACAGGCGCTTGATCAATTGACACGCTCCTCCAGCACATAACCCATGCCGCGCACCGTGTGGATCAGTTTGTTGGGGAAGTTGTCGTCGACTTTCAGGCGCAGGCGGCGGATCGCCACTTCGATGATGTTGGTGTCGCTGTCGAAGTTCATGTCCCACACTTGTGAGGCAATCAGGGATTTTGGCAATACTTCGCCCTGGCGGCGCAGCAGCAGTTCCAGCAGGGAGAACTCCTTGGCGGTGAGGTCGATGCGCTGGCCATCCCGCTCGACGCGGCGGCGGATCAGGTCCAGGCGCAAGTCGGCCAGTTGCAGGGCGGTTTCCTGCGGCGAACTGCTACCGCGGCGCAGCAGGCTGCGTACCCGGGCCAGCAGTTCGGAAAAGGCGAAGGGTTTGACCAGATAATCGTCGGCGCCGAGCTCCAGGCCATGCACGCGGTCTTCCACGGCGTCGCGAGCGGTGAGAAACAGCACCGGAATGTCCAGGCCAGCGCTGCGTACCGCTTGCAGGATTTGCCAGCCGTCGCGCCCCGGCAGCATCACGTCGAGGATTAGCAGATCATAGTCGCCGGTCAGTGCCAGGTGCTGGCCGCTGGTGCCGTCGGCCACCAGTTCGGTGGTGAAGCCGGCCTCGGCCAGGCCCTGGCGCAGGTAATGGCCGGTTTTCGGTTGGTCTTCGACAATCAGCAATTTCATGGGCGGCTCTTGGTTGCGGTGCACGAGGCGCTTTATACCGTGGGTTACGGGATCAGGGCGCAACCTGACAAAGTTGTAATCTAGCAGTCAGCTGGCTGGCAGCGGCCTCATCTTAGAGTGCTGTCCAAGCGGGTTACACATTTTTGGAGAGTTGAGATGGCATTGCGTACACCCCTGATGTTGGCAGGTTGCCTGTTGGTGGCGAGTTTTGGGGCGATGGCGGATGCGGCACATACCTTTGCCTTCGGCCACGCGGCCCCTGCCGAGCAGGCCACGCGTACCGTGGAAGTGACCCTGCAGGACATTGCTTTTTCGCCCAAGTCACTGGACGTGAAGGCCGGTGAGACCGTGCGCTTTGTCCTAGTGAATAAAGGCCAGTTGCTGCACGAATTCAACCTGGGCGATGCGGCGATGCATGCCCAGCACCAGAAGGAAATGTTGCAGATGCAGGCCAGCGGTATGCTCACCGCCACTGGCATGGGCAAGATGGATCACAGCGCCATGGGCCATGGCGCAATGATGAAGCATGATGATCCCAACAGCGTGTTGGTCGAGCCCGGCAAAACCGCCGAGTTGACGTGGACGTTCACCCAGTCCACGGGCCTGGAGTTTGCTTGCAACCTGCCAGGGCATTATCAGGCGGGCATGGTTGGCAAGCTGAACGTCGAGTAGGCCGCAAAGGCGGGGGCAAAGGCTGGTAGACTGGCGGCGTTTATTTAGCCAGGTTTCCGCCATGCATCCCGCAGCCGAACATTCGCCGCTGGGCAAGTCCAGTGAATACATCTCCACCTACACCCCGTCGTTGTTGTTCCCGATCCCTCGCGCCGCCAAATGGGCCGAGCTGGGCCTGAGTGCCGAGACCCTGCCATACAAAGGCGTGGATTTCTGGAACTGCTTCGAACTGTCCTGGCTGCTGCCGTCGGGCAAGCCGGTGGTGGCCATCGGTGAGTTCAGCATCCCGGCTGACTCGCCGAATATCATTGAGTCCAAGTCCTTCAAACTGTACCTCAACTCGTTGAACCAGACCGCGTTTGCCGATACGGCAAGCCTGGAAGCGACCTTGCGTACCGACCTCGGCGCCGCCGCCGGCAAGCCAGTGAGCGTGCGCATCCGCAGCCTGGCCGAGATCGAGGCCGAAGGCGTGATGGCGTTGCCCGGTGTGTGCATTGATGAGTTGGACATCAGCGTCAGCAACTACGAACACCCACGCCCGGAACTGCTGCGTTGCGATGAATCGCGGATTGTCGAGGAGAGCGTGCATAGCCACCTGCTCAAATCCAACTGCCCGGTGACCAGCCAGCCCGATTGGGGCAGTGTGGTGGTCGAATACCGGGGTCGCGCGTTGGACCACGCGAGCTTGCTGGAATATATCGTGA
This sequence comes from Pseudomonas sp. RP-B7, assembly GCF_059803535.1. Lineage (NCBI taxonomy): Bacteria > Pseudomonadati > Pseudomonadota > Gammaproteobacteria > Pseudomonadales > Pseudomonadaceae > Pseudomonas > Pseudomonas sp. RP-B7. The sequence goes on from NZ_JAPFHC010000012.1 coordinate 85,443, forward strand.
GCTTTCGCCAGCACTCTGACTTCCATGAGCAGTGCGTGGAGCGCATCTTCCTGGATTTGCAGCGCTTGCTGAAGCCGGAAAAACTGACCGTGTATGCGCGGTATGTTCGCAGGGGCGGGTTGGATATCAACCCGTATCGCAGTACTGAAGATGTGGCGTTCCAGAACGTGCGCCTGGCGCGTCAGTAAAGCCGGAAAACGTCACTCTTCAGGAGTGGCGGGAGTGGTTCCTCCCGCCACTTTCTTATCCATGCCTAATGTGCGTGGATAGACGGCGTTTCGTGGGTATCAGTATGTGATTTTCTCTTTGCCATCGCCAACTGGGAAATATCGATCATTCTCGTCTGTAGCCCCGCCATAGCTCCTCGAAATTGAGTATGAAGGCTCAGTTCCTTTGCCTTTCATAGCCTCTTGCTGCCCTGCATCTATCTCGTTCTGCTGAAAATACTGTTGCATTACTTGAAAAGCTGGCGATGCGCTCGATACGGCACTCATTATAAGTAAAGCTCCAAAGTTAATTGAAAGGACCATTCCTCTCACAACCTCAGTGGCAAGCTCCGTGGTTTGGGTTCCCGTCGATGATGAAATTTCCCGCAAAAGCGACGCTATGATTCTACAAAAGGGAAGGCGTATTTCTGAGCAAAAAAAAGCCGACGCCCGCTTAGGCATCGGTTTTCAATTGTTTGCCGAGAGGGATCCGCGCAAATGCAGCTCTGATAGATGTTGATTTTCAGGTGCTATGTCGTCAGATCCCGATATTGCCCAAGGTGACCATGATATTGCGCAAGGTCCCGGAAATCACCGGGTGCTCAGCGTCGAACTCAATGGCCGCTTGATTCACATCATCGGAAATACTCGGTGTCTGGGTGGCCGGCTCAAGTTCAAGTTGTAATTCGAACTTGGCAATCAAGGCTTGCAATGCTGTACGTTTTTCTTCCGACAGCGGCGGTTCCTGTTCCAACTGCCCGCGCAGGATTTCGACCTGTTCTTCCAGTTTTTTGCGATCAGGCATGACGTGTTTCCTTTTATCGATAGGCACTGACATAGACCACGGCACGCCGAGAAAGGTCTACGGGCTGACCTGTAGATTAATCCACTGGGGCCAACCGTGCATGATCCGTGTCAGGGCTTCTCGCCTTTTAGTTGGCGCAGGCTGATGTCGGCCAGGCAGGTGCCGAGTTCGCCCAGGTGGTCGATCACCGAGTGCACGCCCAGCCCGTATAGGGCCACGGTGGCTTTGCCGCGCTTGTGCTCGCGCTCTTGCTCGCTCAATGCCTGCCATTGTGTCGGGGCCATGCCGCACAGCGAGCCGCAGGATGCCAGGCCAATCGTCCACAGGCCGGCGTTGAGCCCCGATTGCAGCAAGCGCGGTTCGCCGCTGACCAGCACACAGCCTTCCAGGCGTTCGATGTTCAGTTCCATCAAGGCTTGCCAGCAGGCGTGAGGCGCAGGCCAACGGATGGCAGAGGGCGATGCGGCTTTCAGCCAGCCCGGCAATACGGCGGCCAGTGGTGTGGTGACGCAGGCGGGCAGTTCATCCAGCCAGGCGCAGGGCACGCCTTGTTCATGCAGGCTGCGCAGGATGCTCAGGGCGCCCGGCGTGGCGTGGGAGCCCGGCGAGGGCGAATCGGTACGTGCCTGGGAACCGAAGTCCACCAGGCAGCCACTCAGGCCGAACAATACAGCGGTCAAGGCAGGCGCGCTGGCGATGGCAATCTCGGCGTGAGGCATGTCGACATCCCTGAAATAGCTCTGACGCTATCGGCATGGGATGACAAGTGGATGACACAGGGCCTCAATTGTAGGAATTTTGTGCATTTTAGACAGGACGTTTCCCCGACTGCTGCGTAAATGGACACTTCCGTCATATACTCACCGACTTATTCAGGGCATAGCGCCCATGACAGACCCTTAAGGAGCAAAAGCTATGCGCTGGAGCCACTATTTCGCTCAGCTGTCGGTGTGTGCCACTGTCCTGCTGGCCCCGTTCGCTGTACAGGCCGCCTCGGAAGATGATCCGTGGGAAAGCGTCAACCGCCCGATCTTCACCTTCAACGACACCGTTGATACCTATGCGCTCAAGCCATTGGCCCAGGGTTATCAGTTCGTGACGCCGCAATTCATGCAGGACGGCGTTCATAACTTCTTCCGTAACATCGGCGATGTCGGCAACCTGGCCAACAACGTGCTGCAGCTCAAGCCGCATGCGGCGGGTGTGGACACGGCGCGCTTGCTGATGAACACCACGTTTGGTGTGCTCGGCTTTATCGACGTCGGTACCAAAATGGGGCTGCAACGCAGTGACGAAGACTTCGGTCAGACCCTCGGCTACTGGGGCGTCGGCAGTGGTCCTTATGTGATGCTGCCACTGCTGGGCCCAAGCACCCTGCGTGATGCACCGTCCAAATACGTAGACAGCTACACCCAGCCGTACCGCTATATGAACGACATCGGCTTGCGCAACAGCACCTTCGGTCTGAACGTTGTCGATACCCGTGCCAGCCTGCTGGACAGCGAGAAGCTGATCACCGGCGACAAGTACACGTTCATCCGCAATGCTTACCTGCAGAACCGCGAGTTCAAGGTCAAGGACGGCAAGGTCGTCGACGACTTTTAAGCCGTGATGTTTTGAAACGAAAAAGGCGACCTCGATGGTCGCCTTTTTTGTGGGCAGGTTTCAGTACATTTTCAGGATCTTGAGCCCCAGGTGCTGGTCTGGGCCGTTTGTCATGGTCCAGACCACTTCGGTGTCCGCTTCCAGTCCCGTGAGGGCGCTGTGCTCGGAATCGATGCGTACAGTCAGTTTGTCGCCTACCTGGAATTGGCGAGGTGCCTGCACCTGCATGCCGGAACTGGAAAGGTCCACGCAAACCCCGGCAATCTCCTGCCCGGCGTGGATCAGCGACACATCGGCATCCACTCGCATGCGGATGAAATCGCGTTTTTCGGCGTAGTCGCGCTCGTGTTGGCTCACGGGTTCCATCCTTACTTTGTGTTGTGGTCGTGGCTGTTCTTATAACTCTCGGTGATTTGCGATGTAAAGACGCTTGGCGACCATCGGCATGAGCTTGAAACCCCAGACGGATGGGAGTACCGTCTGCGCCTTAGAAGGGCACCTCTGCTTTACCGTTGTGCGTGGGCCAAATGCCCATGCTTTGTAGGACAGAGAGGCTAGAAAGCGAATCCAGTAAGTGCGCCCGGCCATTGTCGCGCCACCTACGCCAACCTAATTCTGGCGCCGTTTGCCCACATGCAAAAAACCAGTGCCACGCTGCTGATAATCGATGACGACGAAGTAGTGCGCGCGAGTCTCGCGGCCTATTTGGAAGACAGTGGCTTCAGCGTCCTGCAGGCCAGCAATGGCCAACAGGGTCTCCAGGTATTCGAGCGCGACAAGCCCGACCTTGTGATCTGCGACCTGCGCATGCCCCAGATGGGCGGCCTGGAGCTGATTCGCCAGGTGACCGAGCTCGCGCCGCAGACGCCGGTGATTGTCGTGTCCGGTGCCGGGGTGATGAACGATGCGGTCGAGGCTCTGCGCCTGGGCGCTGCCGACTACCTGATCAAGCCCCTTGAAGACCTCGCGGTGCTGGAGCACTCGGTGCGTCGTGCCCTGGATCGTGCACGCCTGCTGCTGGAAAACCAGCGCTACCGCGAAAAGCTCGAAACCGCCAACCGCGAACTCGAAGCCAGCCTGAACCTGCTCCAGGAAGACCAGAACGCCGGTCGCCAGGTGCAGATGAACATGCTGCCGGTGAGCCCGTGGACCATTGACGAGTTTCAGTTTGCCCACCAGATCATTCCGTCCTTGTACCTGTCGGGTGATTTTGTCGATTACTTCCGCGTTGATGAGCGGCGTGTCGCGTTCTACCTGGCCGATGTCTCCGGCCATGGTGCTTCCTCTGCTTTTGTCACCGTGTTGTTGAAGTTCATGACCACGCGGCTGCTGTTCGAATCCAAGCGCAATGGCACCTTGCCGGAGTTCACCCCGTCCGAGGTGCTGGGCCACATCAACCGAGGCCTGATCAGCTGCAAGCTGGGCAAGCACGTAACGATGGTGGGCGGCGTGATTGATGAAGAAACCGGTCTTTTGACCTACAGCATTGGCGGTCACCTGCCGATGCCTGTGTTGTACACGCCTGACAGTGTGCGTTACCTGGAAGGACGGGGTCTGCCCGTAGGCTTGTTTAACGAAGCCACCTACGAAGACCACATCCTGGAACTGCCACCGACGTTCAGCTTGACGCTGATGTCCGATGGCATCCTCGACCTTCTTCCAGAGCCTACACTCAAGGAGAAAGAAGCTGCCTTGCCCCAAAAGGTCAAGTCGGCGGGCGGCAGCCTGGATGGCCTGCGGCAGGTTTTTGGATTGGCCACGCTAGGGGAGATGCCGGATGATATCGCCCTATTGGTGTTGAGCAGGAATCTTTGATGAGTACCGGAAGAATCCAATTCGCCGAGCAAGACGGGACCTTTGTCCTGAAGTTTGTCGGTGAAGTGCGCCTGACCTTGTGTTCGGCGCTGGATGCGACGATCGAGCGGATCTTCACCGCGCTGAATTTTTCGGCGATCGTGATCGATCTGACCGAAACCCGCAGCATCGATAGCACGACCCTTGGGTTGTTGGCCAAGTTGTCCATTCTGTCGCGGCAGAAGGTCGGCCTGTTGCCGACGGTGGTCACCACCCACGAAGACATCACCCGGCTGTTGCAGTCCATGGGCTTCGATCAGGTGTTCAACATCGTTGATCGCCCGATTCCGTGCCCGGAATGCCTGACTGACTTGCCGTCCCAGGACCAGTCCGAGGAGGTGGTACGCATCAAGGTGCTGGAAGCGCACAAGATCCTGATGGGCTTGAACGAGTCCAACCGCGAGGCGTTTCACGACCTCGTCAATGCCCTCGAGCGCCACTGATCTCCTGTGTAGGAATACGTCCCAAATATGGAAAGGGGCTCGCCCCGATAGCGCCAGATCGATCAGCGCACTTCCAAACAGACAAAAAAGGGCGGCACCTTCACAGGTGCCGCCCTTTTTGTTGCTGCTGCCTTACAGCTTGGCAGTCAACAGCGCCTCCAGCTTCTCCTGGTCACGCGCAAACTGGCGAATGCCTTCGGCCAGCTTCTCGGTTGCCATCGCGTCCTCGTTGGATTCCCAGCGGAACTGCGCTTCAGTCAAATGCACGCGTGGCTCACCGGCATGGCCGGGCGACAGCTTGCGCTCCAGCTTGCCGGTATCGGCAGCGAGTTTTTCCAGCAGGTCCGGGCTGATGGTCAGGCGATCACAACCGGCCAGCTCTTCGATCTGGCTCAGGTTGCGGAAGCTCGCACCCATCACCACGGTCTTGTAGCCATTGGCCTTGTAGTAGTTGTAGATGCGCGTCACCGACTGCACGCCTGGATCTTCCGAGCCGGTGTAGTCGGTGCCGTTGGCCTTCTTGTACCAGTCGTAGATGCGACCCACGAACGGCGAAATCAGGAACACGCCCGCTTCCGCGCAAGCCACCGCTTGGGCGAAGGAGAACAGCAGGGTCAGGTTGGTCTGGATGCCTTCTTTTTCCAGCTTCTCTGCGGCGCGGATGCCTTCCCAGGTGGAGGCGATCTTGATCAGTACGCGGTCACGGCCAACGCCGGCTTTTTCGTACAAATCGATCAGACGGTGCGCACGCTTGAGTACGGCGTCAGTGTCGAACGACAAGCGTGCATCCACTTCAGTGGAGATGCGCCCCGGGACTACTTTCAGGATCTCCTGGCCCACGGCCACCGCAAAGCGGTCACTGGCCAGGCCAACGTCGCCGTTGCAGTCTTTCACGCACTCATCCAGCAGCTTGGCATAGGCCGGAATCGACGCCGCCTTGAGCAGCAGGGACGGGTTGGTGGTGGCATCCTGCGGTTTGACCCGGGCGATAGCTTCGAAATCGCCGGTATCGGCTACGACAGTGGTGATTTGCTTGAGTTGTTCCAGCTTGGAAGTCATGGGCGTGCTCTGTCCTGTGGGTCTGATGACATTACCCGAGCGCTGACAGCCGCTCAAGGGCGCAAATGCGTTCATCGGCCCGCCGTGGCAACAACCTGGGAACGGTCATCTGAATAGCGGGCCTGACGGTTTAATAGGAGGGCGAAAAGGCTGGCAGGTTCAACTCCGCTAATGGTCAGCGCCCATCCAGCAGAGCGGCTGCCTGATCGAGCAGTGCCAGTGGGTCGGCAGCCTTGTGAATATCCACCGACAGCAACTGCCGGAACTTGCGCGCTCCAGGAAAGCCGGTGCCCAGCCCCAGCACATGCCGGGTGATGTGGTGCATCGAACCGCCTGTCGCCAAATGCGCCGCGATATACGGCCGAAGTTGCGCCAGCGCCTGCGCCCGCGTGATCACCGGCTGCGTGCTGCCAAATAGCTGCTGATCGACCTGCGCCAGCACATAGGGGTTGTGATACGCCTCGCGCCCCAGCATCACCCCGTCAAAGGTCTGCAAGTGCTCCTGGCACTGCTCCAGCGTCTTGATTCCACCGTTCAGGATGATCTCCAGCTCGGCAAAATCCCGCTTCAGCTGCGCCGCCACGTCATAACGCAAGGGCGGAATATCCCGATTCTCCTTGGGCGACAAACCCTCCAGAATCGCAATGCGCGCATGCACGGTAAAACTGGTGCAGCCTGCGTCCTTCACCTGCCCGACAAAATCACACAGCTCGGCGTAGCTGTCCCGGCCATTGATCCCGATGCGGTGCTTCACCGTTACCGGAATCGACACCGCATCGCGCATTGCCTTCACACAATCTGCCACCAGCGCCGGATGGCCCATGAGGCACGCGCCGATCATATTGTTCTGCACGCGATCACTGGGGCATCCAACGTTCAGGTTCACCTCGTCATACCCGGCGGCCTCGGCCATCCGGGCGCAGGCCGCCAAGTCCGCCGGAACGCTGCCACCCAGTTGCAGTGCCAACGGGTGCTCGGCGTCGTTGTGGCGCAGGAAACGCTCGTGGTCGCCATGCAGGATCGCGCCGGTGGTCACCATCTCGGTGTAGAGCAGTGCGTTTTTTGACAGCAGGCGCAGGAAAAAACGGCAGTGGCGATCAGTCCAATCCATCATGGGTGCAACGCTAAAGCGCCGAGACAGTGCGGGGCTTGATTCTGCTGGGCTAAAGCTCTGTTTATCTAGCATTTTACTCAACGTGTTCTGGGCGAGTTTTAGGGCGTTTTCAGGTGTTTTTGAAGGCTCGGTGGTACGATGTACCACTTCAAAACTGACGCGTACCACTTTCGATATGGCGACTATCAGGGCAAGAAAACTGGCGGATGGGACTGTGAGCTACACGGCTCAAATCCGCATCAAACGCGACGGAGTGCAAGTCTACCAAGAGAGCCAGACCTTCGCCCGGAAACAGGCTGCCCAAGCGTGGACGCGCAAGCGCGAATCGGAGCTGGACGAGCCCGGCGCGATCGAGCGGGCCAGCCGGAAGGGCGTCACCGTCAAAGACATGATCGACCAGTACCTGTTGGAAGTGGGAAAGGCCCGGCCCCTGGGCAAAACCAAGAAGGCCACGCTCGAAGCGATCGGCAAGATGGACATCGGCAAGCTGAACGACACCGACATCACCACCCAGTGCCTGGTGGACTTCGCCCTTTTTCGGATGAGCGGAGAGGGCGGCGGTGTCCAGCCGCAAACCGCCGGCAACGATCTGGCGCACCTCGGCGCCGTCCTGGCCATCGCCAAAGACGCCTGGGGCTACCAGGTCGATCCGCTCGCCATGGGCGGCGCCCGCCGCGTGCTACGCAAACTGGGCTACAACCTGAAAAGCCGCGAGCGTGACCGTCGGCCGACCTTGGACGAGCTGGCAAAGGTGCTGGCGCACTACCAGGCCATGCAAGCGCGGCGCCCGAGCGTCATCAACATGCTCAAGGTCGTCGGCTTTGCCCTGTTCTCCACCCGACGACTGGATGAAATCACCCGTATCCGCTGGGCCGACGTCGACGAGCCAGGCCAACGAGTGCTGGTGCGCGACATGAAGAACCCCGGCCAGAAGATCGGCAACGACGTGTGGTGTTACCTGCCGGACGAGGCGTGGCAGATCCTCCAGACCATGCCGAAGGCCGGTGAAGACATCTTTCCCTACAGCCCTGAATCCATCTCCACGTCCTGGGCGAAGGCCTGCAAGTTCTTGACCATCGCGGACCTGCATTTCCACGACCTTCGGCATGAAGGCGTCAGCCGCCTGTTTGAAATGGATTGGGACATCCCGCGCGTGGCGAGTGTGTCCGGCCACCGGGATTGGAATTCGATGAGACGATACACCCACCTGCGCGGCAAGGGTGACCGTTATGTGGGTTGGGAATGGCACGAAAAGATACTGAGGGCGCCCGTCCAACTGGGCGCCGCATCAGAGAAGTGGCTCAAACGGCGCGTTTTATCCCGTTGAGCTGGTTGTGTTCCTTTACAGCGGCAGCGCGCTGCAAATCGAGGTAGGCAGCGAAGTCGGAGAGGTGGATGCCCTTGGCCGACTTCTGGCTAACTTCCAAACGGGTGATGGGTAGCTTGATCTGACCGCTCATCACCTTGCGCTGGAACATCTCCGGCGTCAGGTGCGTGAAGTAATCGCGGCACACCAGCTCCAGCGGGATGATGACCTGGCCGTCGTATTGGGCCATCAGGATAAACGCTGTGTTCATGGTGGACCCCTCACATCCGAAACGATTGATGAATGAGCGCCGGCGGCGCTTTGTGTTCTGCGGGTTTCGCGTCATTGCCCTGGGTCTCGCAAACGAACCGATGCCGCTTTCGGTTGGGCGCAGTCAGGGCCTCGGTCAGACCTGGCACGACGGCGCTGCATTGCTCGTAGGCAAAAGGGCCGTTCCAGCTATCAGCCTTCACCACCTGGCAATTCGTTCGGGTTGCATCCGCGCATAGGTAAAGCAGAAGAAATACGGTCATACGCCAGCCTCCCGCTGAGCCACGCTCAACGCAATCGCCACCGGCTGCACCCAAACCGACACGTTGCTGAGCATGAACGTCTCCCCAGCCTCGGAAAGCAGTAGCGTCATGCCGAACACATCCGCCATCGCCTTTGCCGCCGCGCGCGGCACGGCGTTGCCGATCCGTTCCCGGTGGTTGCCGTCGTTGACTCCATCCAACAGGAAGAACCGCGCCTGCTCGATCTTGCGCACCCGCTGCATCACTTGAATTTCGTGAGCGGTCTGCGGATCCTTGGACCAGTGGTCCTCTGGATCAAACAGCGATTGCAGCGCGGCAAGCTCCAGGGTGGTGAAGGGGCGGTGCCAGGTACCGTCGAGACTGGTGATCACACAGGTCAGCCGATCGTTGGGTGCCGGCATGCGCTGGTCCGCAACCGACCACCGGCCGTTGTCGTGGCAGGCACTGGCAGAAACGGCGCCGCACTGGTCGTTCCAACCCACAACGCCGTAGTGGCCACCGGTGAGGTAGGCGTCTCCTTTGGTGCGCTTCATGCCTGGGCGGGGGTCAGCGATCGACAGTTGGCCGCCCTGGACACCTTTGCCCCCGGCGATAACCGTTTGGCTGTGCCGATCCCACTTCATGACTGACAAGTTGTTGCTGTGCCGTTTCCAGTTAGGTCGAGGATCTGCAACGCTGAACGTCCCTTGCCCTGGGCTGCGCTGGCCAGTGACCACGCCGCAGTGCCGGTTGTAGGGCAGCACGCCGTACTGGGTGTATTCGAATTTGCTGGTAGGACGCGGATCAGCCACAGAGAACTTGCCGTTCATGGGACGGCTCGCACCTGCCACCACGCCGGCTGTATCGTCCCAATCGACAACCCCGAGCACACCGTTGTGATATTCAGGCACGATCACAAAGTCACGAAGGTAGCCGTCCTCGATCGCAAACTGGCTCAGGCTACGCCAGTCCTTCCCGGCCTCGACCAAGGCCAGGCGTACCCACGTTTTCCACTGCAACGCCGGCACCCGGTGCATCGGTCCTGCCTGATCAACGTCGCCGGCATGCGGCATGCGGCTCAACACATCACCAACGGCGCGCAGACAGCGTTTTTCCGGTTCGTACAGGAACGCCGGCACCTTCTCCACGTGCCTGGCGACCAGCAAAAAGCGCTTGCGGCTTTGGGCCAGCCCACCAATTTCGCCGCAGTCGTGGGTGGTTTCCGCCACCGCATAACCGTAGTGCCTGAGCAGCTTTGTGATCTGGTCCAGCAGGTAACGGCCACGGGTCGCCAGGCGCGGCACGTTTTCGAACACGATCAGCGACACCGGGTTGTGCCTCCAGGCTTCGCACATCAGCCACACACAGCGCAACGTCAGCTCATTGAGCGCCCGGTACTTGGGCGTCTGGCTCATCGTCTCCGACAGCAGGCCCGATGCGCCCTTGCAGGGGCTACTGATGAACACAGCGTCCGGGTCTTCGTTGCCGGCGGCGCGGCGCAGATCCTCGGCGGTGGCTTCCTTCCAGCCGGCGGGCGGCTGCTGGCCGTGGAACGCGGTGAACTGCTCGCGGGTGAACAAGTCCATCAGCGTGCCAGGCACGCCGGTCATCATCTGGAAGTCGCGCAGGCCGGCCGGGTCAACGTCGACGCCACCGAGGCAACGCCATTCAGCTTGCACGGGGCCCAGGACTGGTTTGGAGTCGCTGAAGCCAGCGGCGCCACTGCCGAGACCACAGCAAAGGTGGAAGTGGGTGAGGGTGCGCTTAAGCATTGGAATCACCCCGCGCGGTGTAACAGTCATTGCATGAGCCAAATGGTTCGTCGGCGCATTTAGGGCACTCCTGCGCGGTCGCGTCCGCCAAAATCGCTTCGTCTCCCGGAAACCCGGGAAAGTCATCGTTGGCGTCGAGTTCTGCGTAAGCGAAAACCTTCCAATGGATACCGCGACGAAGGTAGTGGCCGAGCATCCAGTGGATGACAGCGGCCTGCTCATCTTCACTGCGCTCTGAAATACAGTGCCCTTGCTGCCGCAGTAGCTGGGCTGTGCTGGCTAATTTGGTGTGAGGAATGCCAAGGATGTAGCGCAGGTCAGCAGTCAGTTCCAGTGGTGCCGATACCGGTGTCACTGGCTCAAAAAAGTGAAACGTGGTGCGGTCCGAGTTTTGATTTGAATGCATGGTGCTTCTCCTTTCAGGCAGTGGGGGAGTTGCAGCTCCCCGTGTCCGCCTGTGTTGGGTATCAGTGTGCGTATCGACGCGGTTTGTTTTGTTTGGCCGCTTCACGCTCGGCCATGAATGCAGCCCATTCCGCTGATTTGTGCTGCTGGCGGATACGGCTACAGGCCTGGTGCTTGCGAGTTGAGCGCGCTTTGCCGCAGATGTCGCAGCGGCTCGGCAGGTCGAGGCGGTGGCTTGCCATCGTCGGCCGCTCGCGCTCAACCGCGACGGTCCGCGGCTCGCAGGACTTGTAGAAAAAGTCGGCCATGATCATTGCCCTCCCATAAACATGCGTGTCAGTGCATTGGGCTGGCCGTCTGGTGTCAGCTTTTCGATTGGTTGGGTGATGGTGCGACCTCTCGCTGTGCGCAAGGTGGCAACGCCGCAATCGATCGCTTCAATCACGCCGGTACGAGCACTCAGACGGTATTCCCGACCACCGCCGCTCATTTCGACGTAGCTGACGGTGTCGCCGACAGCCAACGGGGTTGTGGTAGCCTCTGCGGTGCCGCCTTTGGGTTGATTCACTTGCATGGTGCTTCTCCTTTGGGTGGTCGGTGTCGAGGGGTTGCAGCCCCTCGGCACCACCTTCTTATTGGCTTTCGCCGGTTGGGTTTTGCTTGCGCACCAGGTGCAGCAGCAGGTTTTCAAACTCGACAACCTCATCCGTTTCTGACTGCCATTCCAGGACTGCCTGGATCTGATCCCGGCTGCACTCCAGCACCAGAATTTCTTTGTCGCTCACCGCACGAACCTCAAGGATCGCGACCAACCCGGCCGGGTCGTAGGCTTCGGCGTGAACGATTTTCCCGGACTCGTTAAACCAGTCCTTCAGCTCTTTCAGGTGCCGAAGGCGGTTGGTTTCCCCCTCGCGGCCGTCACCGGTGATGACTTGTACGTGCATGGTGCTTCTCCTTTGGGTGGCAGGCGTTGCAGCGCCTGACGGGGTTGGTTTTCGAATTCGTCAGGCGTTGAAGTGCCAGCACTTCACGATCGGCTGCTTGGTGATGACGGCGTTGCTGTTCTTGGCCTGGTGAGCCCGTACCGCGCTGTCTGTGGCTTTGTTGGTGTCGATCAACTTCCGCGAACGTGAGTCCTTCAGGCGCTCGCGCAGCTCGCTGACGTCGGCAATCTTCTGGCGATGCTCAGCTGCGCACTTCACAAAGTCGTTGAGGTTGATGGCGATGACGTTGTCTTTCTTGCTGTGGTTGACCACGGGACCGTCAGCGTCGAGGCCTTCCAGGTACTCGTAGACTTCCCAAAATTCAGCCACCACCGGATGGTCGGAGCTGATCGAGGACTGGCGCTCGATCGCCATGCGGATGATCTGCGTGCGGGTGTGGCTGATTTGTGGTTCGGTGAGCGGCACTACCATGCACAGGCAGTCGAGCAGGGCGAGTAGCTGGGCGTGGTTCTTATTGATCCGCTCAACCCGGATGTAGCCGCGCAGCTTGTTGCCGCAGTGCTGACAATCGGCTTGCTCGTCCTGAAACGGTGTCTCGCAGGCAAAGCAATGCGAATGCAGGTTGCGCAACTTCGCCTCGTAGCCAGGGATGCGCTGGGCGAACAGCTCCATCACTTCCAGCTCTTTGCGAACCGCCTGCAAGACAAAGTTGCTGAGCGTTGAGCCTTCCAGGGCATTGAGCCGATCTGCCGCCGCTCGGCTCTCTGGCGTCACGTTCGGGCGCACGAAGTGCAGTTTCACAATCCGGGTCATGATCGCTTCAGACGCAACCACAGGGGCGTTCTGGCTGATGGCAATCGTGCCTCGAAACGGTGGTTCGTAGGTCTCGTTGCCGGCGGTTTTGACGCCCTTGGTCGCGAGCGTGCCGCCGCCGTAGTAGTCCTTGAGTTCGTCCCATTCGAAGGTCTTGGCGTGGGCCTTGTCATCGCCGCTGCGGTCCGACTCCAGCAGCACGATGGGCATGCCCGACACCTGGCCCATCAGGCGGCTACGGCCGGCCTTGGTGGACTTGGATGGGTCGAACCCTTCGTAACCGTCCCGGCCAGCCAGTTTCCAGAGCAGGGTAAGCAAGGTGGTTTTGCCGGCGCCGGCTTCTCCCGTGGCTTCAAGGAACGGAAACGACTGGTAGCGGCTGCGGATCTGTTCGGCAAACAGTGAGCCAAACCAGAACGTCAGCGCGACGATTCCCTGGGCGCCAAAGCACTGCCACAGAAGGCCCAGCCACTGTTGGTCGTAGTTTTTACCGTCCTTCTCCAGATCGATCTTCACACCCTTTTGCAGGGTCTTGAGCTTCAGCTTGCCCATCTCAAAAAACTCCTCTTCATTGATGTGGATGACCTGGCCTTCGCGGACGGCTACGTCGTTGAACACGTAGCAGTGGTATTCCTTGCTGTAGCCCACGTAGTCGATGGTCTGAACGGTCTTGATGCCGAAAAGCTGGTCTTTCATAAGCTTGTCCAGCTGCTGTCCACTGCCGGTGAACACGGCCCCGGCGCCCATGCCGAGAAGTCTTTTTTTGAATTCGCTGGCGGCAGCGACCTGACCGCCTGTGAAGGTGTTTTTCACTGACCCACCGTCGTGGGGGAAGTCGACGCGGAAGAAGTACCAGGACTCGTCGGTAATCTCGTTGCGCTGGAAATAGAGGGCTTTGGGGTAGCAGTTGGCGATTTCGACGACGCAGCCGGCCACGTTCAGGGCCTTCTCCCTCAGCTGCTTTTCGTTCAGCACCTGGGCTTCCTGGTCGTCGCTTTTCTCCAGCGCCTGCTTGGCGCTGTTGTATTTCGCAAGGTCCAACTTCCACCAGTACAGGCGGGAGTCGAAACAGAAGTGAAACTCCTCGCGCTCACGCCACTGGTACATGAGCAACGCCTTGTCGCTGGCACTCTCTGCTATCAGCAGGGCGCCCTGATGGCGGGCTTCCTTCAGGTCTTTTTCGATCCGTTCCGCACGGGCCTTCTCGTCGTCGATAAAGGCCCAGCGCTGATGCAGATCGTTCCAGTCAACCTTGCGTGCATCCGGCTGCGTGACCTGGGCGGCGTCGCAGGTAAAGCCGAGTTCTCGGGCACGCTTCACCCAGGTGCGGGTGTATTTGTGAGCGCCTGGCTCGTTGTCTAAGGCCCAAACCAACTTGGGAGTCTTGCCGCCGCGAGCGGTGATGAGCGCCTTCAGCGATTCTTCGGGAAAGGCGTTTGACGACAGGGCGGCGACGGCGGAAATACCGTTTTGAATGAGCGCAATCGCGTCGAAGATGCCTTCAACGATCCACAGTTCGTTTACCTCCAACAGGTCCAGGCACGGCGGGCACCACCAATGCCCTCTGTAGCTCTTGAGCGGTTGGAACCGGGCCTTCTTCTTGCCGAAGCGGGAAGGCTGATCAATCAGGCGCTCCCAGTACCCACCATGCTCCAGCGGAAACCGCACAGTTGCAGAACCGATATTCAGGTCGCGATCAAAGTAGCTTTCCTGGGTGTACCAGCCCTCTATCTGCTCAACACAGAAACCCCGAGCGAACGCCAGGTATGCCTTGGCACTGGCGGCTGGCTGGTCACTGGTGGCCGGTGCGCGTTTACTCCAGTCGTCGAACAGGTCCGGGTACAGCTCTTTGACCGGGGCCATGTACCGGCATTTTTCTTCGCGGCCACAGCGGATAAACCACGGTTCGTCGTGACGGGAAAACAGGCGTTTCTGGTTGCACTGAGGGCATGTGCCCTTGCGCATGTAATGCGTGCCGGTCATGTGCTGGAGGCCGTAATCGGACTCCAGCCGCTGAAGTACATCAGCCCGGATCTTGTCTTCCATGGGCTTACGTATCACTGCGGACGCTCCGCAGTAGGCACCACGAGCTGCTTTTTCAGTTCGTGACGCGTCTTGCCAATGCCCGCCAGGTGCGGGTAGTCGGCAAGCACTTTTGGCCCACGCTGACCGTTGGGTACATTCCGGTAGCGATCGGAGTACCAAATATCAGCCATGGTGACTTCGTACTGGCTGGTCAACCACAGCAGGTAGTGTTGCGCCTGCTGTTCGTCCAGCTCCAGTTTTATGGTGATTTTGCTCATTTCGGCCACCAGTAAGTTGCAAATTTCCCCTACCCACGCGGTGCGGGCATCCATCAGGGATTGGTTTCGGGTTAGTGCGGGAGGTTGCGAGTCAGCAGCAGGCGTGTCGGAAGCAAGCGTGCTGAAACGGGGTGTCGCTGTTGGGTGCAGTTGTCGAGCAGCCAGATGACCGGTCGAAACGGGCCGCTATTCGGGTGAACGCCAAGCCAGGCAACGCGCTTGCAGGTCATGCTTTCGAACTCGGCGACGGCCAGTTCAGCGATGCGTTGCACCAGGTGCGCAGGGACTTCAAGCGACAGCGTCAGGTAGCGGGTGCAGTTCTCCAGCAACTGGCTGTCACCGGCCAAGTGCTGGCAACGATGGCGGTAGAGGTAGGCCACCGCTGCTTGTTGCATCGCGGCACGGTAGTCACTGGCAGGGTTGGTAGTCAGTTTGATGGCGTTCATGCGGTAGTGGCCTCCATATCCAGTTGATCCAACAGATCAGGTTGATTGTTGGCTGTTTTCATTGCCTGGCGACGAATGACCACATCTGCAACTGGCAGCTTTACCGCCGGGTTGGGCATGCCGCTGGGGCTCAGCTCATGGGTCATTTGAAATTCAGCACGTCCCGCCCAGCCGCACGCCTCGTTGGTGCATTGCAGGTAGGTGATACGCAGAAAAATGTGTTGGCCTTCGCTGGTGCGGATGCGCATGCGGCCGTGGCAGTGGGGGCAGACGAGTTTGTAGGTACTCACTAGACAGCTGCTCCCTGGCTATACAACTGAATCGCCGCAAACACCTCGGCGTAGCGGGCCGACATGTAGGCGATCAGGGCGGCGATGATTGCGTCGGCTTCGCGCTTTTCGATGATCCCGTCATCCAGCGCCGCAGACATGATCTGATCGACCTTGCCCCGCTTGGCCGATGCCTTGAGCGAGCGGCTGTACAACTCCACGTTGTCCAGGTTTTCCGGGATGCTCAGGGGGACAAACATGCCGCCGTACATTGAGGCGATGTAGTCAGCCAGGAAGGTGGTGCCGGCGACCTGCTCCAGGCGGCGGATGTGTTCGTCGGTCAGCGGGCGGCTGCCGGCGTTTTCGTATGCTTGGTTGTCGAACTTCTTCAGCGGCATGCCGAGATCTGCCGAGGCGTATTCCCGACCGCCTGGGTAGGCGCCGATGACGGCCATGACGACGCTCTTTCTGCTGTCTAGAACTGGGCGTTTCATCTTCTGGTTTCCCCTTGGAGCCAGAGGCCCTAGTTTGTGATCTGGCCGTCTTTGATGCCGAGCAACACTGCCGCTCGGTGCGCTTCACCGCGACGACCTTTCTTACGGCCGTTTAGCAGGTCGCTGACCAGATTTTTGTTCAAGCCATGTTGGCGGCTAAATTCGGCAATGCTTTTACCCTCGCGATCAAGAACCGCGCGGGCTTGCTCGGGGGTCTGTAGGGCATGCATAGTGTTCGTCCGTGTTTAATCGTGTTCGACGAAAAGGATTCTTGGCCAGATTTCTGCTCAAGTCAAATTATTTTGATCAAAAAAATGCTCATTTCTTTAGGGGTAGGTGAACGCCTGCGGGAAGAACGCGAGCGGCTGGGCAAAAACCAGACCGACTTCGGCGTTGCCGCAGGGGTGAGTCGTGGCACTCAAAAGGCTTATGAACTTGAGTCCAGCTCCCCCGATGTGCGCTACCTCTCAGGGCTTCAGGCGCTTGGAGTCGATGTGCATTACGTACTGACTGGCTCCCGCGTTGATGGAGACCCCAGCAAGATGAGCGACACGGAGTTGACGGTGTTGGGGTACATGCGGGAAATGTCCGATGCCGACCGCGCGACTCTTGCGCACCTGGCGTTTGCGATGGCTCAGGTGTCTAAGCCGGAACCAAAATGAATCAATTCCAAGGAGGAAACGATGCGTTGTTTGATGATCCCAGTTTTACTAGCACTGGTTGGCTGCGGTGGAGAGAAGAGCGAAACAGTCAGTCGTACCGAGTATGGCGAAAAGTGGCCCTTCATCCACGAGAAGGTCGATCTGCTCTGCCAGGAAGGACCCCCTTCGGCATTGGTGAGAACGGAAGACGGGAAGCTCTACGCTCTGAATGGGAGCGCTCGGTCCAGAGCATTAAAGAATGGATGGCTCGATGGACGATTGATTTCCAAGCCAAACGCAAGCTTGCCTGGCACCACAATGGATTACAGCGAGATTACCGTGCGCGCCCTGAAACTCTGCCCTTCATACGCTGGGTAGCACCCGCAATGACAGTCCCGTTACATGAAGGTCGCACCTCCCGTTCTGTCCGAAAGATTTCCATACGTATGTACTTCTACATGCCATGGATAAGGGGAGAGAAAGCGCCGTGTCTAACAAGCCCAGCGACGATAATCAGCAAATGGAGAATCGCGAGATTGAGTTGAACTCGACGGAGTATTTACTTCTGTCGCTATTTCGGAAGCTGTCTTTAGATAATCAGAAACATATTTTGAGATGTGCTGAGGTTTTAAACAAAACACAGAAAGAATAATAGGAAAGTAACCCGGCATAGCCGGGTTACTTTTTTACTTCTGTTTGGTCGGTGCCGGGCGCGGCGGAGGCGGTGGGGGAGGCGGACGTACATCGCCTCTTACGTTGCGTGTTGGCGGCGGCGGAGGTGGTGGTGGTTTCTGGGCCATAATAAAATTCGCTCCTACAGTTTTGGGATCGTGATTACAGCGTAAGCTATAACGGCAATTCCGGCTGCTAGTATTAGGCAGACATTGCAGTAATATAAGCTTGAGCTTTTTCTATCGTTGTTTAGTGTGCATATTGTTGCACAATTCATGTAATTTTCGTAATAGTATGTTTGCATTTTTTCAGATACTTTAATGTCTGAGTTGTCCTCGTCGGAATAATAATCTATTAGGTCAAGTCGGTACTTTTCAATGGTGTTGGGGGCGGGTAGATTTTCATCTATTTTCCCAAGTAGTGCATCTATGAAGAAGTAAATCCCTACTGCTAGTACAAGTATTGATACTGCAATTATTGTTAGAAACCATATCTTTGCACCAAGAGTAAGAGTGGCTCTATCTCCGGTGATGATTGCCGAGTAAAAGCCTGCTATCGCGATGATCGTTGCTAAGGGGATGCTCAGTCTTGAGAAAATTTGCTCCTTTCTCGCTAGTTCGTGAAAGTAAATTTTTTCATAGTGCTGAAAAAGCTTTTCACTCGTCAAAAATTTCACTCCTTGAGAAGTTTAGATTCTTTTGTTGTTGATCAACTTCCAGTAATGTTCGCCAAGGACAGTAAGTCTGCATGATTTGGAGTTCATTGCTGCAAAGTACATGTGTTCTTCATCAACAGGTTTGACTAAATTTAGTCGGTTTAATTTTTGGAGTATTGCAAATTTACGGTTGTTTTCGGGGTTTGGTTCAATGCCATGATTAGGCGCAGGCGGTTGAGGTTCAAAGCTTGGGTCTAGTGATACTTCTGTGTTTGGTGTTTCAAATAAATCATTTATCTGGCGCAGTTCTGAAAGCTGGATTGGCGGTGAGACTTTTCTTAGTGAAGTAAATGCCCTGACATTGGTTTTGAACACTGGCCTCTGCTCCCAAAGACTCAATGACTGATCTATGTGGGCATAGATGCTGCCTGGTGTTATGTCTCCGAGAAGATTTGCAGCCCCGCCATTCAGTGCGTCTACAAATAAAGATGTGAAAACACCGGAGCCGTTTACTTCCTCCGCGTATTGATCCTTTGTCGATGCCGTGAGGATGGTCATACCTTCGGCTAAAAGGGCTTTTTCACCAAGCGATTTTTGGGTGCCGGCAGCACCGGAATGGCAACTATCCAAGACAATTATTTTGTTAATTGCCTTTGAAGAGTTTGCGATATCTAGTATTTCTTGCAGAGCTAAGCCGTCATCGCCGTCAACGCACTCGGAAGTCAGCAGGTACCCGCCAGACTCTTCAATGTGGCCGTGTCCGGCAAAATAAAAAAGCGCGATTTGGCATTCGCCTTCAAAAAGTTTTTTTATGTCATCTTTCAAATCTTTACGTGTAATAGCGCTTGCCGCATCCACCGCATTTACATGTTTGGTGTCAAAGTTTAGTTCGCCATTCATGTGTCGTTCAAGAACTTGGTTTACTGCGTATGCATCACTTACGCATCCAAATAGTTGATTCATGCTTTTGTAGTAGTTTATTCCTACAATTAAGGCTTTTTTCATGGCGTTTTTACTGCGTTCTTCCCCTCTCCCATCATCTGGGTTACGGCGCTTGCAACGCCAGTCCAAGTCCAAGAAATGACTCGGTTCCTATTAAGCCCCGTCGGAAGAGTGCTATCTGTGTTTGCGCCGTCAACGTAAACTCCAAAAATCGGAACATTTTGAGAACGGGCCATTTCAATTTCTTTAACAACTCCGGTCGCTGTTGACATATGTCGGCCAACTAGGACAATGAGGAGATGAGTTTTATTGATCTTTTCCTTTACAATGGCTTCCCATTCGGATTGCGGCATTGAACTTTTTGCAGACCAGTCTTCATGTTGGAAAGGCGTTTTTGAGTTCCAGGCCTGGCCTGCAAACAACGTTTTGTGAGTACTGTTGTTGTCAACGTCGAAACTGATGAAAGCGCGTGGTTCAGCCATCTTATAATCCTTTAAGCGAATGAGTGAAGGGCATAGTGTGACGCCATGAAGGCATTTTGCCAACACTCCTTGATGGTTGCTTTTAACCATTTGTTTTTATTGGGATTTTTATTCGATTGGCGTTTTTTGTTATGTACTTTGCTTTAGCCTCAAGTTTTCTCGCTCAACGGCGCGTTTTGCTGTCCTTTCACTTGAATAAAGCCACCGCAACCGCCTCGGCTTCGCCTGATCCCCCGCCGTAATCGTCTTTTCCTTCCCCGTTTTCGCGTCGCGGTAATACGCGATGATCCCCGTGTAATCCCCCGTGTTCTCCTCCGCCAAGTCCTCAACGTTGTCCTCCGGCAACTTGCTCTCCAGCTCCAGGCTGACCGTGTAACCGCCGTCCGCACTCAGACTGTGCTGCACATTCCCGCCATACCAAATGATCTCGTCGATTTCCGCTTTCACGCCCTGGAGCGTGTACGTCAGCTCCGGGATCAGATCCGGCCGGCCCATCGCCAGGGTGTAGCTGAGCGTGGCACTGCCGCGCTGCAACCGCCGAAACTCGGCACGGGCGGCGCGCAGGGCTGACTGCTGGTCGCTGTAGGTGTGGCGCAGGTCCTTGAGGTTGTCGCCGCCGCCGGCGATGGCTTCCTGTTTCTTGGCGCTGTTCACGTCGTAGTAATAGGCCCGCACGCCGTCGTAGCTGTCGCGGTCGGCTTGCAGGTAGCGGTGCTGGTCGCCGTCTTCGCGGGTGAGGGTGATGTGGGGCAGGTCCAGGCCGTTGGCGGTCTTGCCGCCGCCCGCTGGCAGGCACAGCAGGCACCCGGCTTTGACGCTGGCCACCGCGTCGAATTCTTCGCCCAGGCGGCTGATCAGGTTGGCGTCGGACTCGTTGGCCTGGTCGAGTTGCAGGATGGGCAACCCGTCGAGCGCGCCGGCGATGGTGGCGGTGAGGCCGTTGCCGATGGCGATGTCGCCCAGGACGTCGCCGAGGGTGGTGTTGCTCCAGCTGCGTTCGCGTTTGGTTTTCAGGCCTTTGCGCAGGTCGGCGGATCGGGCGCGGATGCTGAGCACGTCCGGCGCTCCGCTGTGTTCGGTTTCGTCCACGGTATAAGTGCCTTTGTCCACCAGGCCGGTGTCGCTCCAGCCCAGCCACAACCGCAGCACCGCACCCTTAGGCGGGATGGTCAGCAGGCCGTCGTGGTCGCTGAGGGTGATGCTGAGTTGGTCGGCCTCGACGCCACGGTTGTCGGTCAGCTCCAGGCCCATCAGCCGCGGGCTGATCAGCTTCGCGATGTCGAGGCCGTCAACGGTGAGGCGGAAGGCGGGCACTGGGTAGGCGGCGTCCCGCACGTAGCGTTGGGCTGTGTCACGTAGGTAGCCCGTGACCTTGGAAATAACGGACTCAATCAAAACAGGCCTCGCAGGATGTTGAGGCCGACGCTGGTGGCGGCGCCGAGCAGATCGATGCGGTCGTCGTCGGTGCGCTTGAGGCTCAGGGTGAACTCAATGCGCCGTGGGGTGCCGTCGCTAAAGAAGATGGTCTTGTTCTCGCTGAGGCTGTCGATCACCCACAACCCGTAGATCCGCCCGGTGCCCTCGACCATCGGCCAGGCCTTGCCGGTGTTTGCCATCAGGCGAATGGCGTCGAGGCTGAGGGCGCTGCCGGCCAGCTCGGGGAAGATGATGCCGGGGAGGGTGATGGCGTCTTCGCCACGGCCGACGAACTGCCGCGCAGGCGCCGCGCCGATGCGGTTGTTGCTGGCGTGGCGCCAATCGGTTTGGCGTTGCAGTTCCTGGTATGCGGCGGTTCGAAGGCTGAACACGAACATGCCGAGGGCCATCATCATGGTGGTTATTCCAGGTCAGAAAGTTTGCTGCGCTGACGCGCTTTCTTTTCGTTTTCGATGCGGGCGAGGATGGTGCGCAGGCTCTTTTCCAGGCTTTGCATATCTGTGCCAGGCCCTGCTGCGATTTCGATTTTGTAGACGTCGTGGCTGTCGTAGACGACTGCCGGCGGCGCGGCGCTGATCGGCGGCTTGGTGTCCACGGCAAACGCCGGCATGGCAGTGGCGCCAAGTGCCAGGGTACTTGCCGCCGTCATCTGCTTGCTGACGCTGGTGAGGGCGTCCAGCGGGCCTTTCTGCCCACCTTCCAGGCCTTGGGTCAGGCCGGCCATGGTGAACCCGCCCAACTCGGCGAACACTCGCGACGGGCTGTGGATGCCGAGCTTTTCCTTGAACCAACCTATGCTCGCGTCGCCGATCGAGCTGATGGCGTCTTTGACGGCGCCGAGCCCGGCTTTGAGGCCATTGACCAGGCCGTCGACGATCATGCCGCCGAACTCGGTAAAGCGGCTGGGTAGATCGATGCCCAGGTAGCTCAGCACACCGGCGAAGGCCTGGTACAGCAGGCCGAGGGGGCTGAAGTTGACCAGGGTGGTGATGATGCCGGCGATACCGCCGCTGAAGCCGGCTTTGATCTCGGTCCAGGCGTTGGCGAAGTAGTTCTTCACCGCGTCCCAGTTCTGGTAGATCAAGTACGCGCCGCCGGCCAGGGCGGCAACCACGGCAGCGATGGTCAAGACGATCGGGTTGGCTGCCAGCCCCCACAACGCGATCCCGACGGTGCGCAGGGCGGTGAGCAGGGCGCCGCCCATGGTGGTGGCGAGCATGCGAATGCCCTGGGCGAACATGGGGAACACGTTACGGGCCAGGCCTGTCAGCGTGGGGAACAGCTTGCCGAGCATCTTGGTGATGCCGCCGCCCTGTAGGCCGAACATGGTCATGCCGTAGCGCAGCACGGCGAACGGTCCCAACATGCTCGCCATGGTCAACGCCAGGCCCCCGAATACGAATGCCAGACCGGCGATTGCGGCCACGACCTTGACCAGGCCACCGGCCAATTTTGGATTTTCCCGTGCCCAGGTGCCGATGCTGTTGGCGATCTCGCCCAGGGTGTTGATCAAGTCCTTCAGGTCTGGCGCAACAGCGGCGCCGAACTCGGCCATGGCGTTGGTGAAGCTGCCTTCTGCCGCCTCCATGACGTTGCTGAGGGTATTGAGCTGTTCATTGACGCGGGTGCGCAGGTCGGCCTGGGTTTGCAGCTTCTGCTGGACTTCCTGATACCCGGCCAGCCCCTTGTTCATCATGGTGTTCAGGGTGGTCAGCGTTTCAGCGTCATCCCCGAACAGCTTCTTGATGATCGCTGCGCGGTCGACGTCGTTGAAGGCCTTGAGCTTTTCGACTTGGGCGTACAGGTTCTCCAGCCCGGCAAAGTTTCCTTTTTCGTCGGTGAATTTGAAGGACACGCCCTTCTTGCTGCCCGCCGCGATCTCGTTGGCGCTGGCTACGTGGTCTTTATCCAGTCCCGCCTGGAAGATTTTACGGAAGGCGTTGCCGGCGGAACCACCCTCCATACCTGCCTGGTCCATCATGATCAGCAGCGGTGCCAGTTGTTTGGCCGCATCGATCCCTGACTTCTTGATTACGTCCATCACCGGGGCGATCTTGCTGAAGCCCTGGAGCATGTTGCCTGGGTCTACACCGGCATAGAACCCGCGCTGGATGGTGTCCATCAGGCCCATCATGTCCTTTTCAGTGGTGCGTGTGGCGTCCTGCATCTTTGCGGCAAACTCAGCCGCCTCTGTGGCCTCCATTTTCAACTGGACGCCAAGGTATGCCGCCGCTTCACCTGTGCCGCCCAGAATGCTCTGCGCGCTCAGGCCCTGGCGCCGCAGCATGGTCATCATGTTCTGAAAATCAGCCGTGGTGCCTGGCAACCGATCGCCCAGCTTGGTCGCCAGGTTGGTGATTTTCTGGAAGTCCTCCGACACCTTGCCGGTGTCGTCCATCATCGACACCTTGAGCTGCGTGGCGGAATCCTCATTCGGCGCAAAGGCCTTCACAGCGGCCACTACCGGCCGGCTCGCCGCGTAGCCACCACCCAGCCCTGCGGCGCCGTTAACGGCCATGTTGCCGGCGGCACGCTGGGATTTTTCCATCTGACTACGAGCCGCCGCTGCCCGCTTGTGCTGAGCGCTCAGCTCTGCCATGCGCTTGGCCTGCGAACTGATGCTGGCGTTGGTGGCGTTGATTTGCTCGCGCAGCTGGCGTTCGTGGGTGCCGAGATTCTTTGTGCTGATGCCCGCGTCATAGAGCTTCGACCGCAGGCTCTGCAACTGCTCGCTTTGCTGCTGGTGCTGCTGCTTGAGCCGCTGGGCCTCGCGCACGGCCGATTGAAAGCTGCGGGTCATCGCCCTGGTAGGCGCCCCGGTCGCGGCAAATTCCTGGCTGAGGGTTTTGACGCGATCGCGGGCTGCGGTCAGGGCCGCGCCGGTCTGCTCGGCGGCGGCGCGCTGCGTGCGCCAGGCGCTGATGTCTTTCTGCTGGCTGTTGAGTTCTTTGAGGCTGTCGCGCGCAGCCTTGAGGGCGCGGGCCGTCTCAAGGCTGCCTTCGCTGATGTGCTTCAGCGGGCGCGTGGCCTTGTCGATGGTACTGAGCAGCACCTGTAGTCGCAGATCATTTGCCATCGGTCGAACTCCGCACCCTGGCGCGCTCGCGCCATTCCATCAACTCTTGCAGGCCCAACTGATCCATGTCAGCCGGTGCCCAGTGAAAAACCACGGCCAGGTCGGCCATGGCGTCGTCTACGCAACGAGGGATGCGTCCGTCTTCATCGATTTCTGTAGCAAAAAACCGCACACCTTGGTGCCGAGCGCGAACAGATCGGCGGGGTCCATCGACGTGACTTCGACGGCGGTGAGTGTCGGGCTACTGATGCGCGGCACGACCTTCACCAGGCTGTTGACGTCGATTTGCAGGAGTTCGGCCAGGCTCACACCACGCAGCTCGCCCGCGTTGGGTTTGCGCAGGGTGATGCTTTCGATGGTGGTGGTGCCACGGCGGATCGGCGTGTCGAGGATCACGGTGTTGTCGTCGGCCAGTGGTTTGACGTCGGCTTGGTCGGTGTCTGGGGTTTTCATGGGCGAAGCTCCTGGTGATTTGGGATGGAGTTATCGATCGAGGCCGGCGATCAGAGGCCGATGGCAGTGCGCTGTTTTTCCAGCATGTCGACGCCGTTGACCTTCTCGATAAAGTTGAGCAGGTCGATTTCGATGATTTCTTCGTTGTCGACGGTCAGCTTGTAGTAGGTGCAGGTGGTGGTGATGGAGTGCTCGGTGTCTTCGCCAGGCTGGGCGTCGCCCATTTCGATGGTTTCGTGACGGCCGCGCACGGAGATTTCCACTGCGCTGACTTCGCCGGTGTCGTCTTGCTCAAACGAGCCAGCGAAACGCAGCGCCACACCCGAGGCATTGACCGCGCCGAACTGCTTGAGTACCACCAGATCGAGGCCGCCGAGCTTCCATTCCAGCTGAATGCCGTCGTCAGAGAAGCCCAGGTCAGCCTTGACCGGGCCGTTCATACCGCCGCCGCGATAGGCTTCCATCTTGCGGCCAAGTGCGGGCAGGGTAACGGTCTTCACTTTGCCGGTGTAGCTGCCGCCGTCGTTGAACAGGTTCATGTTTTTCAGTTTGTGAGGCAGGGCCATGGCGGGATTCTCCGAGGTTATGGCACAGGGTTAACTCCCCTCGCGGGGAGGCCCGGTTTAAGCGTTGACGGCGGCGGCGAACTGCATCAGGTAGCGGTCGGTGATGCGCTGGCGCAGGGTGAGGTCTTCCAGGGGCGGCACGGGGGTGTAGTCGTAGTCGAGGGTCAGCTTGCCGGCCTTGAGGGTGTCCTTGTCGTTGATGTCTTCCGGATACCAGCACTCGCCGCCGATCAGATAGCCCTGGGAAACCAGCTCGCGGAACTTAGCGTTGATCCCGTTGATGATGTCTTTGACCAGGGACGCATGCATTGGCTTGTCCATGGCCCACATGTGCGCTTCGGCCATGGTGTCGGCGATGATCTGCGCGGTACGCGTGTAGTTTTCGAACGCAAACAGCGGATCGTCGCTGCACGTACGGCTACCCCAGAAGCGGAAGCCGCCCTCGTTGATCAGGGTGGTGACCTCGTTGCTGTTGAGGTAATTGGCGTCGGTGGCCGGGTTTTGCAGATCCCAGAACACGTCCGCGCTGATGCCGGTCACGCCGTTGACGGCGACGTTGGACAGGGTCTTGTGCCAGCCGGTCTCTTTATCGATCTTGGCCCGCAGGCCCAGGGCGCGAGCCACTGCCGACGCGGTGACGGTTGCGCTGGTGACCGTGTCCCAGTTCTGGAACTCCGGCCAGATCACCATGACTTCGCGGGCGCCGAAGTTTTCGCGGTAGGCGACCACCTCTTCCTTAGTTTTGCAGTCCCACGCGCTGACGTAGGCGAAGGCGCGCAGGTCCTGGGCGATCGATACCAGGGCGGTGGCCACCGGCTGACTGTCCAGGCCTGGCACACCGAGAATGCGTGGCGTCATGCCCACGCGGGCCTTGGCGGCGAGCAGGGCTTTCATGCCGGTGTACTTGCCGTCGGCGGTGGTGGTGCCGATCAGGGCGGTGGTGGTGGCGGCTTGGTCCGCGCCTTCCTTGACCCGCACCACGATGGTGTAGGGCTTGGTCTGGTCGGCGATGGCTTGCAGGCTGGACGCCAGGGTGCCCTTGACGCCGGCTTTGGCGATGGCGCTTTGCACGTTGGTCAGCAGGACCGGGGTGTCCAGCGGGAAGGTGAGCGGGTCCGCATCCTCAGCCGTACAAACCAGGCCAATGACTGCGGTAGCGATGGTGCGAATGGGGCGGGTGCCGTCGTTGAGTTCGAGAACCCGCACGCCGTGGAGATAGTCTGTACCGGCCATGGGTGGTTGCCTGCGCTGTGATGGAATGACAGTGCACAGGCTGCCGCGCGCGCGGCGATTGGGCGAGCGGCGGGAGTTGTAGGTTGCAGTGATACAAGGGCGGGGACGCTCAGGCAGTTGCTATTGAACCTGTTCAAGTAACCATTCTGGCTGCATCGGTCGGTGCTCGTGCGTCGGGAAGTCTGGAGATTGGGGCCAATCGCGTAGCGCCTGTCGATATGTCAGTAGCTCCGCGAATTGCTCAGCAGTCAGCGTCGCAGGCCGATCAAGATCCTGCTCGTCACGATGTCGCGTAACCAGCCACTCGGTTGAAGCCACCACCTGATTACGCCACTCGCGCTCAAACTCATGGGGCAGCAGATCGTCGCTGATCACTTCCTTCGGTAGCTGTGTCAGCTCCCCGGCTTCGCTGAGGTGCCACACACAACTATTGTCCTGCGTCACTTCGTACCACCGCTGATCATCGATGAGGACGGCGTCCGAAGGTATCTCGTGCACACCCTTGATCAACTGCGTGACCACTTCACGGGCTTCATTTAGAACTAAATACTTAGCCATGGGACCTCTCAATAACCGAAGCAGAAAAAGAAATAGACGTTGGCCGCCGCCGAAGAGTCGGCCGAGTAGTGCGGCCGGTTGGTGATTGAAATTGAGTTAAGCGTGGTTCCGACGGTGGCCGAATTGTTCCCGGTGCCGACTCGAAACGCCCCAGGCAATACCGCCGAGGCAGGGAAGGAGATCGGGTAGTTAAACGACACCATCGAGCCGCTGGGGATTGAGGTCGTCATGCCCCACTGGATGATAAAACCACCCAGCCACGTCGGCAGAACAAAGGCGCCATTTGAACCCTTGATGAACTGAAAGCCTAAGCGCATTTTCTTCGCCGTGACGGCCTTCGCATCATCGGCTCCCGCATTAACCTCGTCCTGGGTTGCAAGCTGCACAACGCCCAATACGCCTTCTTGCGCGGCCTGCCACAACGCCGTCAAGCGCGCGGCTAATGTCGCCGGTGTGACGATCGTTGTAGTCTCCGTTCCAGTGTTTACAGCTGACTGAGCCGCGATTCGGGCAATGCCAGCGACAGACGCCGTAGCCTGCACAACCTTCGCAGCGATGGCCTGCCAGACGCGCAAGGCCGTCATCGGCTTGGTTGTATCCGAACCTTGCTCAGCCTCAGTCTGGCTCGCAGAGATAATTCCATAGCCAGATAGAGTAGTGGGCGCTCCCGTCAGCGCAGAAAATGGCACAGAGTACAAACCCGCCCCATTGCCGGTGATGGTGCCGCCGATTTCGACGACGCCTTCCGACTTAATGCGAATGCCCAGCCCAGTCGAGTAGGATTCAGTTCCGAGCCCCATATATGCAACCTTGAAGGCTCCATCTGCACCACCGTAAAACCCTACCCCACCCTTAATCGAAGAAGCCGTGCCGGCGTGCAGGCCTACAGTCCACGAGGGAGTGACTCCTGGCGCGGCATAGAGCCTGCTGTTCTCTGTCATCTGAACATTGCCGGACAGAACGCCACCAGTGTTTGGTAGCGCGTCGGTGATCCCGTGGCCGGCCAGCGTTGTCGGGTTTGTACCAGCGATTACGCGGCCGTACTTGTCGACGGTAAGCTTGTTGTAGGAGCCAGCAACAACTCCGGTGCGACCCACCGCCATTTCAAAGGACAGCGGGGTCGTACCAAGAACAATCGGCGCATCGGTTACCAGTTGCCAAACGCTGTCGCCGTTGACGGTGCCTGTTTCTACGCTCACGAACAGACCCGGTGTCACCTCGATGCTGGTATCTGCGTCCAGGGCACGCTTCCACACACCCGCTGCGGGAACCACATACAGGCCGTTATCCTTTGCCTGGGTCTGATTCTTTACCAGCACTCGCGAGCCGGCGGAAAGCAACACTCCGTCAATTGTCTGTAGGCCGCTCAGCACAATGTTTTCCGTGGTCGCGGCCAGTACCGAATGTTTGAAGTCCACCTTTGCCAGCGCCTCGATAACTGAGGTATCGACGTATTCGCGGGTTGCCAACACGACGCTGGGGTCGATTTTCAGCTCAATGTTGGCCGAGCTGCTGACGATCAAGTTGATCCGGATTATTTGGGTCCGGCCTGAGCCTTGGGCAAGCAGCGATTTGTACGTTGGTGCGCAGTTGGCGACCGCGACCATGTCGCCGTCCGCGTCATACAGCGCAAGCTCCCGCACCCACCAGCCGCCTACGCTCTCGGGGATGATCTGCTCGGCGATGATCACGCTAGCGTTGGCCGGATCTACCTTCACCTGGTTCAACGGTGCACGTCGGCGCTCATTGATCAGTTTGGTTTGTGTGCGACTGGGGATAGGGTCGGTGCCGTTGGCATCACCCACGGCCATCTGGGCCAAGACCAAGGACGTACCGAGGGCTGTGGCGTTCGCTAATTTGGCTTCGCCGATGGCGGTGAGGATCGCGAAGAACTGCGTGTTTTGGTCGGTCATGAGTAGATGTCCATCGTGTCGATATGATGTTCGCGGCCACCGGTGCGGAATACGCCGCTGACGTCTATGTCGCGCTGGGTCGGTGGGTAAACGCTGAGTTCGTCGCCTTCATAAACGCAAGCCCCAATAAACACAGTGCCAGCGGTTTCCAGGCTGATCGCCAGGCCGGTCAATGGGCGGGTGAGGGGCTTGGCGTCATCGATCAGCCAGCTAAGCTCCATGTACATTTCTTCGGTGATGCCGGTGTCCAGCACGCCGATCTTCAGGGCGAAGGTGCCCGGCACGCCCTCCGGTACGGTCTGCCACCACTCCACCACCTCGATCAGGTAACCCAACGGTTCGACAACCCGGCGCAGGGCGCCGATGGTGCCCTTGTGGGCGTGGACGTAGCGGGATGAACGGATGGCCGCGCGCTTGGTGGCTTCACTCCAGTTGCTGTCCCAGCGATCGACGGAGAAGGCCCAGGCCAGGTAGGGCAGCACGGCGACCGGACAGGTGTTCGGGTTGCACAACTGCCGCAGCGGGATTGGGACGCGCTGGATCTGCGCGAGCGCCTGCGCCGCCTGGATCTCAAGCAGCGTGGAGTTGTTCGGCAGGAGCTGCTGGGCGCCCATTACTCAGCGCCCCGTTTGACGGTGACGCCGGTGCAGTAGGGGGCCTGGGCCTTGGTGGCGACGATATTGACCCAGTTTTCCAGCACCACCTTGCGCACGCCCTCTACGAACAGTGCGGCATAGACGGCGCTTTCCGAGACTTCCATACCCAGGCGACGGCGCTGGCCGACGTAGGCCAGCAGGCTCTGTTCGGCCGCTGCCAGGATCGGTTCCGACTCGGGGCCGCTGGTCAGCAGATAGAGTTTGGCTTTGACCTGGTAGCGGAGGATCTGCGCGCCCTGGACGGTCAGGCGGTCAGCCACGGGCCGGCGGTCATCGTCGCTGAGGTACTTTTGAACGGCGGCAATCAGGTCGGCGGATGCAGTGCCATCCCCCAGCAGCGATTGCACGGTGACCACGGCAACGGCAGGCGAGGGGCTTTCAGCGGTCGCATCGGCAACCCGGCCATCAGCCCCACGCGCATGGAAAATGTAGCTCTGGCGCGGGCCTGCGGTGCTCAGCCCCTCCCAGGACATCTGCGCCCGTTCGCGCAAGCTGTCGTCGCTTTCCATCAGCAGCGCCACAGGCGGCACCGCCATCGGCTTGGCCTCCTGCACCACCAGGCGCTTGACGTTGAAGTTGCCCGCCAACTGATCCAGATCGGCACCCCTGGCCAGGGCCAGCAGGTTTGCCATGGACGCCTCATTCACCCGCTGCCGCCAGATTGCTTCGCGGTAGACGTTCTCTTGCAGCAGCTTGGTCAGCGGCTCGGATTCCAGCTTCAGGCGGGCGGCAATCATCGCCTGTTCCTCGACCGGCCACAGGCTGATCATGTACGCCTTGCGCTCGGCCAGGATCAGCTCCAGGTCGATCTGCTCGACGATCTGCGGCGCCGGGAGCTGGCTGAGGTCAATCGCGGCAAAGGAATTCATACGCTGCCACCCATTTGCAGCGGCACGCTCAGGCTCAGCGCCTCATTGGTGTCCACCAGGCTGCCTTCAAACTCCAACACCGCCCGGCCTTGCAGGTTCGCGCCGATGAACTGAACGCTGCTGAGGCTGATACGCGGCTCCCAGCGCATCAGCGCCATGACAACGGCGGCGTACACGCGCAGGCGGGTGGCGTCGTTGAAGGGGTGGTCGACCAGCTCGGGGATCAGGCTGCCGTATTCGCGGCGCATGATGCGGGTGCCGATGCGGGTGGTGAGGATGTCGCTGATGGACTGGCTGATGAGGCTCAGTTCGCTGATGGCGCCGCCGGTTTCTCGGTTCATTCTGGTTTCCCCGTTTTCCCGCTGCCTGGCATTACGCCGATGTGCAGATGCTTGACCAAGCTGATATTGGCCGCGACCACGTCTTCGGAAACGGTCACCAGGCCGACCACGTTCTGGTTGCCGGTTTGGTTGTAGTCGCCCTGGTGATTGATCGGGCCGATGATGTTGATGCCGCCCTTGCTGACCAGGCTGGTGGTGCCGCTGTCGGGCAGGATGGCGCTCAGGTGGTGGTCGACGCTGTCGTACTCGATCACCGCGCCATCGGCGTAGGTACGACGGTGCAGGCCGGCGCGGTTGCCGTTGGCGGGGATGTGGTCGCTGGGCAGGCCGGTGATGACGACGCCGTTGGCGAGCTGGCCGGATGGGCTGAACAGGATGACCTGTTCGTCGACGGTGGGCGGGTCCCACTCCCGATCAGCACCGGCGCGCAGGGCGAGCCAGGGTAGCCAGGTGGTGGTCAGTGAACCGGTTTTTACCTGCACGCGCGGGGGCTCCATCTGCACGGCGGCGATGACGCCGAAGCGGATGAGGTTTTCGAGCATGCGGGAGAGGGCGGCGAAGTCGTTCATGGCGCCGATGGTGGCGCCACGCGTACGGGAGTGCAGCGATTGCTGCTTGTATTACGGATGGTTACAAGCGATGGCTCAGAGGTTGCGATTTGAGTGGTTTAAATGGAGTCGAGCGATCGCCCAATAAACTCTCCAGAGCTGTGCCAACCCATTGTTTTTGCTCCTGTCTCTGGCTCTATATACCAAGTCTCCTGCCAGACGTTTGAAAGATCCCATTCCCAACTGACTGCCTGACCAACTTCAAACCAATCGCGAAGAGTCGGAAAAATTATTTGGTTCTTTTTAATGCCTCCCGGACCTACTAACTCTAAAATCACACCAAGACCGCCAACTGTAATCTGGCATCCTGGGTCTTTAAATAACGGGACCCTTACATGGCGTACAATATTTTTTTGTATAGGGAGCGCTTTGAGGGCTCTCAGTATGGTTATTCCAGAGTCAAGCGCGCTTATTACATCGTCCTCAGAAGCTTCCTTTGTATGAATCAGTTTGTTTCTGACCATCATGAATAGCTTGGTTGAATTGAGGATGCTATCGGAAAGTCCGCCGACACTTTTACTGAGTTTTTCCATGGTTTCAGTAGAGGAAACGCGATGGTTACTTAAATGTCCAGTGCTTGCAAGTGCTCTACGGGCAGCGATATCGATGTACCCACTAAGCGTGATTAATGCAACTCTAGGTGATTTTGTGGCTTCATCTAAAATATGCTTGATCTCGTCTTGTTCGGTCTGTTCCAAAATTGCTGTGGTCGGTTCTGGATCTAAAGAAGGAATGCTTTCAGCGACGACTTTTGTGGTTTCTGCTGAAAGTCTTAATTCTTCTAAAGAACCCGATAGCTCTATTTCTTGACCAAGAACTTTGCCTTTTTTAATTCGCCTGAGTATCTCTGATAATTCTTTTCTGAAAGTTAATAATATGGTGAAACCTAGAATTGGCCATAAGATTTTGGCCACTGCTCCAATTAAATTTATCACTAAGTCCATGTGTGCTCCCAATGTGAAACCGCCAGTGGTCGACGAGTTTATATGAGTTCGGCCTCCACTAACTATGATTTTTGTGCTGTTAGATATGCAAGCAGGTGATCTTGAATAAAGTCAAGGTCAACATCCGTGAACCCCAAAACCTTTCGCTGTTCATAACGCACATCAGGGGCACTACGTTCCGCCCGATCCTTCAACCCATATTGGTGAACCCTGGCAATACGGGCAACGCGTCCGGTGAAGCCCACCGACACGGTATTGCTATCCCCACGGACCTTCAGATACGACGCGGTACGCAGCTTCTTGAACATCACCAGCTTCCGCTTGACCCGCCCTTGCTTCCCCCTCAGGTTCCGCTGCTTACGCGGCGCAAACCTGCTCCCGTCCGGGTTCTCCTGGGCCATCACTCGCTTCTGCTGACTACGGCGCAGCTCCTGCCCAATGCTTCGGGTAAGTTTGCTGCGCTCCCCCGGTTCCAGCCGTTCCAGCAGCACCGACGCCCAGGTCTCCAGCGCTTCCAGGTTATTCGCCATCAGGCACCCGCCATTCGCTGGTGTTGCCCTGGGCCCCCGGCTTCCAGTTTGGATCGAGGTAGCCCACCACGTACTGCGGTTCGTTCGGGTGCTTCACGGTGGTGTTGCCCTGGGCATCCTTGCCTACGATGACTTTCTCTGTCAGCGGCAAGGTAATGCTGAGGTCCACTTTTTCCTTGTCGAGGATGTCGGCTTCGAACTGGATGCCATTTTTGACCTTGTCCAGGCTCTCCAGCAGCTCGGACTGGTTGACGCTGAGCCAAGCCAGGATGGGCAGGAACACGCTGTCAGGGTGGCCGGCGAATGCGGTGAGGATGATCTGCAGATCGAAGCTGTATTCAAACGACAGCGTATGTGCGGCGGTGCAACGGACCTTGCCGTTGTCGATGAATATCAACAGGCGGTCGGGGTCGTGCTTCAACTCGGCGACGGTGGCCAAGAGGTGGGCGCGCAGGCTTTCGTGCTTGTTCATGGGTTCGCCTGTTGGTGTTTGTAGACCATATCGACCTGGGCGGCGCACTCGGCCCAGGCGGCTTCGGCGCGGTCCTGGTCGGTGAGTTGGTCGCCGTTATTGAGCGGGCTGGTCGCCGGCAGCACGCACGGCGTCACGGCCGGACAGCCAGTCACGATAAGCGGCGGCGCCGGTGAGGGCGGGGCGCTCGCGCAGCCGGCGAGCAGCGTCAGGCAAAGGCTGATCAGCCCATTTGCGAAGTTCGTCGTTTTCAAGTTTCAGCTCCTTTATGGTTCGCTCGCGCTTCGCCAGGCCCAAGCGCAGTTGGTCCTGCTGGCTGCGCAGGAGGCTCTGTGCATCGCGTTCCTGTTTAAGGGTGGAGGTGAGGGTTTTGGCGGTTTCAAGGTTGCGGTCGGCGTCGTCACGGGCGGTCTTGGCCGCAGCCTTTGCCAGCTCGGTTTTGCCTTCGGCGACGTTGATGCGCGCTTCCTGGCCCCAGATCAACAGCGCCAGGGCGCCGAGCAGGGCAATGCCGTACAGGGCCTGGCGCAGGGCGCTCATTTCAGGAACTCGCCAATAAAAGACAGCCGGAACTGCTCGTCGGTGTGGAAGGCACGTCCGTCGGTAAACCAGCTGTCCGGCCGCAATCCGAAGAACAAAAAATGCCGCTCAAACCGGTTGCCGTTGGCCTCTATCAGCTCAAGCAGCAAATCATTTTCAGGGCTGTCGACCCCAAGTTCTCTAAAGCGCTTTGCGGTTGTCGCGTAGTAGGCGCCGTCGCGTAGTTTGGTTGATTTGAGAAAATCAAATTCGTCGTAGATCCAAACAGCGTCCGACAAGTCGGTACCACGGGGAGGGGCTTGACCATCAGACAAGACAATGACCCCCGGCATCTGCGGTGGGAATGGCATTGCCTTAGCCATAGGGGTGACGAAGATCACCGTCCTTCCCTCGCTTTTCAGCTGATTTGCGAAGCCAATCAAACGGGCGGTCTTGCCGCTCATGCGTGGCGAAATTTCGAGGTAAGCGATTTTTGGTTTCATGCGCGGTACCAGCCGAGTTTGTTCATGCCAGCGGTGTCGAGTTGCTTGATCGGCCCGCGCACGACCACCGCCCGGGCGCCGTTCATGATCTGGATGGACTCGGCCAACAGCTGCATATCGTCATGCCCTGTCGATTCCGGCACCACCAGCACATCGCCGTCCTGTACCCGCAGCTTTTCCAATGCGTCGAAGTCGATCATGCCGCCACCCCTTGCCCGCACTCGCAGCCCGCGTGCCGCTCGTAGGCGCGCTGGAGCTTGGTGTCGTACAGATTGCGAAGGTAATCCGGCCCGTTGTAGAGCTTGGCGAACTCGGCCCATTTGCGCGCCTTCAGCGCCTTGTGCAGCGCCGGGTCGGTTTCAATGAAGCGCGTGAAGGCATCGAACTGCTGCGATTCGCCGGCACTCATCGCCGCGACAAAGTCCTGCACGCTGGCATAGCCGAGGCGCTGCCAGTGAAAGCCCATGATCTGGAAGGCGCCCCAGGAAGCGGACTCCAGCGCGGCGGTGTCGTCGATCAGGCGGGCCATGGCCAGGCGCTGGTGTTCGGCGGTACCGCCGCTGTACCCGCCGGACTTCGGGTTGACCAGGGCAGGGCTGGCGACCGCGAGTTGGTCGGCGTGACGTTTGAGTTCGGCCGGGTCGTCGCCTGGGTGGCGGGCCTTGGCGAGCTGGCGGTACATGACGTGCCGTTCGAACAGGATCACCGGCTTGCCGTTGTCGAGAAAGCCCTTGCCCTTGGATTCCACCTCGTTGACCGCGTAGATACTCGCCAGTGGCACGCCAAGGCGATCGGCAGCGGTCACCAGATCGGCGTTGCGCAGGAACAGGGCGCAGTCGCCACCGGCAAGGCTGGCTTGGGTCTTGGTGCCGGCGACACCATCAGCGACCAGGCCGACTTTGAGCTGGTAGGCACGCACGGCGGCTTCGGTGGCGTCGCCGTAGTCACCGTCCGGCGTCAGTTTGGCACCTTGTTTGACGAGGTTTTTTTGCAGGATCAGTACCGCTTGCGAGCGGTCGCCGTGGCGAAGGGTGGTGGTCATGCGCTGGGCCTCAACAGGGCGGCGACGTTGCCGCGTGAACGGAAAATCAGGGTGCAGAGCAGCACGATGGACACGGCTTGCCAGAGGCTGGTGGGCTGGCGATTCAGCAGGATCTCCAGGCCGCAGATGCACAGCGCCGAGCCAAACAGGCTCGCCAGCAGCGAGATGCTGCGCCGATACCGCGCATCGCCTCGGGTGTAGCAGGCCAGGCGCAAGGCGCTCAGCAGGTAGGCGACGGCCGTGATGAGTTGAACAGCCAGTTCGATGTTCGGCATATCAGGTGCCCCCTCGGATGCGCCGCCAGATGTCCCAGATGTCCGCTTTTTCCACCCACACCATCAGCTTGATGCTGATCGGGATGACCACCAGGGCACAGAGAAACGCGCTGCCGCCGCTGGTGATGAACGGGATTGCTTGCAAGGCCATGGGCGCGAACAAGTAGCCCACCCCAGCCGACAGAAACAGCGAGCCCAGGCGTTGCCAGACCTTCAGGTCGCGCTTAAGGCTGGTCACCAGCCATGCGCCGAGGACGGCGCCGAACAGCGCCCCGTCGTCGATGACGGGCGTTACGGTGGACAGGCCCAAACCAATGAGCAGCCCAGTCACAACGCTGGAAGTCGGATCAGCCATGGTGGGGTTTTCCTTGGATGCAGAGGGTCAGTTCCATAGCTGCACCATCTGCCGCTGGGGCGCGGTGGTTTGGGCTTCGGGCATGTTGACGACAAGGCCTTGCGGCAGGATGGGGCCGTGGTCGGCCAGGCCGGGGTTGGCCTCAAGCACGGCCTCGGTAACACCGGCGGTGCGGCCGTAGAACCGCCAGCAGAGGGCGTCAACGGTGTCGTTTTGGTTGGTGCGAACGGCGACGGGCATCAGATCAGCTCCACGGTGGTGCGGCTGATTCCGAGGAAGTCACGGACAGCCCAGCGAAGATCTCGGCGGTAGTCGTCGATGGTTGGGGCGGTTTCTTCGGCTTTGTCGCTGCCGGTGTTGGTCGCGCTGTAGTCGCGGTACCGCTCACAGACTTCGGCGCCGGTACCGGCCTCGATCGCGCGACGGTAGAGGTGGGCCTGGACCGACACGTCGTTGATTTTGTCGTCGGGGACGTCGGCCAACGTGGTGTAGCCGGCGGCCTGGTGCTTGGCCTTCCACATCCTCAGTTCGCGGTTGAGGTTGATGGCGGCAGCGATCACGGCAGTCTCCAGGCGAGCCGGGGTGACGCTGGCGTCGATGCGCAGGGTGGCGCGCAAGTTGTCCAGGTCGATCGAGGGCCAAAACGGGTCGGTGTTGATGTGACCGCCGGTGACTGGGCCGCTGGCTACAAATGCGCTCACAGGGAAGGGCCTCGGAGATCCACGCGGGATATTGCGCGGCGGATCTGCTGTCGGGTGAATTCGGGGTGCTGCGTACAGAGGTAGTCCATTGCCCGCATGGCGTTGCGATTCACAAGGCTGTGTTCGCGTGGGGTGGCCGGCATGATGGACCCGTGCTTGATGGGGCCAGTGCAGACGGTGCGGTCATAAGCCTCTGTTTCGGCGACGTACTGTTCAGCAGCAGCTGACAGGCGCCGTTCGGATTCCGTGGGAGTGAAATCAGTCTGAAAGAGGTTGGCAAAGGCGGTGTTCATGACTGCTCCGATAGATCGCCGGTGGTCGGGGCTTCACGTTCAGGAGGAGCGGCCTGGCCGATCCGCCCCGAGCCGGCGGGGTGCGTGGGGACGCTCGGTTAGCTGCTGGGAGCAGCGTATTTTTTGAGGAGGCGTTCAACGCGCTCCAGATCCTTTTTGCCGCCGCAGTTGGTGTGCAGCTCAATGGCGCGAGCCAGGTAGTTCTTGGCAGATTCCAGGTAGCCGATGGCGATCACCTTGGTTTCCGGGGTTTCATCGTCGGAAACCTTCTCGGCGCACGCTTTGCCTAACGCCAGGTGCAGCTTGGCTTTGGCCTGGTCGGGCATGTCCTCTTGCCCCGCGATCTGCTCGGTGCGTAGCAGCAGATCCAGATCAAAAGAGCCTCCCGCCTTCTGAGTCTTCAGGGCCATTTCGGAAATTTCTTCCGCGACGATGGTGCCCGTGGTGCGTTCGAAGCGATCAGCCATCAGCAGAGAGTGATTGATCACGTATTGCGCAATGTCCAGGGCGCCGGAAAAGTCGCCGGCATCCATTCGCCACACCATCAGAGTGGTGAGTACTTGGTCTTGCGCGCCTTTGCCTTCGGCAAGGACACCTGCCACGTACGGCACATATTCAGGCAGCAATTGCCGTTTTAGCTCTGCCTTCCCTTCGATCGACTGCACCTGTTTCAGGCGCAGGTAGTCCTGCTGTAGCTTCGCGAGGTGCAGCTCGTAAATAGATGCGCCTTCCATGGTCATGGCAGGACCAGCCACAGCAGCCGCTGCGATGGCTGCTGTGACGCGTTGGAAGTGATGGCGGCAAGGGTTGGTCATGATCGCCTGCCTCAGCTCAGGGTGATGTTTTCGGCCATGGCAGCGCAGCCCAGGTCTTCAATCACGTAGCTTTCGTTGACCGATTCGAAGTTCTCGATGCGGTCGCGTTTGGCGTTGTCCACGACGGTGCGGCGGCGGGTGCCTTCCTGCCAGTAGAGCGACAGGTTGTCGAGGCGGGTCACCAACAGGCCGTTCGGTGGGAAGTGCGGCACGCGCACGGCTGGCAAGTTGCCGATGCGCTTCTGGCTGGTGACGATGTCGGCCGCGAGCATCTCGGTCGGGGCTTGGGTTTTGTTGATGATCGGGAAGTACTTGTCGGCCAGCAGTTGGCGGCCGCAGATCACCACCAGATCGGTGTCTTCCTGATACCAGGGCTCGATGAACTCGTTGACCATGCTGACGACCAGGGCGTCGATGTTTTCGAAGTCCTTGCCTGTGCCGATCTCGATTTTTCCGCTACCGCCGACCACTTCGTGCAACACGCGGGCGGCGTTTTCCAGGCGCATTTTCTGCAACCAGCCAATGTTCACGTCTTGCAACATTGGGTTGGTGGCTGGGTTGGAGGTCTCCGCGCGACTGATGCCGTTCCAGCCGATCATGATGCGGTTGAGGGCCTGGGCTTTAATGATTGCGTCGCGAATGCGGGCTTGGAAGTCCTTGAACTTGGCCCACTGGTCGAGCTTTTGGTAACGGATGCCAGTGTCGAAGTTGGTCTGGGTGCAGAGATACTTACGGCTATCCAGACCGCTCGGGTCGCGGGGCTCGCGGTCCTTTTGGGTCGTGTCGGTTGTGCTGGCAATAGTGCCGTCGATACCGATGCCGATTTTTTCACCCGACTGCTCCGAAACGCCAAACACGTTGATAGCGCTGAGGAACTCGCTGGATTCCTGAATCCGGGTTTCCAGTGTCTGTGCGACGCTTGGGGCAGCGGTGAACTTGGTGGTGACGTCGCTCACGCCGTGCAGTTGCGCGAGTTGTTGCAGGTAGGCGTTGTACAGGACGCGGGTATCGTTACGCATGGTGTTCTCCGATGTTCCTTGGCTGGGTGTTGTCCGTGGTGTGGATCAGCAGTCGGTGACGAGTGCGCCGTCACCGCCCGTAGCCGGCGGGCGAACGGAGTACTGCGGTTTCTGTCCGGTGGTGTCCGGGGTTTTTTCGAGTTTGGCGACCAGCGCCGTGAAGTCGGCGGACAGCTTGTCGTGGGCTGTCTGGAGCTTTTCACGAGCAGATTTTTCCGCCGTGAATGCTTCGCCCTGGTTGGCGACGTGCTCGGCCATGGCTTCAACGGCCTCACCGAGTTCAGTGAAAAGAGTGGCGTCCTTGCCTTCCTTGTCCTTGCTCTTGCCGAGTAGTTCGAGAACGCGGTTGAACAGGCCTACGACCTTGCCGTTTTCGTCCTCAACTTCTTCGAATTCCAGTTCGATCTCGACCGCCTCGGAAAACAGGTTGCCAGGGTCGCGCTTGCGGGTTGCAAGCGGGTTCATGGTCGGGTTCTGGGCGCTGAAGGTCAGCATTTCGGTACCCAGGCTTGCGGGAGTGTCAGTGACCGCGATGCCGTCCAGGTAAGCGCGCCCGGTGTCGGCGAACTTTGGGCGAATCTCGATGCTGGTGAACAGCTTCTGCCGCGCCTTGTTCATGGTGATCAGGTCGGCGGTGGGTTCGATTTGGGCAAACAGGGCGAGCTTTTTGGCGCCGGCAATCTCGACTTCCTCAGTCTTCAGCGCGACCACATCGCCGTAAGCACGGAACGGGCTGTCGGGCAGCATGCTGCGCATATGCTCGATCCAGACCCTGGCGCCGTAAGTGTTGGGGCTGTAGGTCTCGGCGGCATCGACCAACCATTGGCGTTCGATCTGGCGGCCATCAGTGGTGGCGCCTTCGACGGCGACGCGGAAGAACTTGGAGCGATGTTTCTTGGTTGGGGTGTCGGTTTTGCCGGCCATGCGTGAATCCTCAGTGCGGTGGCTGTGTGCCTTGGCGATGAGCGCATGTTGTTGAGCGCGAGCGCGACGGGCAACGAGGCGCAGTTGTAGGCCGCAGGACTACAAGGACCGGCGCGGGAACTGTACGCGCGCGGGCGGCAGCATCTGCGCCATGAATGCCATCGTCGATTTGCCCACTGATCACCGCCGCCATGCCAAGCACCTCTACTGGCAGGGCTATCGCGTGTGCGAGATCGCCGAGCTGATCGGGGAGAAGGAAAAAACCCTGCACAGCTGGAAGGCCCGCGACGAATGGGACCGGGCGACACCCCTGGAGCGCATCCAGGCAGCGACGGAAGCGCGCCTGGTGCAACTGATCCTCAAGGACCCGAAGTCAGGATCGGACTACAAGGAAATTGACCTGCTGCACCGCCAATTGGAGCGGCAGGCCCGCATTCAGCGCTTCAACGATGGCGGTACCGAAACCGAGTTGAACCCGAACCTGGCCAAACGCAACGAGGGGCCGAAGAAGGCACCGAAGCGCAACGAGTTCGACGAAGAGCACATCGAAAAGCTGACAGAAGCGTTCATTGACGGCTGTTTCGGCTATCAGCTGGATTGGTACAAGGCGGGCAATCAGCGGACCCGTGCAATCCTCAAGTCACGGCAGATCGGCGCGACGTACTATTTCGCCCGTGAAGCGCTGATCGATGCGCTGACTACCGGTCGCAATCAGATCTTCCTATCTGCCTCGAAAAACCAGGCGCACATCTTCAAGGCCTACATCCAAGCCTTTGCCCGCGAGGTGGTCGGTGTCGAGCTGACAGGCGACCCGATCATTCTGGGCAATGGCGCAGAGCTGCACTTCCTCGGCACCAACGCCCGCACGGCTCAGGGCTACCACGGCAATTTCTACTTCGACGAATTCTTCTGGACGTTCAAGTTCAAGGAACTCAACAAGGTCGCCAGCGGCATGGCGATGCAGAAGCAATATCGGCGCACCTACTTCTCGACGCCTTCCAGCATGGCGCACGAAGCCTATACGTTCTGGACCGGTGAACGGTTCAACAAGGGCAAACCGGCGGCACAACGGGTCAAGATCGACGTCTCCCACAACGCCCTGCAACAGGGGCGGCTTTGCGAGGACCGGGTCTGGCGGCAGATCGTCACCATCCTGGACGCGGAAGACCGTGGCTGCGACCTGTTCGACCTTGACGAGCTGCGCCAGGAATACGATGCCGAGGCCTTCCAGAACCTACTGATGTGCCAGTTCATCGACGACGGGGCGAGTATTTTCCCGCTGGCGATGTTGCAGCCCTGCATGGTGGACAGTTGGGATCTGTGGGCCCAGGACTACAAACCGTTTGCTGCGCGGCCGTTTGGGGATCGTCAGGTCTGGGTGGGTTACGACCCTGCCGAGAGTGGCGACAGCGCCGGCCTGGTGGTGATCGCACCGCCGATGGTGCCGGGTGGCAAGTTCCGGGTGCTGGAGAAACACCAGTTCCGGGGCATGGACTTTGCGGCCCAGGCTGAGGCGATCCGCCAGGTCACGAAGCGTTATTGGGTTACTTACATCGGTATCGACATCACTGGCATGGGCTCAGGCGTGGCCCAGCTGGTGAAGCAATTCTTCCCGAACATCACCGCGTTCAGCTATTCGCCCGAAGTCAAAACCCGCCTGGTGCTGAAGGCCTACGACGTCATTAAAAACGGACGGTTGGAGTTCGATGCTGGCTGGACCGACCTGGCCCAGTCCCTGATGGCGATCCGCAAAACAATCACCGCCTCCGGGCGCCAGTTTACTTACACGGCCGGTCGCACTGACGAAACCGGCCATGCCGATTTGGCGTGGGCAACGTTCCACGCACTGCACAACGAACCCCTCGAAGGGCAGACCACGGCGAACACCGGATTTATGGAGTCCTACTGATGAGCAGACGTAAGCGCGGAACCCAGCTGGCCACCGCTCAGCCACCCATTGAAGGGGACTTGCTACCGCCTGAATCCGGGCCGGTTGAGGCGTTCACTTTCGGTGATCCAACACCGGTACTGGATAGTCGGGAAATTCTCGACTATCTGGAGTGCTGGGCCAACGGGCGTTGGTTCGAAACTCCGATGTCCATGGATGGCCTGGCGAAGACGACGCGGGCCAGCGTGTACCTTCAGTCTGGGCTGAACTTCAAGCGCAACATGCTCGCCCGCACGTTCGTGCCCCACCGGCTGTTGAGCCGCCAGGCCTTCGAACAGTTCGCCCTGGACTGGCTCTGGTGTGGCAACTGCTACCTCGAAAAGCGCAACAACATGCTCCGCAACACTATGGGCTTGCTGCCGCCACTGGCGAAGTACATGCGCCGGGGCGTGGACATGGAGACCTATTTCCAAGTGCGAGGGTGGAAGGATGAGCACGAGTTTGCACCTGGCTCGATCTGCCACTTGCGCGAGGCTGATATCAATCAGGAGATCTACGGCCTGCCGGAGTGGTTGGCGGCGTTGCAAAGTGCGCTGCTCAACGAGAGCGCCACGCTGTTCCGGCGCAAGTACTACAACAACGGCAGCCACGCGGGTTTCATCCTGTACATGACCGACGCGGCGCAGAAGGAAGAGGACATCGACTCGCTGCGCACCGCCCTGAAGAACTCCAAAGGGCCTGGCAACTTCCGCAACTTATTTGTGTACGCCCCGGCTGGTAAGAAGGACGGCATTCAGCTCATCCCGGTGAGCGAGGTTGCGGCCAAGGATGAATTCAGCTCGATCAAGAACATCAGCCGCGACGATCTGCTTGCGGCGTTGCGCATTCCGCCGCAGTTGATGGGCATCGTGCCGCAGAACGCAGGCGGGTTTGGTTCGTTGCGGGAGGCTGCTGAGGTTTGGGCGGTCAACGAACTGGAACCGCTGCAGGCGAGGCTGGCCCAGGTAAACGAGTGGCTAGGTGAAGAGGTCGTCAGCTTCAAGGAATTTGAGCTTCCAACCGGGGGGAAGTAGTACCCCCGCGCAGTAAACGAGGCGACGAACCGGTGCGTCAACACCGGTTCGACGCTGAAACACTCGAACCAGCCGAGTGCTCCAACCAAGGCCTCGCCCCACTGCGCAGGGGGTGCGAAGCCTAAGCGAATCCAATTGTCGAAACAAGGATCACTTATGAGCACACCGATAATCCCGTGGATGGGCGGCAAGCGTCGCCTGGCAGATCGCCTTATTCCGCTGTTCCCGCCACATGAATGTTACGTCGAGGTCTTTGCCGGCGGCGCCGCGCTTTACTTCATGCGGCCCCAGGCCGCGCCGGTTGAAGTCCTTAACGACATCAATGGCGACTTGGTGACGTTGTACCGCGTGGTGCAGAACCACCTTGAAGAGTTCGTGCGCCAGTTCAAGTGGGCACTCAGCTCCCGCCAGGTGTTCGAATGGCAGAAGATGACCAGGCCGGAAACGCTCACCGACATCCAACGGGCTGCGCGGTTTTTCTACCTGCAGCACCATGCATTCGCGGGGAAAGTCAGTGGGCAGACCTTTGGCACGGCCACCACCGGGCCGGCGATAAACCTGCTGAGGATCGAGGAGAACTTATCCGCTGCATGGCAGCGCCTCTCCGGGACCTATGTTGAGAACCTGGGCTGGTTGGAATGTGCCGAGCGCTACGACCGGCCACACACCTTCCACTACATGGACCCGCCTTACTGGCAGACCGCCGGCTACGGGGTGGATTTTCCCTTTGAAAACTACGAGCGGATGGCCGAGTTCATGCGGCGCTGCAAGGGGAAGGTGATGGTCAGCATCAACGACCACCCTGATATTCGGCGTGTGTTTGATGGGTTTCACTTTGAAACGGTGGACATCCGCTACAGCACGGCGAACCAACGGCAGGGGAAAAGCGAGGTTAGCGGTGAGCTGGTGATTATGAATTGGGAGCCAGCAGTATTGGGGGGGCTTTTCTAGGGCACTCGCTCGATCAAGCTGGCGTCCTTGTTTCTCACGTTGCCCACGGCGGTGCTGACCTTGAACCATTCAAAGGCCTCGGCCGGCTCGCCCTGGTGCAACACCATCTGCTCGGCACGCTCTTTTGGCGTTGCCGGGTCCAGCCATTCGCGGGCTAGGCTCGGCGTTAGTACCACGGGCCTACGGTCGTGAATGTCCACCATGCCGCCGGCACTGTCGGCGGTGATGATCACGAAGCCGTCATGCTCGCCTTGGCCTTCATTCGCGTCTGGAAACTGGCCGATGGCCGCGCAAAAGATCGGCGCACCGTCCCGCCTGCGGATCAGGTAGGGCTGTTTCTTCGGTCCACCTTCATCCACCCACTCAAACCAATTGTCGATAGGCGTGATCGCACGGTACGGCCAGATCGCTCGGAAGAATGGGCCGTGGGCTACCTTCTCGGCGCGTGCGTTGATCGGTGCGGCGCGGTCTTTCGCCCAATGCGGTCGCCATCCCCAGCGAACTGGATCAGCGTGCAGCAGTTCACATTGCAGGTGCAGCAATGCCACCTGGGTCGTCGGAGCAACGTTGTACCGTTCGATCGGTTGGTCACCCACTGAGTTTGCCAGGGCGTTGGGCATGCTCAGCGCCGCAACGAAGTCGTGGATTCCCCTGTACTGCGACAGCCTTCCGCACATAGCCAATCCCTCCTTCCGTTTGATCTTAGACAATCGTGGTCGGTCGAGGTCTCATCTCGTTGACGATTCGCTTCAGGCCTTCGACTTCACGCTGACTTGCGCTCAATGACATCGTCAGCGTGTCGATCTGCTTTCGCATCTCAGCCGCTTCGCCGCCTCTCTGACGGAGGTATCCGGCGAACTCGGCGTTCTTCGCCTGGGTAGTCAGCAGCATCTGACTGATTCCGAAAACATCCTCCCGCGCTTTGCGCAGTTGCACGTTCAGGTCCTGGATCTCGTTCTCCAGGAGGCGGCAGTGCTGTCGGTACATTTGCAATGGGGTAGGGAGGCCAAGCCAGCCGAGGGTGTCTTCATCGTTATTCATGGGGGCGAATCCAATACTGTATGTGCGTACAGTAATCGAGGTTTGCCCATGACGCGATTTGAGGCGACGAACTGTAGGAGGGAGGGGGGCTTTGGGTCAGAAAAAGTCAGCTGGGATAGATGAAAGTTTGCCCTTCAGCAGCATGAAAAAGCCCAGTCCAACATAGCATTTGCA
Organism: Pseudomonas sp. RP-B7; assembly: GCF_059803535.1. Classification (NCBI taxonomy): domain Bacteria; kingdom Pseudomonadati; phylum Pseudomonadota; class Gammaproteobacteria; order Pseudomonadales; family Pseudomonadaceae; genus Pseudomonas; species Pseudomonas sp. RP-B7. The sequence goes on from NZ_JAPFHC010000012.1 coordinate 130,414, forward strand.
GGGTGTCACGGCAAGCCAAAGCGGCCGCGCGGGCCAATAAGCACGGGGCTTCGGGGGCAGCGCTGGCGGAACCCAGAGAGCTGCCGGTAGCGTGGGGAGTTGGCGTGCCACACTCAGGGCCACAGGCGTGCCACACCGGGACAGTGGCGTGCTTCACCACCCGGCGCGCGCCGTCGTCCCCCCACCTCGCCTGCGGGCTAAATGGGTCGTTTTTTCTGCGCGCCTGCGGACCATTCACAGCGGCCCAGGCTGGGGCTTTGCTCGGCGTTGTGGGGAGGTTAAAAGCCTGCGGAACCCTGCGAAGGTGGGCAGTTTTCTCAAAAGCTCACAAACGCTCATGAGCAGCCAAATCCAGTTGGTGCCTCGGGAAAAGGGTTAGGTTTTTTTTGAGTGGGGTGTGTTCGGCTGGAGGCCCCGTATTTGCTGGACTAGAGACCTAACTTCGATGGGTTAGGTTGGGTTAGGTTAAAAGTTAGGAGTCTGTAACTGTCTGTTTTTAAAGGAATAAAAATATTGAATATTTAACATCAATAAAGGTTAGGTAATTACCATCGCTAACCAAAAGCTAACTTCACCAAATCTTCGCAAACCCGCATCAGACAAGGCTTTCACAGCATCCAGCAAAAAACTAACCCTCCTAACCTGTTTCCCATGGGTCAACATGAAAATCCTGAATGTACCTAGGCCGGGGGATGAACTGACGCCGCATGCATGATTGCGCACTGCTCATCCGTCTCACTTTCGCGCGCGCTAAAGCTATAAATGCAGTCAGTTGTCGAGCTTGCTGGGATTGGAGCGACAGGCACTATCGATCAGCATTGCAGCGCGACACGGCGCATAACAGCCCTGACGGTGTTGGTTTCCGCAGTGCCAAAAAAAAGGCCCCACACCTGGCTTAGATGCGGGGGCCTTTTGAACATGCGCGGCGTTATTGGTAACGAAATTACTCCCGGCTGGCCTTTCCGATCAGCTTGATCAGCGTAGCCTTTTTGGTCTCCGACTTTTCATAGCGAGCCAGCTCAACCAGATACTCCTGCGCTGCATCGCCCCCGGCCTCGGCGAGTGCCGCATAGATCGCACTGCGTTGGCGGTCGGTCGTCGCGCGCTCGGCGCATTCAATCAAATACGCCACACCTACGTTGCCTTCATTTGCCATGCTGACTCCTCGTGTTGCGGGAAATGACCTGCAAAAGCAAGCCCCGGTAAACGAAGGATAAGCGTAAAGCTACTAGGCAGATAGGAGGGTGGAACTATCGCTTGTGATATGCACCGTGGTACGAAAGTGGTACAGGTTTTTTTGAGTGGGGTCGGAGGGGGCGGATTATAAGGTCTGTAGGTTTAGTCGTTCCAATCCATCATCGGCGCGACGCTGAAGCGGCGAGAGGGCTCGGAGTGGGAAAGGTTAGCGTTTGCTGGGGATTCGGCTTTTTCGGAGTTCATTAATACTGATCTTTTATACGGCGGTTTTTACCCGTGTTCCCTTGTTTTCTGAAGTCGGTAGCTACGTAGTAGCGATCGACATTCGGCAATGTAGCAACTGGAAATGGGCACGATCACAGCACGTAAGCGCAAGGACAACTCGACAGCCTACGCGGCGCAGATACGGATCAATCGGGATGGCAAGACAGTTTATCAGGAAAGCCGAGCCTTCGATTGTAAGCCGGTCGCCCAGGCCAGGGCTAAGCGACGGGAGACCGAGCTGGCTCAGCCAGGTGAGTTGGGCCATGCAGCGCTGAACAGCCAGAGTTGGTGGAGTACGCGCAGCCCACGCCTTTCCAGCCGAATATCTATCTGGGTATTTGGAAGAGGTTTTGGCTGATTGCCTGGTGCGGTGACGTCGAGGTTTGCCAGCTACAATAAAACGTTGCCGAGTGGAATGCTCGGGCGGACATAATCAATGTGTTGTGAGGCGCTAGACTATTTTATGAATTCGCCGGTCAATAACCAGAATTTGACTTCTGTCAGCCACCATGTGAGCCAGGCTGAGCGTGCCCATTACATGGGGCATCCCGGCGCTGTACTTTGGTTCACTGGGCTCTCCGCCTCTGGCAAGTCGAGTCTGGCGATGGCGTTGGAGGCTCACCTGTTGAGGTCGGGTTACGCGTGCTACACCCTTGACGGGGATAATGTCCGCAAGGGGCTTAACGCCAATTTGGGCTTTTCAGAAGACGATAGAACAGAAAATATTCGCCGGGTAAGTGAAGTGGCGGCCCTGTTCGCCGATGCGGGCATGATTTGCATCACGGCGTTTATTTCACCCTATCGTGAGGGGAGGGCGCGTGCGCGTGCCGTCGCCTGCAACACTTCGTTTCATGAGATCTACATAGCGGCAGACTTGGCAACCTGTGAGATGCGTGACCCCAAGGGTCTATACCGCAAGGCCAGGGCCAAAGAGCTTCGCGATTTTACCGGTATAGACGCGCCTTACGAGCCGCCGCTGGCCCCTGATCTGATCATCGACACCGCTGGCCAGACGTTTGAGCACAGCTTGGGTCGACTGATTGAATATGTGGAAGAACATATCCTGCCTGGAACCGACAAGTAATCAGCCGCTTCACGCACAGGACAAACTGAGTTCAATGAGTGTTACTGCCCCGTCATCAGAAGAACAGCCGACGTGTATTGAACCCGATGTTTTTAAACGATGCCTAAAAGCCTGAAGTGTCCGTGGATATCGCCGACTATAAAGTCTCGACCCGTTTTGTTGGGATTAAACGATTGGACTTGGTACATGCTGAGTGATTTTATGAGTTGATATTCAGGTCTGAGACTATCGCTTGGCCGGGATTTTGATAAAAAGTCCTGGGGGCAACATACCCTATAAGGCCGCTGTAAACCCCATGCTTGCGGCGCTGCCGTCACTGAATCCGTACCCTGCTGCCGGATGGCATTCAGGATTTGGCCTCACCCTGTAGTCACCGTGCCCTTATGAAAAATCTCCCGTCTGGCTCGGCGGCTTATATTTTCATACTTGCTTGCTGCATAGATGCTGTCGAATCGACGACGATCGATATCGCCATATTTGCTCAACTCGTCCATGACGAGTTGGTCGTATTCCTGTTCGATCACAAAGCGGAAGACTTCCCGGCGATAATAGAACCCGAATTGAAACGCTAATACTTCGGCCAAGTAGTCCGTCGGAGTGAGGAAGCAGTTTTCCAGATCAATTGCCTTTGCGGGGCGTGCGTCGTCAAAATTGATCATCACGTTGTTTGCCCAGAAGTCCATATGCACGATGCCTTTTTCGTGCAGGGCGCGAAGCAGGTCGAATGACCGCGTGATCAGGCTGCGGATGTCGCGGCTCTGGTTTAGCCACTCGAGACCATTGAGATGGTCATCGAGCATTTCGGTGAAGATAAAAAACTCCTGGATCAAGCCAATCGCCGATTTCCTGTAGCCAAAGCCCAGCAAGTTGGCGACGGGGGCCCCGCGTTTCTGTGCGCCGTAGGTGTTGATGACTTCTTCGACCGGCCAATCGAACGCGCCGTCGCGCTTGGCACGTCCGAGGGTCACTCTCAATTTTGGCTTGAGGCTGTCGAGGGGTTGAAACTTGGCAAAAAGGTCGCTTTCCATGCCTTGAAGCGGGGCGCTGATGCGGTGCGGTAGCTGGTGTCGGCTGTCGATCAGACTCTGGATCGCCAACTCGACACTGCTATCTGTTTCTTGTGTCAGAAAAATCCTGGCGTTGCGGTGGTCGAGTGTTGCTGGAAAGCTCCGAAGCACACCTGGGTCGGGGAAAATCAAAACACGTCCTTGTCATGGAGGAAATATGACGGGAATGTTACACGTGAGGTGCTATTGGATCCAACCTGAACCTAACCTGTCTGATAAATAAATAACTATCCGCAGCTGGGCTTTATTCCATTGACAGGTGCGTCTCGATCGTTTAATTGCCTCCGCGCATCCGCCGGGCTACCAGGTAAAGCCCCAGTCCAATCAAGGCGGTCGCTGCGCCAATGTAGCCGGTGCTGGTCCACCCCAGGCCTGCAGTGATCGCGATCCCGCCAAACCATGGTCCCAACGCATTGGCCAAGTTGAATGCCGCGTGGTTGGACGCCGCCGCCAGGCTTGGTGCTTCGTGGGCAATGTCCATCAGGCGGATCTGCAGCGGTGCTGCCAGTGACACCATGGTGCCGACCAGGCCGATGCCCAGCAACACACCCCAAAGCGATCCGGCAGCGAAAGGGAAGAACACCAGCACGGCCATCGACCACACCAATATCAACCCCACGGCGCGGAACTGCATACGATCGAACAGCTTTCCGCCGGCAATATTGCCGATGATGCCGCCAACGCCAAATGCGGCCAGGCCGAAGGGGATCCACTGAGGCGCGACCTTGGTCACTTCGAGCATGGTCGGGGCCAGATAGCTGAAGACACAGAACATGCCGGCAAAACCGATGGCGCCAATCGACAGGGCCATCCACACCTGGGGTTTGGTGAAAGCGCGCAGTTCCTTGCGTGGGTCGCTGCGCGGTTCGTCATGACGCTCGGGGACGAAGCGCCAGACCAGGGCGATGGTGCAGAGGGCGATCAGGCTCACCAGCGCAAACGCCGAACGCCATCCCAGATGCTGCCCCAGGAAAGTCGCGATTGGATTGCCCAGTAGCATGGCCAGAGTCAAGCCCATCATTACGCGCGCGACTGCACCGGCGCGCTTGTCCGAGGGCACCATGCTGGACGCTACTACGGCGGCAATCCCAAAGTAAGCACCGTGGGGCAGGCCGCTGACAAAGCGGAACGCCACCAGGGAGCTGAACGTCGGGGTGAAGGCGGTCGCCAGGTTGCCCAAGGCATAAAGGCCCATCAGCAATAGCAGCATATGTTTGCGCAATAGCCTGGCGCCAAGGATTGCCAGCAGCGGGGCGCCGACCATTACGCCCAGGGCATACGCGCTGATCGCATGGCCCACCTGGGGTTCGCTCAGGTGCAGGTTGCTGGCGATGTCGGGCATCAAGCCCATGATCGCAAATTCGCCGGTACCAATCGCGAAGCTGCCGACGGCCATCGCCGCTTCCATTTTGGCGGCGCTGCGCGCGGGCAGTACGTGCCCAGGTGTTTGTTGGGTGGACATGGGATGCTCTGTTCTCAAGGGGCGCAAGGTAAGCCGGTGATGCTAAAGAACGTCAAGGGAGGCGTCTAGGAAAGGCTTTTCACGCCAGAGCTCAGGGCTTTCAGGTGCTTGGCGTTCAGGTGTGGTTTGGTCCGTAGAATGCGCAGGGTAGAAGAGTCGTTAGTGAGTGGTGGCGCAGGGATTTCATACGATCGCTCGAATCCTCGATGAGTGTTTAATACAAACCGCTGCGAATGCGCTGATTGTTTTTAAATAGTGGTTCTTATGGTCTGTCCAGCATTAATAGTGTTAGTCGCGATTCTTACGCTCATAATGAGATTTGAGCAGGGGTAGTAAGGCCAATAAACACCCCACTAATAGTCCCAGGAAAATACCCGCCACCAAATACGGTGTTATGGCTTTTGCGTTTTTTATTTTGACTTTACCCAGGGTGTTGAATGCCCTGAGGCTGTGATCAACCGTCAGGGACGGTAGGCTGAGGGCAAGGGCCTGTGTGTTGGCGGTATCCAATATCGATTTCAGTTTCGATATAGCCAGTTCTTTTGAGTTTGCCTTGAACGACGCCAAATGGACGTAGGGTTGGGGTGTGCCCACGATGTCAACCTTGTTGGCTGTCATGATGCCCATGGCGATGTAGTACACATCGTCCTGGATCGAGCTGTAGAGCTTGATTTCTATCGGTTGTGTCGTCGAGACGGGCACTGTTTCGGTGCTGCGCACTTCTCTGTACATACTCAACAACGAGCCTTTGGTGATATAGCTGCTGGCAACCCATTTAGGGGGTGAAAAGTAAAACGCAGCCAACGCAATCACTACTCCAATCACGACGGCTATAATTATTTTTATTTTATTTTTCCATAAGGCATGGATGAACGGCAGGAGATCTATTTCATCATCGTTGTATTGATTATTCGGCTTCGTCATGCTTCTCACGAGAGATCCTTTTTAATACGTTTCGATGATTGTAGATTAGTTAAATGCATTTGCTGTTACAGCGTTACCGGACAATGACAATATCGATTGTGGCGGGAGGCGAAAGGTTCCGATCTGCTCCGGTCTGGCGTTTCCTCCGGTAGCCCGCCGATGTCGGGATTCGACCGCTGAGTCCACATCAGACGCCCCATCCTCCTCGGGCATGATATTCTGCGCGCCATCTTGGTCTGAGCTTTCCTCGGCACGTACACCCGAATACGTGCCGGCGGATGACTGTCGCCGAGGTAGCTGAAGCCAATAATGATAAGAAGTCAGCGCAGAAGGGACATAAAAGTGAGGTCGATACGTCGGCCTTGTGTGCCCACCCTGCGGTCCTGAAGTGAATGTGCAAACCCTACCTCGCGGTGCGTTGCCTGGCGCAGCATGAAGGAGGGTTGCCCATGATTAGGGGCAGTGGGGCGGATGGCGTTTTATCATAGGTGCTACTGATGTTTAAGAAAGTAAACACTGCCCTGCTGGGGCTGGCTTTGTCGATGGGGATCACGTCCGTTCACGCGGAAGAGGCAAAGAAAGTCGATGTGCTGCTGATCGGCGGCGGCATCATGAGTGCAACCCTGGGTGTATGGCTCAATGAGCTGGAGCCGGGTTGGTCGATGGAGATGGTCGAGCGCCTCGATGGCGTCGCCGAAGAAAGCTCCAACGGCTGGAACAACGCGGGTACCGGTCACTCGGCTCTGGCTGAACTGAACTACACCCCGGAAGACAAGAACGGCAACGTTGAGATCCCGAAAGCGGTCGAAATCAACGAAGCATTCCAGATCTCCCGTCAGTTCTGGTCCTGGCAGGTCCAGCAGGGCGTGCTGAAGAACCCACGTTCGTTCATCAACACCACTCCGCACATGAGCTTTGTGTGGGGCGATGACAACATCAAGTTCCTCAAGAAGCGTTACGAAGCCCTGCAAGCCAGCCCGCTGTTTGCCGGCATGCAGTACTCCGAAGACCCGGCGCAGATCGCCAAGTGGGTCCCGCTGATGATGGAAGGGCGTGACCCGAACCAGAAAATTGCGGCTACCTGGAGCCCGCTGGGTACTGACATGAACTTTGGCGAAATCACGCGCCAATTCGTCGCTCACCTGCAAACCACGCCCAAGTTCGACCTGAAACTGTCGAGCGAAGTGCAGGACATCACCAAGAACGCCGACGGTTCGTGGCGTGTCAGCTACAAAAACCTGAAAGACGGTACCAAGACCGAAACCGACGCCAAGTTCGTGTTCATCGGCGCGGGCGGCGGTGCACTGCACCTGCTGCAAAAATCCGGCATTCCTGAAGCCAGGGAATACGCTGGCTTCCCGGTAGGTGGTTCGTTCCTGGTGACCGATAACCCAACCGTGGCCGAGCAGCACCTGGCCAAGGCCTACGGCAAAGCGTCGGTTGGCGCGCCACCGATGTCGGTTCCGCACCTGGACACCCGCGTGCTGGATGGCAAGCGCGTGATCCTGTTTGGCCCATTCGCGACCTTCTCCACCAAGTTCCTGAAGGAAGGTTCGTACCTGGACCTGCTGACCAGCACCACCACCCACAACATCTGGCCAATGACCAAAGTCGGTATTCGTGAATACCCGCTGGTCGAGTACCTTGCCGGCCAACTGATGCTGTCGGATGACGACCGCTTCAAGGCGCTGCAAGAGTACTTCCCGAACGCCAAGAAAGAAGACTGGCGCCTGTGGCAAGCCGGTCAGCGCGTGCAGATCATCAAGCGTGACGAAGAGCAGGGCGGCGTCCTGAAACTGGGCACCGAAGTGGTCAGCTCTGCCGACAACACCATTGCAGGCTTGCTGGGTGCATCGCCGGGCGCGTCCACCGCGGCTCCGATCATGCTGACCGTGCTGCAGAAAGTGTTCAAGGACAAGGTTGCGACCCCTGAGTGGCAGGCCAAGCTGCACCAGATCGTACCGAGCTATGGCACCAAGCTGAACGACAGCCCTGAAGCGGTTGCCAAGGAATGGGCCTACACCGCTGGTGTCCTGCAACTGCCGACACCGCCTGTGATCCCACAAAGCGCTGCGCCAAAGGCTGTCGAGGCTGCAAAGCCTGCGGCTGAGCCGAGCAAGCCGGCGTCTGACCTGGCGTTGTAAGAAACAGCTGTGGTCCCACGGACCACGCTGAAACAAAAAAGCCCGCTGAACCGGCAACGGTCAGCGGTTTTTTTTTGTGCGCAGGTTACCCGTGGGTGCGAACCCGCTCGACTGCAGGCAATTCCACCGTTCGCTCGGCTGCGGCCAGCGCCGCCTTCAAGGCGTGCTGGTCCAACCGGACACAATAGGCCGGTTTGGCCCGCTCAAATCGCCAGCTTTCATCCAGCCCACCGGCATCCACCGCGTCGAAACCCAACTCATCAAGCAATCGGATCACTTGCGCCTTTGCCGCTGCATCATCCGCAGCCACTGGCAGCGCACGGCGGTCGGTGGCGCCGTGAGGGCGCGCATCCTGGGTCAGCTCCGGCGCAAAGATCGCATTGAACACCTTCACTACGTGCGCGTGTGGCAGATGGTCGGCGAGCAGCCGGCTGGTGGTGGTTTCAAAACGGTCCAGCACCGGGATGTGCCCGTCGCGCTGCGGATAGTAATTGTTGGCATCCATCACCGTCTTGCCTTCCAGCCATTGCGGGAGCACGGCGCGATAGTGCTCCAGGGGAATCGCTATGAGCACCAGTTCGCCGAACTTGGCGGCGTCTTCCGCGCGGCCGACTTGAACACCGGGTATGCCGCTGAGCACGCTGCTCATGGTTTGTGGGCCACGGGAGTTGCTCAACATCACCTCGTGCCCGGCAGCCAGGGCCAACTGGGCAACAGCGCGCCCGATGAATCCTGCTCCAATAACGCCAATGTTCATGTCCTTGCTCCAGTGAATTGCGGGAGTGGTTATGATGATTGGCAACCATTTGGTGATAAATGATCGTTCTGGTGTCGCTGTTGTTACTGGGAGTAGGGAATGATGGACCGTCTTTCAAGCATGAAGGCTTTCGTGATGGCTGCCGAATCAGGCTCCTATGCCCGTGCGGCCGAGCGCTTGAACATGTCGGCACAGATGGTCGCCAAACACGTCGCGGCACTTGAGCAACGTCTCGGTGCCCGCCTGCTCAACCGCACCACGCGGCGGCAAAGCCTGACGGAGTTGGGTAGTGCGTACTACGAGCGTTGCAAACATATCCTGACGGAGGCTGATGCCGCCGACTCGCTGGCGCAGATCATGAACGACACGCCGCGCGGCAAGCTGAAAGTCACTGCGCCGGTGACGTTTGGTTCCTACAGCCTGATGCCCTTGATCACCCAATTTCTACGCGACCACCCGGATGTGGAAATCGACCTGCACCTGACCGACCGATTCGTCGATCTGGTGGAGGAGGGTTACGAGGTGGCATTTCGCATTGGTCCCCTCGCGACCACCGGCCTCACCGCGCGACCACTTGCGCCTTATCGTCTGGTGGTTTGCGCGGCACCCGCTTACCTCGCAGCGAGAGGTCTACCGCTGACGCCGGCAGACCTTGAGCACCACGAATGCCTGGGCTACGCCTTTTGGTCTCGCCCGGCGGATCGCGAGTGGGTTTTTCACCAGGGCGCGACGTCGTACACCGTGCCGGTTGCCAGTCGTTTGCGGATCAACGAAAGCAGGGCCCTGATGTCCGCTGCGCTGGATGGTTTTGGTATCGTCCTCGGCCCGGAAGATTTCTTGCGTGTGGCGTTGGCCAAGGGCGAGTTGGTCCGGGTACTGCCTGACTTCGATGCGCCAAGTCGGCCGATGCATCTGGTCTATACCGCCAACCGGCAGCGTACGGCCAAGCTGCGGCGATTTGTCGAGGCCGTGTTGCAGCGTTTCGGCGGTGATGGGTTCAGCAACCCGACAGACACGACCTGTTAAAAATACTCCAGGCCAAGCAGGAGCGTGGCTGCAGCAAGGGGGGATTTTGTCGGTGCAGGTGTAGGGCGATGACGCCCGAGGGGTTTGTATGTTGCTACGTTATGCGGCATTGGCGGCGGTGGTCGTCGCGGCATCCGGGTGTGTGCAAGAGCGTGTCGTGCATGAACGCAGGCCGGTTCAGCGTGAATACGTCGAGGTGATTGCCCCGCAGCCGCCGCCCGTGCAGGTGATCGAAGTCGAGCCGCCAGTCCGTTATGGCTACGTATGGTCGCGCGGTTACTGGCGTTGGGCGGGTGGGCGTTACGTTGCGGTTCACGGCCATTGGGAGCCGGTGCGCGAGGGGTATCGCTACGTGCATCCGCATTGGGTGCAACGTAGTGATGGTTACCACTGGCAGGGTGGTGGCTGGGTGCGTTGAGCCCCAGGCTAGCTCGGCTTCTTGATACCCAGCAGCCGAACTTCCCGCAATAGCGCGGCACCGAGCTGATCGGTGCCCAGTTCCTTGTAACCCACCGCCTTGATCTCGCCGTTCTCTTCCGCCTGGATGATGATCACCGGCGTTTCCTTGCCGGTGGTTTCGTCGACATGCATCGCGTACTGCGGAATATCCAGCTTGATCGGCGTACCCGCCGCTTCACCTTTCACATTGATAAGAAACGCCGCACAACCCGTATCGACGTCCGCACTGGTGGCGGAGCGGCCACTGACAAAGCAGGTTTGTGGGAGGTCGGGCCAGATGATGGTGTTGGCGCTGGCCAAGGGCGATGCAATGCTCAGGATTGCGAGAAGAAGCGTACGCACGTGGGTCTTTCTCTCGATCAACGTTGAACGGGATTTTTACCAAAGCCTCAATGTCGTCGCAACACTACGGTTCAGCCCAGTCGTTTCATGCCAGGTGCCCTGGCTGCTTCAATGTCAAAGGTGGCCGTGTACTCACACCCCGCCGCGTGGCCGCAGCGTTCGATCAGGCAGTCGGCAAAATCGGCTTTGTTCGCGCTGAAGCGGCGCAGTGCCTGCCAGATGATCTCGGCATGCTCGAGGGTGATTTCACGGGTGCGCAAAAGCGTTTCCAGCACCGTCACCACCTCCTGCTTGAGGCATTGGTAGCAACTTTGCAGAACCCACACCAGTTCAACTACCGACACCAGGCTGACAAAGCCCGGCGACAGGGTGGTGAGCGATTCGATCAGCGCGGATGCCTTGGGCGATTGCACAGGGTCATCCTGGGTGACATAGCGCACCAGCACATTGGTATCCAGGCCGATCATCGCGCTTTTGCCCCTTGCGCCGCGATGGCGCGGCTCATGTCGTCAAGGGACACGGGTTTGGCGGGTTTGCGGATCAGGCCCTTGAGGTCATGCACGGTTTTGCTCGCCGCAATCAGCGAGAACTGGCCGTCTTCCATTTCGACAAATTCCACGCGGTCGCCTGTTTCCAGGCCCAGGGCGGTCCTGACCTGAACGGGAATAGTGATTTGCCCTTTTGAGGTAAGTGTGGCGGTTGCCATAGTGAGAATCTCCATGGTGATATTCCTTACCTTAGGGTAAGGAATTATGGAGGACAAGATCCGTTGGTCCATAGGTTGCGCCTCGTGCAGTGTGTGAATCGGAATAACTGAACCCTAGTCCGATTCACCGCATCAGCACGCCCGGCAACGTGGCCAAAGCGCTACAACGTATGACCAACTGATGGCGTTATTGCACCACGCGGTAACACGGCACATACGCCGCGCCGCCCGGCAACTTCATGCGGTGCTGGGCGACGAATGCCTGCAACAGCTCGTCCAGCGGTTTCATGATCGCCGCATCGCCGTGGATCTCGTACGGGCCGTTCTCTTCGATCAGGCGGATGCCTTTGTCCTTGACGTTGCCCGCCACAATGCCCGAGAACGCGCGGCGCAGGTTGGCCGCCAACTCATGGGGCGGCAGCGCATGGCTCAGTTGCAGGCTGGCCATGTTGGCGTGGGTCGGGTCGAAGGGGCGCTGGAAACCTTCATCGATCTTCAGCAGCCAGTTGAAGTGAAACGCGTCGTTGCGCTCGCGACGGAACTGTTTCACTGCCTTGAGCCCGGCCGTCATCTGGCGGGCCACTTCGGCCGGGTCGTCGATGATGATCTGGTAGTGCGCCTGCGCCGCTTCGCCAAGGGTTGCTCCGACGAACGCGTGCAGTTGCTGCAGGTATGGCGCGGCGTGTTTCGGCCCGGTGAGGATGACCGGAAACGGCAGGTCCTTGTTGTCCGGGTGCATCAGGATGCCCAGCAGGTACAGGAACTCTTCGGCCGTCCCGGCGCCGCCCGGGAAGATGATGATGCCGTGGCCGACACGTACGAAGGCTTCCAGACGTTTTTCGATGTCCGGCAGGATCACCAGTTCGTTGACGATCGGATTCGGTGCTTCCGCCGCAATGATGCCCGGCTCGGTCAGGCCCAGGTAGCGCCCGCCGGTAATCCGTTGTTTGGCGTGGGAAATGGTCGCGCCTTTCATCGGACCTTTCATCACGCCCGGGCCGCAGCCGGTGCACACATCCAGGCTGCGCAGCCCCAGTTCGTGGCCGACTTTCTTGGTGTATTTGTATTCTTCGGTGTTGATCGAGTGCCCGCCCCAGCACACCACGATCTTAGGCTCGACACCGGGGCGCAGCGTACGGGCGTTGCGCAACAGGTGGAACACGTAGTCGGTGATGCCCTGGGAGTTGCTCAGGTCGATGCGCTGGCTGTCCAGCTCGTTCTCGGTGTAGACGATGTCGCGCAGGGCGCTGAACAGCATTTCGCGGGTGCTGGCGATCATTTCGCCATCGACGAACGCGTCGGCTGGCGCGTTCAGCAGTTCCAGGCGCACGCCGCGGTCCTGCTGGTGGATGCGCACTTCAAAATCTTTGTAGGCGTCGAGGATGGTCTTGGCGTTGTCGATATGCGCGCCGGTGTTGAGGATCGCCAGGGCGCACTGGCGGAACAGGGTGTAGATACTGCCGGTGCCGGCTTCGCTCAGTTGTTGCACTTCACGTTGAGACAGGGTTTCGAGGCTGCCCTTGGGGCTGACGGAGGCATTGATGACTTGACGTTGGGGCATTCTGATTCCTTGAAAGCGCAGCCATCGCACCCCCATGGGCTGCGATGGCTAGAGAAGAATGGGCGCCGAACTCGGTCGCACGAGACGGATATTTACCTCAGGCCCAAGGCCGAGTGCAAACACCGTCCCGCACCATCATGCCGCAGAACTTACTGAATCAGCTTCCAGTTTTTGTAGAAAACCCGACGCAGGGTAAAGACCATCCCGGCAAACCCCGCGATCACGGCCTTGAGCACCGAAGGCAGCGGCGTTGGTCGCACGATGTCGATAAACAGGCAGTAGCGCTTGGCGTCGTTTTTATTGAAGGATGCGTGCATCAACGTGTCATCGAAAATAAACAGTGGATCGTCGTGCCAGTAATGTTTGTGCTGGCCCACCTGGATGTACACGCCCTCGTGATGGGGGGCAGGTGCCATGTTGTAAAGCACACGAAACATCATGCGCAGCGGGCCGAAGTGAAAGGAGGTCGAACGGTTTTCGTTGAATACCGATACGCCGACGGTCTTCACGAATGGCAGTTTTTCCCGCAGTTTCGGGATGTCCAGCGTGGTTTCGATTGGGCGTCCGTACCACTGGAAAAACAACATGCCGCGTTTTTTCTCGGCCATGCGTTCATCCAGGTAACCGATGATTTCACCCTTGTGGGCCATGGCCTCATCGATCACTTGCTGCAAGTCTTCGCGCCAGGCGGGCGGCAGGTCGTGCATCGTATAAACGTGGCGATTGCGCGAGCTCAACAGGTCGAACAGCGTGTTGAACGGCGCCAGCAGCCAGGTGTTGCGGCCGCTGCCGATAAAGTACTTCTTGATGGTGGGGGCGTCATACAGCCCATTGCGCAGGAAGTCGTAGATCCCACAGACCAGTACCAGGCCAAGAAACACCGCGGTGGTCAGGGGGAACAGGCAAATGATCAGCAAAACGCCGAGTATCCAGGCGATCGACACCGCTTTTTTGCGTAGGGCAGACGTGTTCATGCAGCTCAGCTCCGGCAGGACGCCATTCGACAGGTCCGTATCCGTGGCCGCGAGTGGTGGGGTTTGAAACATGTTGAAACAATCGCGCCATGATAAGGCGTCCGGTGCCGCAGAGTCGTTTTAAATATTGCAAAATTGTGAAGGCTTTACACAGTTTTTCACCGGATATGGGTTTTACCGATTGGATTTTGTAAACAGAAGATTTGCGACTATCGTGACGCTTCGGTTTTTCGGACGTCATAGACCGGTACGATTGAAGTTGAATGGCCACCACTGGCCATCGACCCCTTGGAAGAGGCAGAAATTTTATGATCATCAAACCGCGGGTTCGTGGCTTTATCTGTGTGACCGCTCACCCTGTTGGCTGTGAAGCGAACGTCAAGGAACAGATCGACTACGTGACCCAACACGGCGCCATCGAAGGCGGCCCCAAGAAGGTGCTGGTCCTCGGCGCTTCCACCGGCTACGGCCTGGCCGCGCGCATCAGTGCTGCGTTTGGCTGCGGCGCCGACACCCTGGGCGTGTTTTTTGAGAAAGAGGGCGAAGAAGGCAAGCTCAGCTCCGCCGGTTGGTACAACAGCGCTGCATTCGAAAAGTTTGCCGTCGAGAAAGGCCTGTACGCCAAGAGCATCAACGGCGACGCGTTCTCCGACGAGATCAAGCGCCTGACCATCGAGACCATCAAGAAAGACCTGGGCAAGATCGACCTAGTGGTCTACAGCCTGGCCGCACCACGCCGCACCGATCCAAAAACCGGTGAAGTGTACAACTCCACCCTCAAGCCGATCGGCAAGGCTGTGACCCTGCGGGGTATCAACACCGACAAGGGCGTGGTGGTCGATACCACCCTTGAGCCTGCGACCCAGGAAGAAATCGCCGGCACCGTCAAAGTGATGGGCGGTGAAGACTGGCAGCTGTGGATCGACGCCCTGCGTGACGCCGACGTTCTGGCCGAAGGCGCCAAGACCACCGCGTTCACCTACCTCGGTGAAAAGCTGACCCAGGACATCTACTGGAACGGCTCCATCGGCGAAGCCAAGAAAGACCTCGACAAGAAAGTCCTGACCCTGCGCGACAACTTTGCTGCGCTGAAGGGCGATGCCCGTGTGTCGGTGCTTAAGGCCGTGGTTACCCAGGCCAGCTCGGCAATCCCGATCATGCCGCTGTACCTGTCGCTGCTGTTCAAAGTGATGAAAGAGCAGGGCACCCACGAAGGTTGCATCGAGCAGGTCTACGGCCTGTTCAAGGACAGCCTGTACGGCAGCCAGCCGAAACTCGACGCCGACGGCCGCCTGCGTGCCGACCTGGCCGAGTTGGAGCCGAAGGTCCAGGACGCCGTGGCAGCATTGTGGGATCAGGTGACCGATGACAACGTCGACGAGATCAGCGATTTCGCCGGCTACAAGGCTGAATTCCTGCGCTTGTTCGGCTTCGAGGTCGAGGGCGTGGACTACGACGCTGATGTGAATCCGACCGTGAAAATCAATGGTCTTGTCTCTGCATAAATAGGTGTCGGGGTCGACAACAGCAGCCTCAATCGCCGTGTCATGAGGCTGCTGTCTTGTTTGCGCCTCACAGCGTCAGCCTTGGCCAAAGGCTGACGCCAACCGTCCTTGGGCCTGGACGAAGCCAGAGCGCTTGATACTGTTCACTTCGCTTTCCCAAAGTGGATTCAGGGGCACGTGATAGCCGCTGTCCTTGGCTGTTCTTATCAGTTCAGCCATCTCTTTGCGGTCGTTGATGATGCAGATTTCGTCATATCGCCCTAGCCGGGTCGGCAGGAAGAACGTTGCCGGGTAATTGGCGGCAACGTCCGTCGCAGGGCTGCCAGAGTCCGCATTGTGGTGAACCACCCGCTCTCCATCACCGACCAACTGGTGATTGATCAGCTTTATCATGTCCGTTATTCGCTGTGTGGCGTTGCCCAGGTCGAAGTCTTCCTTTCGATAGAAATGTTCGGTGTCTTCATAGTCTGCGCGTAACGCTTCGGGCACCTCGAACACCGACGGGTCTGGTTGTTGCAGTCTGTAGCGATCAATTCTCTGCGTGAAAACACTGTGCGCAATATCGGGCACCGGGATCTTATCCTGTGATCCGAAATCGCTGAGGTGGGGCGCGACCATGTGCAGGTCATAGTCGGCTGTCAACGCCTTGCCTGTTTCGGATTTGGCCAGGACTTCGACGGGTTTGTCCTTATGGGTAATGGCATAGCTGTCTTCTGTTGGCGCTGTGCGCTTGCCTTCGAATGCATACACCTCCTGGCTTGGCGCTCTGGCGTTGAAACGCAGCGTGCCGTCCTGCTCGTTCACGGCCAGCTGAGTGATCTGACCGAGTTGTATCAACTCGCCGAGGCGGTTGCGTGAGAGCTTCAAGGGGATCGCAACCGCATGCTTGTCCTTTATGCATTCCTCGACTTGTCTATTGGCTCGCGCAACCTTTTCGGGCTCGCAGACCTTGAACTTTTCAAGCTTGCTGAAGGCCTGGTCCTTGCAGATCAGGCCCGCTTGCGGCCCCCAGTTGGCGCTTTTTCCCTTGATATGATAGTCCTTGGTGGGATGCCCGTTCTCAATCAATCCGGTAGCGACCGCTTCCACGGGGCGTACGCCGATGATGGAGTTGGTCTGCGCCGCAATCCTCTGCAAGGGCACAAGGTGGCTCGGGACTATTCCGGTCTTTCCTCGGACACGTTCGAACGCCGCGTATACCGGATCATTCATGTCTTGGAGGGGGCCAGCCGGTTGATGGGGTAGGGTGTGTTGCAAAGTGTTCAAGCTCAGCGCAGAAGGTGAAATAGCCGAGGTGAGTAAACCGGTCATTGAATTGCTCCACTTCGTGTTCGTCGGGACGTTGGATGTTCCCTTCCAGCCCAAAGCGCTCCTTCGGTCACGTAGGAAACACTAGAGCAACTGTTATTTTGTTGGGAGAAGTGAGTGTTACTAACGATTTGAAAAAGAAGCGCAGAGGAAGTGTTCAAGGCCGTAATACAAGGGGCATAGCTCTGTATTCTGTTCATGTGCCGTGAAATTATCAGAACAGTCGTACGCATGTTTGCTTGCCGGGGCGTGCCATGCGCATGGGAGACTGGCGTATCACACTAACGGAGGTGGGTATGGCTATTCGTGCAGTAGTTTTTGATTTTGGCGGTGTCCTGTTCGATTGGAACCCGCACCACCTGTACCGCAAGCTGATTGCCGATGACCACGAACGGCAATGGTTCCTCGACAACATCTGCACCCAAGCCTGGAACACCGAGCAGGACGCCGGTCGCAGCCTGGCGGACGGCACCCGCAGCCTGATCGAGCAATTTCCCCAGCATGAACGCCTGATCCAGGCCTATTACGAGCGTTGGCACGAGATGCTGCGTGGCTCCTTGCCCGAAGGCGTGGCGATTCTCAAGGCATTGCACCAGGCCAGCATGCCGTTGTTCGGGCTGACCAACTGGTCTGCCGAGACCTTTCCCTATGCGCGGGCCAACTACCCGTTCCTGCAGTGCTTTCGCGACATCGTCGTGTCAGGCGAATTGAAACTGATCAAGCCCGATGCGGCGATCTATCAGGCAAGCCTTGGCCAGGTCCGCGCGCACTTGCCGGATATTCAGCCCGCTGAAGTCGTGTTTATCGACGATGTCGCCGGCAATATTGACGCCGCCGTCGCCCTCGGTTGGCAAGGCATTCACCATGTGTCGGCCGAGCACACCGCAGCGCGGTTGCGTGAGTTGGGAGTGGGCTTCTAGCGCGCCCACTTTTCCATGGCGAAATCGACGAATGCTCGCAGTTTGGGCAGGCGGTAACGGTCCTGGCCGTACAGCAAATGCATGGGGCGACTGGGCAGTTGGTAGGCCGTCAGCAAGGCCACCAGTTTTCCCTCCTGCAAGTCGGGCTGCACCAGGGCATCTGGCAGCATGACGATGCCCATGCCTTGCACGGCTGCCTGGCGCAAGGCCTGGGAGCTGTTGATGGTCAGCGAGCCGGACACCGGGATTTCCACTTCGCCTGCCGCGCCGCTCATGCGCCACAGCTTGTCGGCGTTGCGCCAATCGTCGGTGGACGGGTAGGCGAACGCCAGGCAGTCATGTTGCTGCAAGTCTTCGGGAGTCTGTGGTGTGCCATGTCGCGCCAGGTAGCCCGGTGAGGCGCAGAGGGTGATGGTGTAATCCTGCATCGGCCGGGCGATCAGGCTTGAGGGTTCCAGTTCGCCCAGGCGGATGGCCACGTCGAAGCCGCTGTCGACCATGTCCATGCGTTGATTGCTGAGCACCACATACAGCTTGATCAGCGGGTAGCGTTGGGAGAATTCGCTCAAGGCCGGGGCCAGGCGCTCGGTGCCGAAGGCGGGTGGGGCGGTGATGCGCAAGGTGCCTTTGGGCACATCACTGTGGGCTTGTTCGGCGAGTTGTTCGGAGTCGGCCACCAGCCCCAGCACTTCCAGGCAACGCTGGTAATACTGCCCGCCGAATTCCGTGAGGCTCTGTTTGCGAGTGGTGCGCTTGAGCAGGCTGACGCCCAGGCGTTGCTCCAGGGCGCGCAGGTGATTGCCGACCATGGTGGTCGACATCCCGCAGGCCTGGGCGGCGGCGGTCATGCTGCCGGCTTCCACTACTTTCACGTAAACCGACATCGCCTGGAACAGGTCCATTATCAATCCCTGGTTTAAAGTTATTGCAGGAAAGCGCAGTTTATCCAGCTCAGGTGGCTAACGATACTGTTGGCATCACAATGAAGCACTGGAGCCTGACACCATGACCGCCGCCTGCCTGATGAGCACTTATCAACCCTTGGCCCTGAGCTTTACCCGCGGCCTGGGCACGCGCCTATGGGACCACCAGGGCCGCGAATACCTGGACGCAGTGGCGGGCGTGGCCGTGACCAACGTCGGGCATTCCCATCCAAAATTGGTGACAGCCATCAGCGAACAGGCGGGTTTGCTGCTGCACACCTCCAACCTCTACAGCATCGACTGGCAGCAACGGCTGGCCCAGCGCCTGACCCGACTGTCCGGCTTGGACCGCGCATTCTTCAACAACTCGGGGGCCGAAGCCAACGAGACGGCGTTGAAGCTGGCGCGTTTGCATGGCTGGAAAAAAGGCATCGAAGAGCCTCTGGTGGTAGTCATGGAAAACGCTTTCCACGGCCGCACCCTTGGCACCATGGCCGCCAGCGATGGGCCATCGGTACGCCTGGGCTTCCAGCGTTTGCCAGGGGATTTTCTCAAGGTGGCTTTTGGGGACCTGGCGGCGATAGAAGCCATCACCCAAACGTTCGGCACGCGTATCGCAGCGGTACTGTTGGAACCCATCCAAGGTGAAAGTGGCGTACTGCCTGCACCGCCGGGTTACCTGCAAGCCCTGCGCAATCACTGTACGCGCCACGGTTGGCTGCTGATGCTCGACGAAATCCAGACCGGCATTGGCCGCACGGGGCGTTGGTTTGCCTTCCAGCATGAAGGCATCGTGCCGGATGTGATGACCCTGGCCAAAGGCCTCGGCAATGGCGTGCCGATTGGTGCCTGCCTGGCGCGCGCGGCGGTGGCGCAACTGTTCACGCCCGGCAGCCACGGCAGCACGTTTGGTGGCAACCCGCTGGCCTGCCGCGTGGGCTGCACCGTGCTGGAGATTATTGAGGAGCAAGGCTTGCTGCAGAACGCCGCGCAACAGGGCGAACGCTTGCTGGCGCGGCTGCGCGTGGAATTGAGCGAGCATCCGCAAGTGTTGGCGATTCGCGGGCAGGGCCTGATGATCGGTATCGAACTGGCCAGCCCTTACCGCGACCTGGCCCAGCGTGCAGCCCAGGAGCATGGCCTGTTGATCAACGTGACGCGGGGCAAGGTCATCCGTTTGCTGCCGCCGCTGACGCTGGAGGCGAAAGAGGTCGAGATGATCGTGCGAGCCATCACCCGCCTACTGAATTGATCACAGGGTGAGTGTGGGCCCATTGAGCCATTCCTGGTTCAGGGTCTCAGTGTCTCCGAGGTATTCCAACAGCCACGCCATCGCCGGCGACAGTTTGTTCGGCGCCCAGGCCACGCACGAAGGGCTGGCCGGAAACGGCCGGGTCAGTTGCAGCGCCACCAACTCGCCGCGCTCGATCCATGGCGATACCTGATGCGCCGGCGCCATGCCGATACACAGGCCGTCGCGCAGGCAATCAATTGCCGACGGCCAATTCGGCACCACCAGCCGCCGCTGATTATCCAGGGTCCAGGTGTCGCGCTTGGGCAGATTGCGCGAGGTATCGGTCATGCACAGCGAGGCGAAGGGCCGCAGTTGATCGTCACTGAGCAGGCCTTCTACCGCCGCCAGCGGATGCTGTGCACTGACCACGCACAGCCAATTCAACAGCCCCATGTCGCGAAAGGTGAAATGGCTGGCCACGGGCACCGCACTGGTGGCGCCGATCACGATGTCGGTGCGTTCGTCCGCCAGGGCATCCCACACGCCGTTGTACACCTCGTATTCCAGCAGCAGTTCCACCTCGGGAAATTGGCGATAGAAATCCAGCACCAATTGCCGACAACGTTGGGGTTTGACGATGGAATCCACCGCGACTTTCAACTGGCCGCTCCAACCGTTGGCCACCTGCTGGCACATGCGCCGGGTGCCGAGCATTTTTTTCATGACCCCACGGGTTTCGTCGACGAACAGTCGGCCGGCCGCAGTCAGCTCGACATCACGGTGGCGCCGCACAAACAACGGCACGGCCAACCACTCCTCTATCTGACGCACCGTATAGCTGATGGCCGACGGCACGCGGTTCAATTCCTGCGCCGCAGCGCTGAAGCTGCCATGCCGGGCCACCGCATCGACTACATCCAGGGAGTATTCGGACCACATGACGGCTGCCTTCAAAATTATTGATAAGAGTATCCAATTATTATCGCTTCACACAGGAACTGTCAGCTTCATAATAGGCGCCAGTCAGCAAATAGTTTGATGGCAGGATCAACAAGGCTTCGATGAAAAATTCTTTTGGTTTCACTTGGTATCTGGCGGGGCTGAGCATGCTCGGTTACCTCGCCATGGACATGTACTTACCGGCGTTCGGCGCCATGGGCGCGCAGTTGCAGATTGGCGCGGGGGCGGTGGGCGCCAGCTTGAGTATTTTCCTTGGCGGTTTTGCGCTGGGGCAGTTGGTATGGGGGCCGTTGTCCGACCGCCTGGGGCGCAAGCCGATCCTGCTCGCGGGCTTGAGCCTGTTTGTGCTGGGTTGCGCGGGTATGTTCTGGGTCGAGACGGCGGCGCAGTTGCTTGCGCTGCGCTTTATCCAGGCGATTGGCGTGTGTTCCGCCGCCGTGAGCTGGCAGGCGCTGGTGATTGACCGTTATCCGGCCGACAAGGCTCATCGCGTGTTCGCCAGCATCATGCCGTTGATGTCTCTGTCGCCGGCCCTGGCGCCGTTGCTGGGGGCGCTGGTGTTGAACCATTTGGGTTGGCAGGCGATCTTCGGGGTATTGCTCGGTGTGTCGCTGCTGCTGTTATTGCCGACATTGTTCCTGCGCACTTTGCCGAAACGTCGGACGCAAGAAAGCGAACCTGTGCGCCTCGGTTATGGCCAGTTGCTCGGTTCCCGCGTGTTTACCGGCAACGTAATGATCTTCGCTGCCTGCTCTGCCAGTTTCTTCGCCTGGCTGACGGCTTCCCCCTTCATCCTTGGCGACATGGGCTACAGCCCGAACGATATTGGCCTGAGCTACGTGTTGCCCACGTTGGCGTTTCTGGTCGGAGGTTATAGCTGCCGCAGCGCCTTGCAGCGTTTCCAGGGCAAGACGCTGTTGCCCTGGTTGCTGGTGGCGTATTGCATCAGCATTTTGGCGTTGTACCTGGTGGCGACGTTGAGCGTGCCGACTCTCACCACGTTGTTGATTCCGTTCTGCCTGATGGCGTTGGTCAACGGTGCCAGTTACCCCATCGTGGTGGCGAATGCACTGATGCCATTTGCCGAAAACTCCGGCAAGGCGGCCGCCCTGCAAAACACCCTGCAACTGGGGCTGTGCTTTCTCAGCAGCTTGCTGGTGTCGTCGCTGATCGACCAGCCGCTATTGATTACTGTGATTGTGATGTTGGCGACCGCGCCGCTGGCGGTGTTGGGTTATTGGCTGGCGCGGCCGAAGGCTGACAATGGCGAACTGGCGAACGTTTGACCTGAAAACTCGATGAAAAAATGTGGGAGCGGGCTTGCTCGCGAATGCGCTAGATCAGTCAATGCTGTTCCAACTGATACACCGCATTCGCGAGCAAGCCCGCTCCCACATTTTGATCCGGTTTCTTCAGTTGCCTGGCGGTAGGCTAAAAGGTGATTTCCATATTCACCGTCGGCGTCGACGTACGACTGCCCCGGCCGCCGTCCACACCAAACTTGTTGTGCCAATACTCATAACCCACGCCGAGATACAGGTTCGGCTTCACGCTTTTACCCGGGCGCACCGCCACCATCAACGCGCTGCGCATCAGCGCTTCCGGCGCGGTGTCGCGGCCGTGGTAGTCCTCGCCTTTCTCGCCGACGTAGTTGATGAAACCCTGGAATTTCGCCGCATGGTTGGCGATTTCGAATGGGCGCATCCAGGTCAGGTTGAGCATGTAGGTGTCGTCGAAGGTGTGGTTCGACTCCCGCGCGCCAGGGATGCCGGTGTGGTTCTTTTCCTTGTAGTACAAAAGGCTCAGGTCCAGCACACCGACGGTGTTGAACTTCAAGGTCGGGCCAATCACCACCGCACGTTTTTTCGCCGAGGCGAAGTTGTTGTTGCGGTTGGCATCGAAGCCCAGGGTCAGCGCGTAATCCTTGATCAGGCCGGTGCCCAGCGGCACATCAAATACCCGTGAGGCATACAGTTGGTGGCGGTACACCGCATACACCTCGCTGCCGCCATGGTCAGTACCCTTGCGTGGGTCGCTGCTGTCGGAGAGGAATACATCCAGGTTCAGAAAGTTGCTGCCGTACGCGTAACCGCTGGCGTGGGTGAAGCTGTAGATGCGCTTGCTGAATTCGTCGGGGTTGTTCGGATTGGTGAACTGTTGGCCGTAGCGGAATCCTACGCTGTTGTTCATCCATTCCACCGCGACAGCCTCCCCGCCGCCGAGGAGTGCGAGTAAAACGGTTGCGCCGTGCAGTGCCTTTTTCATTGTTTTAGTTCCTTTGGCGTTTGGCTCATGGCGGCCTTGCAGGGGCCGCCGGGCGCAGTATCGACACAACGCTGGCGCGCACCAAAGAACAGAATCTCGCCTGGGCCGATGCCGAAACGGCAGCAGCCGGGTTGCCTGAGAAGTCAGGAAATACGTGGCGCTGCGCCGGTTTCGTCGCGTTCGCGCAGGGCGATTTCTTCGCCCAACAAATGCGCCAGCGCCTGCACGGCCACCGGCAGGTCGCGTTCCTTGCGTGCATACACGCCCAAATCGCTGAAGATGCCGCCCTGGTCACTCAACGGGATATGCAGCAGTTCGCCGCGCGCCAGGTCGGCCTCGATGCCGATACGGGTCTGGAAGGCGATGCCCAATTGCTGGCGTGCCAGTTGACGGGCCAGTTCCATCGAGTTGCTGTGCAGCAGGGCTTTGCCTGGTGCTGCGCGTTTGTGCAGCGGCGCGATCAGGTGGTGCACCGACAGCTCGCTCTTGGCCTGGATCACTCCGTGTTCGCAACACTGCCCGTAGCTGACACAGCTTTCTCCCGCCAACGCGTGCGCCGGTGCCATGAGTGCACCCAAGCGGAAATGGCCGACACACAGCTGGGTGATTTCGCCACTGCGGGGTAGGGCAAATGCCAGCCCCAGATCCGCCTGGCCGTTGATCACCGCGCTGGGGATCGACTGCGAACCCTGCACCGTGACGCCAATCGTGACCTTCGGATAGCGCTCGCGCATGCGCTTGAGTGCGGTGGGCAGCAGTTCGACGGCGGCACCTTCCACCGTGGCGATCTCCACGTGGCCGGTCTGCACACCATGCAAGCCATCCAGTTCGCCGCGCACCCGTTCCACATCCTGCAGCAGCAAGCTGATGTGGCGCGTCAGGATCTCGCCCGCCGCCGTCACGCGCAGGCCGCCGGGCAAACGCTCGAACAATGTTGCGCCCATCTCGTCCTCCAGCTTGAGGATCTGCCGGTTCACCGCCGACGACGCCACGTTCAGGCGCCGCGCGGCTTCGCGGATCGAGTGACAGCGTCGCACCATGTCGAAGTAGTAGATGGCCGGGGCGTGGATGCGCAGTTTGCGGTTGAGCATTTTTTTCAGGTCCTTTTGCGCAGGTGTTCGAGCCACAGGGCAGGGCGGCTGAATGGATTTTTGTAACGGCGATTACCAGCTTGTTGTGAAATTGATTGTATACAACTCTATGGACATCCTCTGTTTCCTTTGCATACAGTGATTGCACAACAAAAACAGAGATCCCCTCACCATGACTATCCCGAAGGCTTCACCGCAGCGGCCTGAAGATGAAAATCTCGGCGTCGCCGCCAACATGGCTTACGGCCTGCAGCATGTCCTCACCATGTACGGCGGCATCGTTGCCGTGCCGTTGATCGTCGGCCAGGCGGCCGGGCTGTCGCCGGCGGACATCGGCTTGTTGATCGCCGCGTCGCTGTTTGCCGGTGGCCTGGCCACGCTGTTGCAAACCCTGGGTTTACCGTTCTTTGGTTGTCAGTTGCCGCTGGTGCAGGGCGTGTCGTTTGCCGGTGTGGCAACCATGGTGGCAATCGTTGGCAGCGACGGCGCTGGCGGGGTGCCAGCGATTCTCGGCGCGGTGATGGCCGCGTCGTTCATCGGGTTGCTGATTACCCCGGTGTTTTCGCGAATTACCAAGTTCTTCCCGCCGTTGGTGACCGGCATCGTCATCACCACCATCGGCCTGACCCTGATGCCCGTTGCGGCGCGCTGGGCCATGGGCGGCAATAGCCGTGCGGCGGATTTTGGCAGCATGTCGAATATCGGCCTGGCGGCGCTGACCCTGGTGCTGGTGCTGTTGTTGAGCAAGATCGGCAGCGCGACCATTTCCCGTCTGTCGATCCTGCTGGCGATGGTGATCGGCACCGTGATCGCGGTGTTCCTGGGCATGGCCGACTTCTCCGGCGTGACCCAGGGGCCGATGTTCGGTTTTCCTACGCCATTCCATTTCGGCATGCCAACCTTCCATGTGGCCGCGATCATTTCCATGTGCATCGTGGTGATGGTGACGCTGGTGGAAACCTCGGCGGACATCCTTGCGGTCGGCGAGATCATCGACACCAAGGTCGACTCCAAGCGCCTGGGCAACGGCTTGCGCGCCGACATGCTGTCGAGCATGTTTGCGCCGATCTTTGGCTCGTTCACCCAGAGCGCCTTTGCGCAGAACGTCGGCCTGGTGGCGGTTACCGGGGTCAAGAGCCGCTTTGTGGTGGCCACGGGCGGGTTGTTCCTGGTGATCCTCGGCCTGCTGCCGTTCATGGGCCGAGTGATTGCGGCGGTGCCCACGTCAGTACTCGGCGGGGCCGGGATTGTGCTGTTCGGCACCGTGGCGGCGAGCGGGATCCGCACGCTGTCGAAGGTTGACTACCGCAACAACATGAACCTGATCATCGTCGCCACTTCCATCGGTTTTGGCATGATCCCGATTGCCGCGCCGAGCTTCTACGATCATTTCCCGAGTTGGTTCGCGACCATCTTCCATTCGGGGATCAGCTCGTCGGCGATCATGGCGATCCTGTTGAACCTGGCGTTCAACCACTTCACGGCGGGTAATTCGGATCAGCAATCGGTGTTCGTGGCGGGGACGGAACGCAGCTTGTGCTTCCAAGATGTGGCGGCGTTGCGTGATGGGGATTACTTCCGGGGCGGGAAATTGTTTGATGCCGAGGGCAAGGAAATCCCGTTGGTGGCGCAGGTGCAGAAGCGCACGGCCCTGCCCGAGGCCACCGAGGTTTAAAAATGTGTGCGGGCTTGCTCGCGAAGGCGGTGGATCAGCCAATGAATCTGTTGACTGACACACCGCCTTCGCGAGCAAGCCCGTTCCCACATGTGGAATTCAGCCCGTCTTCAGCGCTTGGTGTTTTACAGAACAGGCGTCATCCAAAAACTTCACCACAGTCCCCATGCACGCTTGGCGTTCTTCCACATGGGGCATGTGGCTGGAGTCTTCAAACAGTGCCCAGCGCACGTCCGCGATCTCGTCCAGGAACGGCTTGACCACCAATGGCGTGGCCTCGTCGTGCCGGCCGGAGATCACCAGGGTCGGCACCTGGATCGCCGACAACCGGCCAATCGACTTCCAGTCCTTCAAGCTGCCGATCACGTGGAATTCGGTCGGGCCGCTCATGGCGTGGTACACCGTGGGGTCTGAGTCGACTTGGGCAAAGGTGCGCGCCACTTCTTCCGGCCACGGGTTGACCCGGCACACGTGCTGGTCATAGAAAATCCGCGAGGCGGCGAGGTATTCCGGGTCTTGGTAGGTGCCGGCGGCTTCGTGCTTGAGCAAGGTTTCGTGCACGCCTTCGGGCAACAGCTTGCGCAGGCGATTGGCTTCGCTGACCCAGGTGCGCATGCACGTCGGCGAGTTGGCTGGGATAAACGCGCGCAGGCCTTTGGGTTGGCGGATCGCATGTTCACTGCCGAGCATTCCGCCCCAGGACTGGCCGAGGATTGCGTAGTTGTCGCTGATGTTCAGTTGGTCGAGCAGGTTGTCGAGTTCGTCGAGGAACAACTCGACGGTCCAGAACGACGGGTCTTTATCCGGCAAGTGGGTGGAGCGGCCGTTGCCGAGTTGATCGTAGTGGATCACGGCATGGCCGCTGGCCGCGACGTCCTTGAAGGCGTCTACGTAGTCGTGGGTGCAACCGGGGCCGCCGTGGATGATCACCAGCGGCGTGCGGCCGGTGGTCAGGTCGCCGGTAACACGGTACCAAGTCTGGTAGGCGCCAAACGCCGCATACCCTTCGCGGATTTTTTCGATGAATTCCATTTCGTACCCTGCTCGTGAAAAAAAGGATCAGGGACACGATAGTCGGCACGCCAAATTTAGGTAACTAGCAAAACAGCTAGGTTTTACTCTCTGGTCAATCTTCCAGGAGCCGGTAATGGGTGGCACGGACCACCGCTTGCACGCGGTTCTTGGCCCCCAGTTTATGCATCGCCGAGGCCAGGTGCAGGGTCACAACGGCCAGCGAACGGCTCAGTTGCGTGGCAATTTCGGCCGCAGTGAGGCCGTCGGCGGCCCATTTCAGGCACTCGCGTTCGCGTTTGGTCAGGTGAATATGCGGGTAGGTGCGTAGCTCTTTGCTGAACAGCGGGTAGGCCGCTTCCTGCAAGGCGTGGGTAATCAGGCTGAAATCCGCGAGGGTCTGCTGTGCATCCTCCAGTACGCTGCGCGCCTTGCCGATGCGCAAGCCCGTCAACGAGGCGAAACCGCCGCGGGGCAGGTGGATCGGCACGCTGACGCCGCAGGTCAGTTGGCGTTCGTGCAGGTAGGACGAAACAGGAGCATGGCAGGGGTCGATGATCTTTTGCAGGGCCGTCTGGGCTTTTGCCTCGTAGGACCAGACAAACGGCGATACCGTGCTCAAGGCCAGGTGTTGCACCGGGTCGATCTGGTAGAAGCCTTCGCTGCACCACAAGGCGTGCCAGTCTGGTGGGGTGTTGCGCAACTCCAGCACCGAGGGGGTGATCAAGGCGCCGTCGTGATCGATGGGCACCGGGGTGTAGTCGTACACCAGCGCATCGAAACCCAACTGTTGGGCGAGGATAAAGGTGTTGTCCATCTGTTCGTCCAGGCTCCTGCCCGGCATCAGACGATTATTGAAGGCAGTAAGCTTGGCCAGCATCCGTTCTGCTCCCGAATTCATTTGAATCTCGACTTGCGGCAAGTAGAATGCCACGCCCCGGCGAAGGACTGCCAGGCCAAACCTATAAGAAATACTAGGTTATGGACGCACGGCAACCTCGGTAGTGTTGGCCTGATCAACGGCCGCTGCCAGCCAGGCTGATACCACACAAGGAACGTATGCATGTGGCGTGAAATTGCCCCCGACCAGCAATACAACGTGAGAGTCGACGGCCACAACCTCGTGGTCTACAGCTTCGGCGACGGCGATGAGGTGCTCTTGTGTCTCAACGGTGGCCCGGGCCTGCCGTGTGACTATTTGCGCGACGCCCATGGCTGGCTCAAGGAGCATAACCTGCGAGTGGTTGCATTCGACCAGCTTGGCACGGGCGCATCAGCCAGACCCACCGATGTTTCCCTGTGGGAAATCGGCCGTTATGTCGAAGAAGTCGAAACCGTCCGCCAAACCCTGAACCTGGGGCGTGTGCATTTGCTCGGGCACTCCTGGGGCGGTTGGCTCGGCATCGAATACGCCATTCATTACCCCGATGCGCTGAAAAGCCTGATCCTCGAAAACACCGTCGGCGACATTCCGCACTTGTCCCAGGAACTTGAACGCCTGCGCGGTGCCCTTGGCAGCGAAACCGTGGCAATGATGCAGCGCCATGAAGCCATGGGCACCCTCGATCATCCGCAGTATCAGGCCGCAATCACCCTGCTCAACTACCGTCACGTGTGCCGCCTGGACGAGTGGCCGGAGCCGGTCAAGCGCTCCCTCGGCGACTGGAACATGGGCCCGTACGAAACCATGCAAGGCCCCAACGAATTCCTCTACGTCGGCAACCTCAAGGACTGGAACCGCATCGCCGAAATGGCCGAGTTCAAGATGCCGACACTGATCACCACCGGCCAACACGACGAACTCACCCCGGCCTGCGCCATGCGCATGAAGATGGCGGTCAAGCACGCTGAACTGCACGTATTCCCCAACAGCAGCCATATGCCGTTTTACGAAGAGCCCCAGGCGTACTTCCCGGTGCTACTCGACTTCCTCGCGCGTCACCGAGGCTGACGGATGAACCTGGCGCGCTACCGTTTTGTGCTGTCCCGGCCACTGCAATTGCTGCCGGTGCTGTTTGGCATCAGCCTGATCACCTTCATCCTGGTGCGCTCGATCCCCGGCGACCCGGCGCGCGCCTTGCTCGGCTCGCGCAGCACGCCGGATGCGTTGCTGAAGATCCGCGCCCAGTACGGCCTCGACCAGCCGCTGTGGCTGCAATATTTCTACTTCCTGAAGAACCTGCTCAAGGGCGATCTCGGCCAGTCGCTGTTATACAAGGTTGACGCCTTGAAACTGATCGTCACCCGCATCGAGCCGACCCTGGTGCTGGTGCTCGGCAGCGTACTGCTGGCGTTGCTGATCGCGGTGCCGCTGGCCACCCTGGCGGCGCGCAATAAAGGCGGTTGGGTGGACAACCTGATCCGGGTGTTCACCACGGTCGGCCTGGGCATGCCGGCATTCTGGCTGGGCTTGATGCTGATTCTGTTGTTGAGCGTGCAGTGGGGCTTGTTCCCGGTATCCGGCTACGGCCGCACCTTTCTCGACAAGGCGCACCATATGGTCTTGCCGTGCCTGACCATTGCCCTGGCGCTGTCGGCGGTGCTGGTGCGCAACCTGCGTGCGAGCATGCTGATGGAGTTGCAAGCCGATCACGTCACCGCCGCTCGGGCACGGGGTCTGTCAGAAGCCGCGGTATTTCGCCGGCATGTACTGCCCAATTCCCTGGTGCCGGCGGTCAACCTGCTGGCGGTGAATATCGGCTGGCTGATCAGCGGCACGGTGGTGATCGAAAGCCTGTTCGCCATCCCCGGTATCGGCCAATTGCTAGTGCGCGGCATTTTCACCCGTGACTACATGGTGGTGCAGGGCGTGGCCATGGTGCTGGCGTGTGCGACGGTGCTGGTCAACTTTGTCGCCGACGTGGTGACGGTGGCCCTCGACCCACGGGTGAAGATGCAATGAGCAGCCGCCCGTTGATTGCACCCTGGCGCTTGCGCCTGCGCTTGGGTTTTCGCAATGGTCGGCTGACCGCTGCGTGGGGGTTGTTGATCCTGCTGTTGTGGTTTGTCCTGGCGTTGCTTGCGCCATGGATCGCGCCCTATGACCCGATTGCGCAGAACACCGATTTCAGCCTGTTGGGCCCCAGCTGGGCGCATCCTTTCGGCACCGATAACTACGGCCGCGACATTCTCTCCAGGGTGATCTGGGGCGCACGCATCGATCTGCAACTGGCGATTGTCGGGGTGATCTTCCCGTTCATGATCGGCACCTTTGTCGGCGCGGTGTCGGGCTATATCGGCGGGCGCTTCGACAGCTTCTGCATGCGCGTGATCGACGTGATCCTGGCGTTTCCGTTCCTGGTGCTGATGCTGGCGATCATGGCCATCCTCGGGCCGGGCCTGAAGAGTTTCTACATCGCCATGGCGCTTGTGGGCTGGGTGTCGTATGCGCGCTTGATCCGCTCGCAGATCCTGGTGCTCAAGGAAAGCGATTTTGCCCTGGCCGCCAAGAGCCTGGGCTTTGGTCATGGGCGCATTCTGTTCCGGCATCTGCTGCCGAATGCGATGTTTGGCTCGATTGTGTTTTCCATGTCGGACGCGGTACTGGTGCTGCTCAACGGTGCGGCCGTGAGCTACCTGGGGCTGGGTGTGCAACCGCCCACTGCCGAGTGGGGGACGATGGTCGCCGAAGGGCAGGCGTTCATCACCACCGCCTGGTGGATCTGTACGTTCCCCGGCCTGGCCATCGTCACCTTGGCCATGGGTTTCAGCCTGCTGGCCGATGGTGTCGCGCAAGTGTTGGGGGATCGTTCATGAGCCTGTTGCAGGTGCAGGACCTGAGTGTGATTGCCAACAATGCCGGGCGCGATGTGACCCTGGTGGATCGCGTGTCGTTTGAGCTGGCCGAAGGCGAAATCCTCGGCCTGGTGGGCGAGAGCGGTTCGGGCAAGACCATGGCCTGTCGCGGCCTGATGCGCCTGTTGCCGTCGCCGAACCTGCGCGTGCAGGGCGGCGCCGTCCGGCTTGCCGGACAGGACTTGTTGCAGTTGGACGATGCCGGCATGCGGGCTGTGCGCGGTGGGCAACTGGGCATGATCTTCCAGAACCCGAGCAGCCACCTCGACCCGCTGATGCGCATCGGCGAACAGATCGCCGAGGGCATTCGCCTGCATCAGGGTGCCTCGAAAAAAGACGCACGCCTGCAAGCCATCGAGGTGCTGCGCCAAGTCGGCATTCCCGATCCCCAGGCGCGAGTCGACAACTACCCCCACGAGTTTTCCGGTGGCATGCGCCAACGCGCGATGATCGCCGTGGCCCTGGGCTGCAACCCGAAAGTGCTGATCGCCGACGAGCCGACCACTGCGCTCGATGTGACCGTGCAGGCGCAGATCCTGCGGCTACTGCTGGACCTGCGCGACCGTCGCGGCCTGTCGCTCATCATGATCACCCACGACCTCGGCGTGGTGGCGCAGACCTGCGATTCCATCGCGGTGATGTACGCCGGGCGCCTGTGTGAACACGGCAGCAAGTACGAACTGCTGGCCCATCCGCAACACCCGTACACGGCGGGCCTGATTGATTGCCAACCGGCCCATAGCAGCGGTCACGCCTTGTTGCGCACCATCGCCGGGCAACCGCCGCTGCTCGATGCATTGCCCGCCGGCTGCCGCTTCAGCCCGCGCTGCCCGCAGGTCGGCGCCTTGTGCACACAAGTGCTGCCGGAAGGTGCGCGAGTCGCCTGTCATTACCCACTGGGGGGGCCGGCATGAGCCTGTTGCAGATCAAGGACCTGGAAGTGAAATTCGCCGCGTCCGGCACCGGCTTGTTCGGCTTGAATAAGCAGTGGGTGAGGGCGGTGAACGGGGTTTCGCTGAACCTGGCGGCGGGGCAAACCCTGGGCTTGGTCGGCGAGTCCGGCAGCGGCAAGAGCACATTGGGCCGGGCGATCTTGCACCTCAATCCGATCAGCGCCGGGCAGGTGCTGTTCGATGGCGTCGACATGGCCCATGGCAGCCCCATCGACATCGCACGCCTGCGCCATGAAACCGCGATGATTTTCCAGGACCCCTACGCCGCGCTGAATCCGCGCCACACCGTCGGTGAAACCATCGCCGAAGTGCTGCGGGTGCAGCGCAAGGTCGCGCCAGGGCAGATCCCGGCCCGGGTCGATGAACTGCTCGAACTGGTGGGCCTGCGCCCCGAACTGGCCAGCCGCAAGCCCGGCGCCCTCAGCGGCGGCCAGTGCCAGCGCGTCGGCATCGCTCGGGCGCTGGCGGTGGAGCCGCGCTTGATCATTGCCGATGAGTGTGTGGCGGCACTGGATGTGTCGATCCAGGGCCAGATCATCAACCTGTTGCTGGAACTGCAACAGCGCATGAACCTGGCGATCCTGTTTATCGCCCATGACCTGGCCATCGTGCGCCGCCTGTGCGACCGGGTGGCGGTGATGTACCTGGGCAAGATCGTAGAGGAAGGGCCGGTGGAAGCGGTCTTCACCACGCCGCGCCATCCGTACACGGCTGCGCTGATCCAGGCGATTCCCGAGATCGATCCGCACAAACCTTTGCCTACTGAACCCTTGCCTGGTGAGCCACCGAGCCCACTGAATCTGCCTACTGGTTGCGCCTTTCACCCGCGTTGCCGGCATGCGCAAACGATGTGTGCCGCGGTGTTGCCGCCCACCCATTTCCTGCACGAGCATCGATACAGTTGCGTGCTTGAAGAACCCTTGCTTTAACCCTCTGCCATTCATTAACAAGGAGTTGTGATATGCAATCGCGCCACTTGAAGTCTCTCGCCGCCGCTACATTGACCCTATGGTCCCTGACTACCGGGTTGGCGCAAGCCGCTGGGGTACTGACCATCGGCTGTCGTGAAGACAGCACCACGTTCGACCCGATCAAAAGCGCGCAAAACCGCGATACCTGGGTGTTCGCCAACGTTTACGACACCCTGGTGCGCGTGGATAACCTGGGCACCAAGATGGAGCCGGGGCTGGCAGAAAGTTGGGATATTTCCAAGGACGGCCTGACCTACACTTTCAAGCTGCGGGATGCGAAGTTCTCCGACGGTTCGCCGATCACCGCCGAGGATGCGGCGTTCAGCCTGTTGCGCATCCGCGACAACAAGGCTTCGCTGTGGGCTGACCCGTTCAACCTGATCAACACGGCCAAGGCGACGGATCCGAAAACCCTGGTGGTCACCCTCAAGACTCCGGCCGTAGCCTTCCTCTCGCAATTGGCGTCGCCGACGGTATCGATCCTGTCGGAAAAAGCCATGACCAAGATGGGCGAAGACGCCTATTCGGAAAACCCGGTGACCTCCGGCGCGTTCACCGTAGACGAGTGGCGCAAGGGCGATCGTGTGATCCTGAAGAAGAACCCGAACTTCTGGCAGGCCAAGAACGTGAGCCTGGATGGCGTGGAGTGGGTCTCGGTGACCGACGACAACACGCGCATGCGCATGGTGCAGAACAACGAGCTGGATACGGCGATCTTCGTGCCGTTCTCGCGGGTTGAAGAACTGAAGAAAGACAAGAACGTGGTGATCCACGCCGACCCGTCGACCCGTGAAGATCATCTGTTGATCAACCACGAGCACGGCCTGCTGGCCAAGCCCGAAGTGCGTCAGGCACTGGACCTGGCCATCGACAAACAATCGCTGGTGAAGACCGCCACCTACGGTCAGGGCACTGTGGCGTATTCCTATATCCCCAAGGGCTCGCTGTACCACTACGCCAACAACCTGCAACGCCCGTACGACCCGGCCGAAGCCAAGAAACTGCTGGCGGCTGCCGGTGCCAAGGACTTGAAGCTCAACTATGTGGTCAACGCCGGCAACGAAGCCGACGAGCAGATCGCGGTGATCATCAAGGACCAACTGGCCAAGGTCGGCGTGACCGCCAACCTGCAAAAGGTCGACCCGACCCAGAGCTGGCAGATGCTGGTGGACGGTGAGTACGATATTTCGGTGATGTACTGGACCAACGACATCCTCGACCCGGACCAGAAGACCACCTTCGTGCTGGGCCACGACACCAACCAGAACT
The DNA here is from genome assembly GCF_059803535.1 of Pseudomonas sp. RP-B7. NCBI lineage: Bacteria > Pseudomonadati > Pseudomonadota > Gammaproteobacteria > Pseudomonadales > Pseudomonadaceae > Pseudomonas > Pseudomonas sp. RP-B7. The sequence continues at coordinate 164,261 of NZ_JAPFHC010000012.1, forward strand.
ACATGACTCGCTACAAGAACGACAAGGTCAAGGGCCTGGTGGCAGCCGCGCGGATCGAAGCGGACCCGGCCAAGCGTGAGCAGATGTATGTGCAATTGCAGAAGTTGGCGAAGCAGGATGTGAACTGGATCGACTTGTACTACAGCCCGTATATCAATATCTCGCGCAGCAATATCAGTAACTTCCTGCAGAACCCGTTGGGCCGCTTCACCCTTGAAGAAGTGGTGAAAAACTAGCTAACACCGCAATAAAAAATGTGGGAGCGGGCTTGGGGGGGGGGGGGGGGGGGGGGGGGGGGGGGGGGGGGGGGGGGGGGGGGGGGGGGGGGGGGGGGGGGGGGGGGGG
>NZ_JAPFHC010000013.1:0-148948 GCF_059803535.1 Pseudomonas sp. RP-B7
AATCCAGGCGCCTCGGTTTTCCTGAAACACCGCGGCGGACCGTTTGGGGCGGCTTCGCCACCCAGCGCGGGGCAAGCCCGCTCACTACAGCGGGGCTGCCCTTCGTAGGGGGGCGGGGTTATTTGCCTGGGGTCAGGGTTAGCCGCGTCTTCCCGTACACCTTGTCAAAGTTCTGCGGCTGCATCGGGAAGCTCAGGTATTGCGCCTTGAGCGATGGGTCGATGCCGTTGGCATAGTTCGGGCTGGCGGGGTTGCCGGATTGGCCGATGCCACCCTGGCCTGTCATCGGTTCCACTTGGCCGAAGTCGACGATCATGCGCAGCGCCGGCACCTGGGTGGTAGTGAAGTCCTGCCCCCACTTGTACGGTGCCGGGTTCAGGGTGTTGTGGTCGCCACCGGATGCCAATGGGCCTCGAATCACCTGGCCCCCGGCGTTTTTCCAGGTGGTGCTGTGCAACTTGCCCCACTGCCAGGCCTTGTGATCGCTGCCCAGTTGGCTGTCGCCGGCGCTGATCGCCGCGGCCAGACTACGGGCGAGGATTGCCGGTTTGTCTTCTTTCTGCGGGGTCCGGATGTCGTCCCAGAACGGGCTGTCTTCACGGCCCAACAGGTGGTCGGCCTGGGCGGCGTAGGACAGGCTGGCGTTGCTGACAAACGCCTTCCAGCTGGCGCTGTTTTCCGGGCCGAGTTCATCGAGGAAGATCTGCTTGGTGCTTTCTTGCAGGAACAGTTCGTAGAGCGCCGCGTCGGCGGAGGTGGACACCAGGCGCCCATCGAACCCCATCAAGCGGCTCAACGCCTCGCGGGCCTTGGCCTGCTCGGCTGCCGGCAGGGCGTCAATTGCCTGTTTCAGCGGCTGGGCCATGCCTGGCGCCTGGAACATGCTCTTGAGCTTGGCGGCGAAGGTGGTGGTCTGGTCGTACTGCATGGCGATCATGCTGCGGGTGTCATGCTTGCCCGCATTGGCCAGTTGCGCCAGGCGCTCGCTGCGCTCGGGCGCGTCCCAGGAGTTGGACAGCTGCATGCCATAACCGCGCGGTGCGGTGCGCTGGTTGGCGGTGCCGATCCAGCCTTGGGCCGGGTCCTGGTCGTAAGGGTGCAGCATTGCGTCGGCGTAACCGTCCCAGTCAAAGCGCGTGTCCCAGCCCGGCGAGGGCAGCAGGCCTTCACCTTCGCGGCGGTTGGGGAAGCGGCCGGTGACTTGCCAGCCGATGTTGCTGGCGTCGGCAAACACCATGTTCAACGCGATGGCGCGAATCTCGCGGGTCGCGTCCGAGGCCTTGCCGGCGTTTTGTGCGCGGGACAGGTCGAAGAACGCGTCCAGACTCTTGTCGTCCTTGAAGTCGGCGGTTTGCAAGGCCAGACCCAGGCCGCTGGTCAGTGCCTGGCTGCTGTTGAGCAGGGCACCATGGCGGGTTTCGTACACCACTTCGCGAATCGAGCGTTGGCCTTTGACGAAGAAGGTTTCGTTACGCACAGCGGCCGGTAGCCATTTGCCGTTGTTCTCGTAGTACAACGCGCTGCCTTGGCGTTTGACCTTCTCCAGGAACAGGTCCTGGGTGTCGCCCTTGACCGTGCTCATGCTCCACGCGACTTTGCCGTTGAAGCCGGACAACAGGGTCGGCAGACCGGCAATCGAGGCACCGACCGCCTGGTATTTCGGCGCGCGGATCTGCACGTAGCTCCACGGCGACGGCGCTTGCGGCTGGGCGGCAAGGTCGTTGGCCAGCAGGCTTTTGCCGCTGCGGCTGCGTTGCGGGCCAATCGCCCAGTTGCTCGAGGTGGTCACGGCCAGGGCGTTGAGGCGGTTCAGTTGCTGGCTGACCGTGTCCAGCCCGGCGAGGCCGGTGATCTGGCCCAGGTTGACCCCTTTGAGTTTTTCGGCTTCGGCCAGCGGGATCGCTTCATCCGGCGCGCTCGGGGTGAGCCAGGCGAGTTTGTCGACGCCGACTTTCTGCGCCAGCACCAGGGAAGCGATTTCTTCCTGCAGGTTGGCCGACTCGCTGAAATTCAACAGGCAGAACAACAGCGCCGAATCTTCCGGTTTCCAGTACTCGGGCTTGTAGCCGGTCTGGGCGAGGTCCGGCGGCAGCTTGTCGCGGTAGCGGAACAGGTAGGCGTTGACGCCGCGTGCGTACACCTCGAAGAACCGCTTGAGGCGTGGCGAGGAGGCGTTATACAGCTCGCCGGCGCTTTTTTTCAGGTTGACCGCACGCATGAACCGGTCGGCATCCAGCACATCGGGACCGGACATCTCCGCCAGACGGCCCTGGGCCAGCAGGCGCAACGTGACCATCTGGGTGATGCGGTCACTGGCATGTACATAACCGAGGCTGAACAGCGCGTCATGGAAGGTGTTGCTTTCGATTAACGGCATGCCCTGGGCATTGCGACGCACCGACACATTCTGTGCCAGGCCTTTGATCGGTTGCACGCCGGCGACCGGCGGCAGGGTGTCCTGGATGCTCTGGAGTTGGCAGCCGGCCAGGCTTAATGCACTGGCCACTGCCGCGGCAACGCCGAACCGGGGAAGAAAATGTGAGAGGGCTGGCGAGGCCATGGCAAAGCTCCTGCGGGGGGTAGCGTCAGTAAAGGCGCTACGTTAGTGAGCGCGGTGAAACGACGCAAGCAGGAGTTTGGGGAAAGCATCAGATCTTGAGACGGGCTCAAATCAAATGCTTTGGGGTCAGGCCTTGGGCGGATTCACTTTCTGCACCAGTTCGTAGGCCCGCACTGTCGCCGGCCGCTCCTTGATGCTGTTGAACCAACGCTGCACATGGGGGAAATCTTCCAACCGCTGGCTCTGCCACTTGTGGGAAACGATCCACGGATAGATGGCCATGTCGGCAATGCTGTAGTCCTCGCCTGCGACGAACGCGCGGTCTGCCAGGCGCCGGTCCAATACGCCGTACAGGCGCGCGGTTTCATCCACGTAACGCTTGATCGCGTAGGGAATCTTTTCCGGTGCGAACTGGCTGAAGTGATGGTTCTGGCCGGCCATCGGCCCCAATCCACCCATCTGCCAGAACAGCCATTGCAGGGTTTCCTGACGACCGCGTAGGTCCTTGGCAATGAACTGGCCGGTTTTTTCCGCGAGGTACAGCAGGATGGCGCCGGATTCGAACAACGAAATCGGCGCGCCACCATCGCTCGGTTGATGATCGACGATGGCCGGAATGCGGTTGTTGGGAGCGATCTTCAGGAAGTCCGGCTTGAACTGGTCGCCCTGGCCGATATTGATCGGATGCACCTCATAAGGCAGGCCGGCTTCTTCCAGGAACAGTGATACTTTGTGACCGTTGGGGGTAGTCCAGTAGTACAAGTCGATCATGACGCTCTCCAAGTGCGCGAATGGCTGTAGGAATAGGTGATGCTGGGAGCGCGAAAATTCAATGAAACATTTAGGTCTATCGTTATGGCATTTCGACAGGACGCGGCGCTGATCGTGATTGATCAGCAAAAAGGCATTCATCACCCCAAGCTGGGGCGGCGTAATAACCCACAGGCCGAAGAACGCATCCAGGCGCTGTTGCGGCATTGGCGCAGTACCGGGCGCCCGGTGATCCATGTGCAGCATTTGTCCCATCTGCCGGACTCGGTGTTCTGGCCTGGGCAGTCCGGCGTCGAGTTCCAGGACAATTGCGTGCCTGCGCCCGGCGAGCAATTGATTCAAAAACGCGTACCGGATGCCTTCAGCGGTACGCCGCTGCAAGCGCAGTTGCGCGCGGCCGGCATCGTGCAATTGGTGCTGGTGGGCGTGGCCACCCACAACTCGGTGGAAGCCACCGCCCGCACTGGCGGCAACCTCGGGTTTGATACCTGGGTGATTGAGGACGCGTGCTACACCTTCGACAAACCGGACTTTTTCGGTGCGCCGCACCCCGCCGAGTTGGTGCACGCCATGTCCCTGGGCAACCTGCACGGCGAATACGCCACGGTGATCAACTCCCGTGATGTGCTGGGCTAAGCCTGGGCGCATGAAGGGCGGTTGAGCTTGAGGAATCGAGACGGTGGCGGGCTAGAGGTTGAGCTGTTGTTTCAGCTCAAATCCTGATTTGAGATGCAATCCAATGTGGGAGCGGGGGGGGGGGGGGGGGGGCGAAGGCGGTGGGTCAGTTGAAATACCTGTGACTGACACACCGCCTTCGCGAGCAAGCCCGCTCCCACACAAGCCCGCTTACAGATTCAAGTGGCGTATTACGCCCCGTGGCACTTCTTGAATTTTTTTGCGCTGCCGCACGGGCACGGATCGTTGCGACCCACGTCCTTCAAGGCGTTGCGCACCGGCTCCTGGTGAGCGTGGCCGCAGTTCGGGCCGTGGACATGGCCGTGGTCGTGATCATGGTGATCGTGATCGTGGTTGCAGTCAGGACCATGGACATGGGGTTGCTGAGTCATTGATGTCGCTCCGGAATAAAATCGCCGGGGATTATCTCGCCATTGTGGGCCACCTGCACGTCATAACCGATGAATAATCCGGTTTTCAGCTCGCCTTCAAGGCGATAGGGCACTGGCTTGCTCGGGTTTTTCAGCATCTGCACCACATCGCGGATCTGTGGCCAGAGGTTGGTGCGTACCGAAACCTTGAAAAAAGCATGGCCTCTGGGCGGCACGGTGAGCCACTCGTTGGATTCACCTTCGGTCAGCACAAAGTTGTCCAGGCTGACCTTGTAGACCAGGCCGCGTACGGTCAGGTCGGCGTCGTCGCGGTTGTCCACGCGAAAGTACAGCTTGAACTTCTGCTCCAACAGCTTGGCCCGCACCACTTCGACTTTCACCAGGGACACGTGGGGCGGTGGCGCGTCGTCTTCGAACCACGACGCGCAGCCGCTCAGGCCGAGGGTTAACGCCAGCATCAAGCTGTAGATCCGAAGCATGGCGTTTGTCCTGTGTTGGTTAGAGATAACTGGAACAACACTTCTTGAATTTCTGCCCGCTGCCACACAGACAGGCATCGTTGCGCCCGGTCTTCACCTCCACGGTCGGATCGATGAAGTACCAGCGCCCGTCATTCTGTACGAAAGAAGACTGTTCGCGGTGGCTGTGTTCGCCAGTGCTGTCATGCCAGCGGGCGGTGAAGGTCACGAACGCGTGCTCCGGCTGGCCGCCGAACACCTCGGAGCTTTCCACCTCCAGGCCCAGCCAGGTGCTTTGGGCGCTCCACGCGCCGATGGCGTCACGGTCCAGGCCGGCCTGTTGCGCGGGCAGGGTGGTTGCCACCAGATAGTCCACCAGGCCCAGCACATAGGCGCTGTAGCGCGAACGCATCAGCGCGCTGGCGCAGGGCGCCGGGTGGCCGGCGTGATAATGGCCGCAGCAGGCATCCAGCAGGTTGCCACTGCCGCAGGGGCAAATGGATGTACTCATCGGGTTACCACCAATACTTTCCGAAGTTTTCCGGGTTGGCCCAGAACCGGGCGTTGAGCCAGTCCGGCACCTGTTTATAGTCAAGCAGATCGTAGGTAAACAGCGTCAGAACCTGCTCATCGCGCTGGAAACGCTCGCCGGCCTGCAAGGCCAGGGAGAAGAAGTCGGTGTCTTGCCATTGGCACGCGCCGAGGTCCACCAGCACCGCAATGCGGCTGGCATTGAGGTTGCGGATGCCGCCGAGCAGGGTCAGGCCTTGTGCCTTTGACAGGTGTTCCAGGCAGTCGACCACCAGCGCCAGGTCAAAACGCTGCGCGGCCAGTTCGGCGGGCAGGGGGCCGGGTGGGGCGATGGACACTTGGGTGTCCGGGTGTTCGGCTTCAAAAGCCTCCAGCGCCGGGAACTGGCTGGCCCCCAACAGCAACAGGCGCTTGGGCTGGTGCAGGTCGAGCAGGGCAGCCAAGGCTTGTTGGGGTGTACGAGCGGAAATACCAGCGGTCATCACAGATCCTCACATCAGGACCATAGAGACTAGCGCGGCTGAGCGTGCTGGCCTAGAGCGGGTGATTGCGAAAAGCCAGGCACTGGCGGCGATCCTCAATGAAACCGGGGGTGCGGCCTACTGGCGCAGATGAAAAGAGCGGTCTTTACTCCACCCATCGGCCCCCGCCGATCCCCTCAGGAGAAATCAGATGAGCATCATGCGGACAGCTCTGCCCTTGATTCTGCTAACCGGCGTATTGACAGGTTGCGCAGGCTTGCAAAAAACCGATTGGCCCACCTGCGCCGCCGTTGGCGGTGTGACCGGCGCGGCGATCGGTGCAACGGAAAGCTCGGCCTACGCGGGCTATGGCGCGCTGTTGGTCGGCGGCATGGCCGGCGCCTATTGCTGGGTGCATGGCGATGGCGACGAGGACGGCGATGGCGTACCGGACAGCCGCGACAAGTGCCCGGGCACGCCGAAGGGCGTGCATGTAGATGCCAACGGTTGCCCGCCGGTGCCGGTCGCGGCAGTGGTTGAGGAAGTGGTCGTGGTCAAGGAAGAAACCATCGTGATCCGCGATGTGTTGTTCCAGTTCGATTCGGCCAAGTTGACGGCGGCGGATAAAGCCAAGCTCGATACCATCGCCACCCGCCTGAAAAAAGAAGCACCGGGCGCGCAACTGCGGGTCAGTGGTCATACGGACAGCGTCGGCAAAGACGCCTACAACCAGAAACTCTCGGAAAAACGTGCGCATTCGGTCACCGAGTACCTCATCCAATCGGGTGTGCCGCGCAGCAGTTTTGTTTCGGTAACGGGGGCTGGCGAAAGCCATCCGGTCGCCGACAACAAAACCGCTGAAGGCCGTGCGTTGAACCGCCGCGTGGAAATCCAGATCAACCGCTGACAGCCCTTGCCCCTGTGGGAGCCACAGGGGCATTGCCGGCAATCTTTACCGAAACCGACCTTTCCCAACTTTTTTGAACCTTCACTGGCAAATCGCCGGTAGAAGTCGTTACTGTGCGTCCAAAGAAAAAACTAGAACAAACTCGGGAGCCCCAAGATGCGTAAGGTTTTACTGTTGGCCCTGTTGGTCAGCCCCATTGCCCTGGCCCAGAGCGTCAGTGTTGAAACCAACTCGTTGATGCGCCTGCCCAACAGCACCAGCGTGCTGCAATTGGAGCGCCTGGATGTGGCGGACTACGGCACGTTGCTGATTCCGGCCAGTATCAGCCAGGTCACGGTGGATGAATTGCACTTGGGGCGTGACGCGCGTATCGCCATCGTCCCGGGTAATACCGCGCTGCAATTGCAGGTGCGCCATGCGCAACTTGACCACGGCAGCCAGTTCACCTCGCGCGGTGCTCCCGGCACCCATGAAAAACCGGCCAAGGCCGGGCGTGACCTGACCTTGCGCATTCAATCATTGGCGGCCGATGAGTTGTCGGTGGATGCCCGTGGTGGTGCTGGTGCCAAAGGTTATGCCGGTTTGGACGGTGCCAACGGCGTGGACCCGGGCTGCACCTGGGGCGCGGCCGGGCGTGGCGCCAATGGCGACAACGGTGGTGATGGCTTGCCGGGTGCGGCGGGTGCGCAAGTGCGGGTCGAATTGCCAAAGGACTTCCCGGCGCAGCAGATCAAGGTCTGGGTCGACGGTGGAGCGGGTGGTTTGGCGGGCACGGCGGGTAAGCCGGGCAAAGGCGGGCAGTCCAAGGGGTGCCTGGTGTATCAGGCCGATGGCGGCGAGAAGGGCCGTCCTGGGTTGGAAGGCCAACCAGGACCAGCGGGTCCCGCAGGTTCCGTCACCATCCAACGCCTGTAACTTGTAGTGAGCGGGCTTGCCCCGCGCTGGGGGGCGAAGCCGCCCCAACCGGTACGCCGCGGTGTTTCAGAAAGACCGAGGTGTCTGGATTTGGGTGGCTTCGCCCCCCAGCGCGGGGCAAGCCCGCTCACTACAAGCTCAGAGTATTGGTCGGGCTGAGGCGATTGCCACTGTTACCAATCCCACAATCAAATTGATGCCTACCAACCGGCGAATCTGCCCCAGCACCGCCGCGCCCACCGGCCAATCCTGCGCCGCCACCGCTGCGCGCAGTTCCGGGAACTTCAACGCCTGGATGCGGATAAACAACGCCGTCATCACCAGATACAGGCCCATCATCACCTGCACATAACGCGGCGCAGTCTCAAACCCGCTGAAGCGCAGGTGCAGCAAGCCAATGCCGCTGATCGGCAAAATCGCCACCGCGAGCCATACCCACACAAAAAAACGTTGAAACACATTTGCCCACAGCGTGAGCCGGGCAGGGCCCTCAAGTGCCGCCCCGGCGGCGGGGCGCAGGATCATCCAGGCGAAAAACATGCCGCCGACCCAGATCAGGGCGGCCAATACATGCAGGGTGTAGGCGAGGCTAAACACGGTCATTGCGGTACTCCGTTCTGCGCGGGATTCATTAGCGGGGTATGATAGCGGCCGATCCGAACCACTGAAAATTTATCCAGCGTTTTTTTGCGCCCGACTATCCATGATCAGCACTGAACTCAAAACCACGATCCAGGGCGCCTACTCGCGTTTTCTCGAAGCCAAGAGCTTGAAACCGCGCTACGGCCAACGCCTGATGATCGCCGAAGTGGCCAAGGTCCTCGGGGATATCGACACCGACGACGAAGGTCGCCGCGAAGGTGAGCCCGCGGTCGTGGCCGTCGAAGCCGGCACAGGTACGGGCAAGACCGTGGCCTACAGCCTGGCCGCGATCCCGACCGCCAAGGCCGCCGGCAAGCGCCTGGTGATTGCCACCGCCACCGTGGCCCTGCAAGAGCAGATCGTCTACAAAGACCTGCCCGACCTGATGCGCAACAGCGGCCTGAACTTCACCTTCGCCCTGGCCAAGGGCCGTGGCCGCTACATGTGCCTGTCCAAGCTCGACGTGTTGTTGCAGGAAGGCCACGCGCAAACCGCCACCGCGTCGTTGTTCGAAGAAGAAGGCTTCAAGATCGAGGTGGATGAGGTCAGCCAGAAGCTGTTCACCAGCATGATCGAGAAACTGGCCGGCAACAAATGGGACGGCGACCGCGACAGCTGGCCCACCGCCCTGGAAGACTCCGACTGGGCGCGCCTGACCACCGACCACAGCCAATGCACCAACCGCCATTGCCCTAACTTCGGCCAATGCGCCTTCTACAAGGCCCGCGAGGGCATGGGCAAGGTCGATGTGATCGTCACCAACCACGACATGGTGCTGGCTGACCTGGCCCTGGGCGGCGGTGCCGTATTGCCCGATCCGCGTGACACGCTCTACGTCTTCGACGAAGGCCATCACCTGCCGGACAAGGCCATCGGTCACTTCGCCCATTACACGCGCCTGCGATCCACCGCCGATTGGCTGGAAAGCACCGCGAAGAACCTCACCAAGTTGCTGGCCCAGCACCCACTGCCCGGCGACCTCGGCAAGCTGATCGAACAAGTGCCGGAGCTGGCGCGGGAGATCAAGACCCAGCAGCAATTCATGTTCAGCGCCTGCGAGCAGGTCGCCGACTTCAAGCCCGGCGAAGATGTGGAAGGCCGTGAGCGCCCACGTCACCGTTTCGTCGGCGGCTTGATCCCCGAACATATGCGCGAAATGGGCATCGAGTTGAAGAAGGGCTTTTCGCGCCTGACCGACCTGTTTACCCGTCTCACCGATTTGCTCAAGGAAGGCATGGACGGCGAGGTCAACATCGGCATCGCCAGCAACCAGGCCGAGGAATGGTATCCGCTGTTCGGCAGCCTGCTGTCCCGCGCCCAAGGCAACTGGGAATTGTGGACCGCCTTCACCGTCGAAGACCCGGAAGACAACCCGCCCATGGCCCGCTGGCTGACCCTGTCGGAAAGCGGTGCGCTGTTTGACATCGAGGTCAACGCCAGCCCGATCCTCGCCGCCGAAATGCTGCGTCGCAATCTGTGGAACGTGGCCTACGGCTGCCTGGTGACCTCCGCCACGCTGACGGCCCTGGGCACCTTCGACCGCTTCCGCATGCGCGCCGGCCTGCCGAAAAAGGCCGTCACCGCCGTGGTGCCCAGCCCGTTCCATCATGCCGACGCCGGTGTGCTGCGAGTGCCCGACCTCAAGGCCGACCCGCGGGACGCCGCAGCGCACACCGCGGCGATCATCCGCGACCTGCCGGAGCTGGTGGAAGGTTCGCGCGGCACCCTGGTGCTGTTCTCGTCACGCAAACAGATGCAGGACGTGTTCGACGGTCTCGACCGCGACTGGCGCAAGCAGGTGTTTATCCAGGGCAACCTGTCCAAGCAGGAAACCCTGAACAAGCACAAGGCGCGGGTGGATGGCGGCGACTCCAGCGTGCTGTTCGGCCTGGCCAGCTTTGCCGAAGGCGTGGACTTGCCGGGCGCCTACTGCGAACACGTGGTGATCGCCAAGATCCCGTTCTCGGTGCCGGATGATCCGGTCGAGGCGGCGTTGGCCGAATGGATCGAAGCGCGGGGCGGTAACCCGTTCATGGAAATCTCGGTGCCGGACGCTTCCTTGAAGCTGGTCCAGGCCTGCGGGCGCTTGCTGCGTACCGAACAGGACCGGGGCACCATCACCTTGCTCGACCGCCGTTTGGTCACCCAGCGCTATGGCAAGGCTATCCTGAATGCCTTGCCGCCATTCAGGCGCGAAATTTCTTAAGCCGCCGTGGGCGATTTCGCCCACTCCGTGGTCTATCTCACTGTATTTCATCAGGCCATTCATCGGCCGTCTGGGAGAACCTTGTCTGTATGATTCGCACGCTGCCCGCTCTATTTGCCCTGTTGTTCGCCGCGCCCTTGATGGCCGCGCCTGCCGGGCAACAGACCCTGTTCAATTTCGTCCGGCCTGCCGATGTGGTCAAGGTGGCGACCCAGGACGCCAGCCTGCCGCAATACAACGCCGAACAAACCCCTGAAGGCGAGGTGTTGCGCCGCATCACCTTCAACCCGGCCGCCGAACCGAGCCTGGTGCTCAGCCCGCAGAGCGGCGTCTGGGACTGGTCGCAGTCCAGCGCCATGAGCCTGCGCATCCAGAGTGCGATGGACTGGGCGCTGACCCTATACGTCAAAGTGCAGAGCGCGGACGGCAAGATCTTGCGCAGCCGCATCGACCTGCCGGCGGGTCCGGCGCAGACCTTGCTGATCCCGTTGCAAGCCAACTCACCGTTGAGCCAGGGCATGAAGGCTGGCCCGCCGATGCCGATCACCGTGGACGGCCAACGCGTGTTGCTCGGCGGCAGTTTTGGCGAAGTCGACCGCAGCCAGGTGGTTTCGGTGACCTTGTCGATGCTCAAGCCCAGCGCGGCCCAGAGCATCCTGTTGGAGCGCTTTGGCGTGCAGGACAGCGAGCCGGTGATCAAGGCTGCCTACAGCGAGCTGGTGGATGCGTATGGTCAGTCCACCCGTGCGCGCTGGCCGGAGAAGGTTGGCAGCGACGAACAACTCAAGGCCGCTGCCGCCAGGGAGCAGCAACAGCTCCAGGGCTGGTTGGCCTCGCGGGATAAATCCGCACTGGACCCGTACGGCGGCTGGAACAAAGGCCCGGCGTTCGAGGCCAGCGGTTTTTTCCGCACCGAGAAGCGCGATGGTCGCTGGTATCTGGTGACGCCGCAAGGCCATCCGTTCTACTCGTTGGGCGTCAATACCGTGGCCCCGGATAACAGCCAGACCTACGTATCCGGTCGTGAATGGATGTTCGCGGCGTTACCCAAGGCCGGCGAGCCGTTGGATAACTACTACGGCAGCGGCGATAACCGCACCGGCAATGGGGCCGGCGAAGGGCGCAGCTATGGTGCCGGGCGCTGGTACGACTTCTACGGCGCCAACCTGCAACGTACCTATGGCGGTGAGGGGTTCGACCACAAGCGTTGGGTCAGCCACACCCTCGATCGCCTGCAAGCCTGGGGTTTCAACACTGTGGGCAACTGGAGTGACGAATCGCTGGCCCGCGCCGACCGCGTGCCGTACACCTTGCCGCTATCAATTGTCGGCGACTACGCCAGTATCAGCACCGGCACCGACTGGTGGGGCGGCATGCCCGACCCGTTTGATCCGCGCTTCGCCATGGCCACCGAACGCGCCGTGGCCATTGCCGCCCGCGATCACCGTGATGACCCATGGTTGATCGGCTATTTCGCCGACAATGAATTGGCCTGGGCCGGTCCTGGCGATGATCCGAAGTCCCGTTACGCCCTGGCCTACGGCACTTTGCGCATGACCACCGATGTGCCGGCCAAACGCGCGTTCCTCAAGCAATTGCGCGACAAGTATCGTAACGAGGACGGCCTGTCGAAAGCCTGGGGCGTTCATGTGGCGGGTTGGGAGTTGATGGAAGACCCGGGTTTCGAAGCGCCGATGCCGAATGCCGAGCACCCGGAAATCGAGGCCGACTTCAAGTATTTCCAGAAGACCTTCGCCGACGCCTACTTCAAGACCATCTCCGATGCGCTGAAATGGCACGCGCCGAACCAGTTGCTACTGGGCGGCCGCTACGCGGTGAGCACTCCGGAAGCGGTGGCGTCGTGCGCCCAGTATTGCGATGTGATGAGTTTCAACATGTACACCCTTAAACCCCAGGACGGTTATGACTTCGCGGCTCTGCGCGCGTTGGACAAACCCGTGCTGATCACCGAATTCAACTTCGGCTCGGCGGACCGTGGGCCGTTCTGGGGCGGCGTGACCCAATTGGCCAGGGAGGAAGATCGCGGCGCGGCGTACGCCAACTTCCTCAAGCAGGCCATGGCCGAGCCGTCGATTATTGGCGTGCACTGGTTCCAGTATCTGGATCAGCCGGTGACCGGGCGTCTGCTGGACGCTGAAAACGGCCACTTCGGGCTGGTCGGCATCACCGATGTGCCGTTCCAGGGCTTTGTCGACAGCGTGCGCAAGAGCAACCTGGCGGCCGTCGAGCAGTTGGGCAAGGAGGCGGAAAAAGCCAAGGCGGCCAGCGCGGCGCATGAGCATGCAAGCGGTCGCTCGGGCGGTGACGGCAAAGGCGCCGGACATGCCGGCGGGCATGCTGGAAATGGTCATTGATTCAGCGTTGACGGGTTCCCAAATCCTGGAATGACTGGAACAATGTCGGCCACTTTTTACGGCGTTTTCCGAGGGGGCTTAGGTGCAGATTCAGGGTCATTACGAGCTCCAGTTCGAAGCGGTACGTGAAGCGTTCGCCGCGTTGTTCGATGACCCCCAGGAGCGTGGCGCCGGGCTGTGCATCCAGGTCGGCGGCGAAACCGTCGTCGACCTGTGGGCCGGCACCGCCGACAAGGACGGTGCCGAGGCGTGGCACAGCGACACCATCGTCAACCTGTTCTCCTGCACCAAGACCTTCACCGCCGTCACGGCCCTGCAATTGGTGGCCGAGGGCAAGCTGAAGCTGGATGCGCCCGTGGCCGACTACTGGCCGGAATTTGCGGCGGCGGGCAAAGAAGCCATCACCTTGCGCCAGTTGCTCTGCCATCAGGCCGGGTTGCCTGCGATCCGCGAGATGCTACCCGCCGAGGCGTTGTACGACTGGCAATTAATGGTCGACACCCTGGCGGCCGAGGCCCCGTGGTGGACACCGGGCCAAGGACATGGCTACGAGGCGATCACCTATGGCTGGCTGGTCGGCGAGCTGTTGCGGCGTGCCGACGGGCGCGGGCCAGGGGAGTCCATCGTGGCGCGGGTTGCACGGCCACTGGGCTTGGACTTCCACGTAGGCCTGGCGGATGAAGAGTTTTATCGTGTTGCGCATATAGCGCGCAGCAAAGGCAATATGGGCGATGCCGCCGCGCAACGGTTACTGCAAGTAATGATGCGTGAACCGACTGCAATGACTACGCGGGCATTTGCCAATCCTCCGTCTATTCTGACCAGCACTAATAAACCTGAATGGCGACGCATGCAGCAGCCGGCGGCAAATGGTCACGGTAATGCGCGCAGCCTGGCGGGTTTTTATAGCGGTTTGTTGGACGGTAGTTTGCTCGAAAGCGACATGCTTGAAGAGTTGACCCGTGAACACAGTATCGGGCCGGATAAAACATTATTGACACAAACCCGTTTTGGCCTGGGCTGCATGTTGGATCAACCGCAACTGCCGAATGCCACCTTCGGCCTTGGCCCGCGTGCGTTCGGGCATCCTGGCGCGGGTGGTTCGGTGGGCTTCGCCGATCCGGAGCATGATGTAGCGTTTGGTTTCGTGACTAATACATTGGGGCCTTATGTACTTATGGACCCACGTGCACAGAAGTTGGTCGGAATATTGGCCGGTTGTCTGTAAACCCCTTGCTGTTTCACGTTTTTTTGTTACAAAGGCAACTATAAGAAGACGCTGACGGAAAGTATGTAACTTTATTCTTATCCTGGCGTCTGTTTAACGGGTCCTCGAGACCCCTGGTTTTTTCTCATTTTGTGGATACCTCATGTTATCGAACAAGTCCTTGGCACTCGCGCTTTGCCTCACTATTACCGGCTGTGCACAAACTCCACAAAATGATGCCGACGGTGGGCATTGGTGGTCATTTGGATCGGATAAAACGGCTGCCAAGGACGCAGTGACCAAGGTCGACGCCAAGCCGGACGCCAAGCCGGACGCCAAGGCTGCCGCCGACGCCAAGGCCGCTGACTTGAAGGCCGACCTCAAGGCTGCTACCCCTGCACCTGCCGCCGCGCCAGCTGTCGCCAAGGCAGAGAGCGAAACCCATTGGTGGTGGCCGTTCGAAAGCAAGCCAAAGCCCCTGGCCAAGGTCGACGTGACCAATATCCCAATGCCTGACCCGAAAATCACCCAGGCCTGGTTGGACGACTATGAGCCGCGCCTGCGTGCTGCGATCAAGGACAGCAACCTGCAACTGGAACGTCGTGACAACGTACTGGTCGTGATCGCCCCGGTGGACGGTTCCTACAACCCGAAACGTCCGTCGATGTTGCTGCCGGTCACCCTGGGCCCGTTCACCCGCGTCGCCAAGGCTGTTGAAGCCGATCCAAAGACCGCCGTACTGGTCCTGGGCCACGTCGACGCCACCGGCACTGCACCGGCGAGCCAGGCGTTGAGCAAGGAACGTGCACAGTCGATCGCATCGATCTTCAGCCTCAGCGGCCTGAAGCAGGACCGCCTGATGCTGCGCGGCATGGGTGACCTGATGCCACGTGCCGCCAACGACAGCACCCAGGGCCGTGCGCTGAACCGTCGCATGGAAATTATGTTCACTCAGCGTACAACTATGTTGGCCTTGCTGAGCAAGTACAACTCGGGCAAGACCCCGCCAGTGGCTGAGATGGTTGCGGTGCAGGACGTTCCAGCACCTGCTCCGGCCGCCAAGACCCCGGCGAAAAAGGCGCCTGCCGCGAAGAAAGCCGCTGCCAAGCCCGCCGCCAAGAAAGCCCCGGCCAAACCCGCTGCCAAGAAAGCGGCTCCGGCCAAAGCCAAGGCAGCTGCACCGGCTAACGACCAGGCGAAAAACTGATCTGTTGAAAGAAGGATAAAGCCGCATGACCCAGGCACTGGCCGATATGCGCCGTGACTACACACGGGATGGTTTGAGCGAGGCGCAGGCCCCGAGCGAGCCGTTTGCGTTGTTCCACCAGTGGTTTGGCGATGCGGTGAAAACCGAGCAACCGCCGGTGGAAGCCAATGCCATGACTCTGGCCACGGTTGACAGCGACGGTCGCCCGCACTGTCGCATCCTGCTGCTCAAGGGCCTGGATGCACAGGGCTTTACCTTCTTCACCAACTATCAGAGCGCCAAGGGTGAACAGCTCGCGGCGCGACCGTTCGCGGCGATGACTTTCTTCTGGCCAACCCTGGAGCGCCAGGTTCGCATCGAGGGGCGGGTGGTCAAGGTCACGCCTGAGGAGTCGGACGCTTATTATCAGGTCCGCCCATTGGGCAGCCGCTTGGGCGCGTGGGCGTCGCCGCAGAGCAAGGTCATTCGTGACCGTGAAGAACTGCAGGACTTGCTCAAGGCCACCGAGCAGCGTTTCAGCGATACCCAGCCCGACTGCCCCGAGCACTGGGGCGGTTATCGCCTGCTGCCCGAGCGCATCGAGTTCTGGCAGGGCCGCGCCAGCCGCCTGCACGACCGCCTGAACTATCGCCTGCAAGGGACCGACTGGACCCGCGAGCGCCTGGCGCCCTGAGCGTCACCTTTCGTCACCTCACCTGAATATTGTCCGTTGCGCCGAAGTCTCTATTGCACAGACTTCGGCCGCGTCCGGCTGTGTGACTACAATGTTGAAACAGTCGTGACATCTATTGGCACAAGAGCTGGGCTACCGTTTGTCGAGTTTTCTGGTACTGGCAGTCTGTACTCAGGCTGAATGAAAGCAATTTTTTGCGGTGTGGGCCGTGACAGGCGCCAGGCTGCCGCGTTTAATGACCACCTGTCCTTTGGAGTTGATGCTATGCGTAAGTCCGTTTTACTAGTTGCCTGCTTCACCACCCTGTCACTTCTGCTGGGTGGCTGTGCTTCGAGTCTGACCGGCGACTCGTACTCCCGTGACGAAGCGCGTCGTGTACAGAGCGTTCGCATGGGCACCATCGAATCCCTGCGCCCAGTGAAAATCGAAGGCACCAAGACCCCAATCGGCGGTGCTGCCGGCGCAGTCATCGGCGGCGTTGGCGGCAGCGCCATCGGCGGCGGCCGTGGCAGTATCGTGACCGCGGTGATCGGCGCAGTTGCCGGCGGCCTGCTGGGCTCGGCCACCGAAGAAGGCCTGACCCGCACCCAGGGCGTGGAAATCACCGTCCGCGAAGACGACGGCAGCATGCGCGCCTACGTGCAGGCCGTGCAGGAGAATGAAATCTTCCGCATTGGCGACCGCGTGCGCATCATGACCGTTGATGGGACTAGCCGGGTTACTCGCTAAGAATTAGTCGCAGAAACGAAAAACCCCCAATCGGGTGACCGGTTGGGGGTTTTTGTTGCAAGCCCGGTTAGTGGCTGGGCTTGCGGCTTCAAAGATGCATCGACCTGCATCCAAAGGCCCACGTGTTCCGGTAAGTGTGCTGGAGGTAAGGCCCAACTCACGGAGGGCCGAGTATGTCCAAGTTTGCACGACGTACGTGGAACCTCGTAGTGAACGGCCTGCGTGCTTATCACGTCTGGAAGTTCCTGCGCGACAGCTTTGATGACCTTTAAGGTCTGAGAGGCGGAGCCGTCTTGGTTCAGGTCAAGGCGGCTTTTTGGTGGGGTTCAGGTGAACATTTCTATGTCGTCCATTGCGCTTCCAATGACCCCCCTCAATGCAGGGCATTTGCGCCCTGCTTGAATTAGGGCCGGACCCACCTTCTCCATGTCCAGTGTTCCGAAGCGACGCGCGATGTGGCCAATGGCGACAATTGCAGCGGATGCAATCTCATCGTTGTCGCTATCCATATGTTGCAAGCAAACGTTTTGCGCCCAAGTGCCATTCATTTCGTTAAGGCCGACTGAAATCAGTGCTGTGGTGACTTTGCTGACGTCTCCAGTTGCTAGATCGTGCACGGCTTCATCATGGGTCAAGTCGGGGTCGTGGTAGCGCATATTCATTTACCGGCTCCTAAAAGTTTTCCTTTGCGGTTGGTTTTCCCAGCTCTTATCAATGCGTTTTTCATGTGCTGATTAAGTGCTCCCCATGGTCGTACATGTCCGTGAAAAGTTCCTTCTGTTGAGAAATCAATAACCACAAACTCCTTGGTGTGTGGGTCAATACCTATTCGTCGAGGCTCTGAAGGTTTGACCAATACAGAGTCGTTCAAGGCATCCAAGCCATTGGTTGGTTTTTTACTTTTAACCGAATTCCCCTTTTTACTGTGATAAGGCGCGTCCTCGTACTTCCAACTGACGACGATATACAGCGGTCTAACACCCGAATCCGCCGGGAACACCAGGATGAAATCTTTGTAGTCCGGCGGATATATCGGGTCGACGATAATGTTGGCGGCCTTCTCGTTGGCCGGGTACACCCATATATGCGGTGTCGAAGGCGCGGCTTGCAACGCCGGGATGCCGAGGGTGTCACCGGGATTTGCAGCAGGCGTCCAGATCAGTTCAATCCCGTCACCCAGGTCGGCGATGTACTGCATCTCTTGCAACTGAAACTGCACCACATCGACCATTTCCCAGTCGCGATTTTTGCCTGTGTAGAACGCGTATCCCTTGAGCGTGCCGTCCTCCCGTTGCTCGACATGCAAGCGAACCCGCGTGCGTGCTCTCGCCATGGAGCGCAGTTGCTCTTCGGTGTAGAGCGCGCTGTCGCCAAGACTGGAGGGCCAGATCAGCCCCACCAGGCCCGTCAGGAAGGCTGCCCCGGCAGTGCTTGCCCCGGCTGCGGCGACTGAGCCTGTAACAGTGCCGGCCAGCGCCAGCGTTCCGAGGCCTGCCGGCAAAGCACTGCCGCTGATTTTCTTGAGAGGTAGCACACCAGACTCGTCGGTCTCGCGACCACCCAGCAACGCGTACTCGCCATAGTCCTCAAGGCGATCAAGCGGCACATAACCGGTGGGGTCGTGATAGTCGATGATGCTGTCCGGCAGGTTGCAGGACTTGGTAAAAACGCAGCCTATCAAGGGCGTTGGGGCGGGGTGCGGATCAGCCAGGCGGCTGTTTTCGTAGGCTTCCTGGCGGGCAAGCAGGGTTTGGTGGGCTTTTTGCCGCGCTGCACGGGCCGCCAATTCGGCCTCGTTCATGGGCTCAAGCATGCGATAACCGCCGGTGCCGGTTCCGTAGGACCGCCAGACTTGGAATGTATCCTTGGTATTTGCCATCGTGCCCTCCTGGCGTGCTGCATAACGAGGGCCGACGTTATGGCAAGCCGAGCAGGGGCGATGTAGGTCTTATCTGAGGAGGGAATGGGAACAGGAGGGAAATGTGGCGAGGGAGCAAGCTCCCTCGCCACAGTCATTGCATTCGTTATGCTTTCTTGCGGCTCGCCATCGCCGTTATTGCATAGCCAATGCACGCAGCCAGAATCGACCCGGTCAGAATCCCCATTCGGTCTTCCCCGGCAAATTCACTGGCACCCGGCACAAACGCCAGGGAACCGACAAACAGGCTCATGGTAAAGCCGATGCCGCACAGGATCGCCACACCAAACACCTGGCCCCAGTTGGCGCCGCTGGGCAGTGCGGCCAGGCCGGTCTTGATGGCCAGCCAGGTCAGGCCGAACACGCCGACGGTCTTGCCGATCAGCAGGCCGGCGGCAATGCCCAGCGGTACGTGGTGGGTGAAGCTTTCCAGGCTGACGCCGGCCAGGGACACACCGGCGTTGGCGAACGCAAACAGCGGCAGGATGCCGTAGGCCACCCAAGGGTGCAGGGCGTGTTCCAGGGTCATCAATGGCGAAGGCTCGGCATTCTTGGTGCGCATCGGGATGCAGAAGGCCAATGTCACGCCGGCCAGGGTGGCATGCACACCACTTTTCAGCACGCAGACCCACAGGATCAACCCGATGATCAGGTACGGGCCAAGCTTGATCACACCGAGGCGATTCATCGTGATCAATGCAATCAGGCAAGCGCCCGCGCCCGCCAGTGCGGCGCCCGACAGGTCGGAGGAATAGAACACCGCAATCACGATGATTGCGCCCAGGTCGTCGATGATCGCCAGGGTCATCAGGAACAGCTTGAGCGACACCGGCACGCGTTTGCCCAACAGGGCCAGTACGCCGAGGGCGAAGGCGATGTCGGTGGCCATGGGGATCGCCCAGCCCGACAGCGCGGCGGGGTAGTCCTTGTTGATCGCCCAGTAGATCAGCGCCGGTACGACCATGCCGCCAATCGCGGCTGCGCCGGGCAGCACCACCTGGGACGGCTTGGACAGATGGCCGTCAAGCAACTCACGCTTGACCTCCAGGCCGATCAGCAGGAAGAACAGCGCCATCAGGCCGTCGTTGATCCATAGCAGTGCAGGTTTGGCGATTTTCAGTGCGCCGATCTGTGCCACCACCGGCACATCGAGAAAGGCGTTGTAGAGGTGCGACAACGGCGAGTTGTTGATGATCAGCGCCAGTGCGGCAGCGGCGATCAACAGCAAGCCACTGGCGGCCTCCAGCTGGAAGAAACGGGTGAAAGTGCTACGCAGAGGCAAGGGATGCTCTCCAATCCAGGTTCAATAGGTGGCTACCCTAACCCGTACCGTTAGTTGTTAAAACAAAAGTTATATTCTTATTTGTTATAAGAGAGTGATTGGGAGGGCAGTGCGCCAAAGCTTAGCAATTGTGTGTCCAATTGAGTCGGTACTGTATCTGTGTGGAGTGTAGGAAACCTCCTAAGATTGGGCGTGAAATCCTTAGAGAACCTCCTCATGAGCGATCACCGTCCCTGGGCCCGCGAAGCCATTCGTATCATCGAAGCGGACTTCCAGCGCAGCGCCGACACACACCTGATCCCCTTGCCGCTGCCCGGCTTGCCGGGTGTCGAGTTGTACTTCAAGGACGAGTCCAGCCACCCCACCGGCAGCCTGAAGCATCGTCTGGCGCGTTCGCTGTTCCTGTATGCGCTGTGCAATGGCTGGTTGAAGCCGGGCGCACCGGTGATCGAGGCGTCCAGCGGTTCGACGGCGATATCGGAAGCCTACTTCGCCCGCCTGCTCGGCTTGCCGTTTATCGCGGTGATGCCGGCCACCACCTCCCAGGAAAAGATCGCGCAGATCGCCTTTTACGGTGGCAAGAGCCATCTGGTGAACGATCCGACGCAGATCTACGCCGAATCCGAACGGTTGGCGCAGGAAAGTGGTGGTCACTTCATGGACCAGTTCACCTACGCGGAACGGGCCACCGATTGGCGCGCGAACAACAACATCGCCGAGTCGATCTTCCAGCAGATGCGGTTTGAGCATTACCCAGAGCCGAGCTGGCTGATTTCCAGCCCCGGTACCGGCGGCACCACGGCAACCCTGGGGCGTTACGTGCGTTACCGCCAGCATTGCACCCGCGTGCTGTGTGCCGATGCGGAGCGCTCAGTGTTTTTTGATTACTACTTGAGCGGCGACGCCAGTTTGCGCCTGGACTGTGGTTCGCGCATCGAAGGCATTGGCCGGCCGCGGGTCGAGGCGTCGTTTCTGCCCAAGGTGATTGATGCGATGGTCAAGGTGCCAGACGCATTATCGCTGGCGGCCATGCATTACCTGGCCGCGCGCTTGGGGCGGCGGGTCGGCGGGTCCAGTGGGACTAACTTGATCGGCGCGTTGATGGCTGCGCTGCAGATGAAAGCAGCCGGCAAGTCGGGGTCGATCGTGGCGATCTTGTGTGACGGGGGAGAGCGGTATGCCACCACTTACTATGATCAGGCGTGGCTTAAAACGCAGGGTTATCAATTGGAGGGCTTGATTGCGGCTGTTGCGGCGAGTGTGGAGCGGGGCGAGCCGCTGCCGGCCAGCGTCTTGCGCGCCAATATCTGACTCAACACAAAAACCAATGTGGGAGCGGGCTTGCTCGCGAATGCGGTGTGTCAGTCACACACTGTTCAACTGATCCACCGCATTCGCGAGCAAGCCCGCTCCCACACAAGCCCGCTCACATTCAATAAATAAGCGAGTTATCAGGCTTCGAGGCCCAACATATCCCGCGCCAACGCTTCGGCGATCCGAATCCCGTCCACACCCGCCGACAGAATCCCACCGGCATAGCCCGCGCCTTCACCGGCCGGGAACAGGCCCTTGACGTTCAAGCTCTGCATCGACTCATTACGAGTGATCCGCAACGGCGACGACGTGCGCGTCTCGATCCCGGTCAGCACGGCATCGTGCAGCGAGTAGCCCTTGATCTGCTTCTCGAACGCCGGCAGTGCTTCGCGGATCGCTTCGATGGCGAAGTCCGGCAGGGCCAGGGCCAGGTCACCCAGGGCTACCCCGGGCTTGTAGGACGGTTCCACGCTACCGATAGCCGTGGATGGCTTACCCGCGATGAAATCGCCCACCAGTTGCGCCGGGGCCTCATAGTTGCTGCCGCCGAGGATGTAGGCGTGGGACTCCAGACGCTCCTGCAACTCGATACCCGCCAGCGGTCCACCCGGGTAATCCACCTCAGGCGTAATGCCAACCACGATGCCGGAGTTGGCATTGCGCTCGTTACGCGAGTATTGGCTCATGCCGTTGGTCACCACGCGGCCCGGCTCGGAGGTGGCAGCGACCACCGTACCGCCTGGGCACATGCAGAAGCTGTAGACCGAGCGGCCGTTCTTGGCGTGGTGCACCAGTTTGTAGTCCGCAGCGCCGAGTTTTGGATGGCCAGCGTATTTGCCCAGGCGTGCCGCGTCGATCAGCGACTGCGGGTGTTCGATACGGAAACCCACCGAGAACGGCTTGGCTTCCATGTACACACCGCGGCCGTGGAGCATGCGGAAGGTGTCGCGGGCACTGTGGCCGAGCGCCAGGATCACGTGCCTGGAAAGGATCTGCTCACCGCCGTCGACGACGACGCCGTGCAGTTGGCCATCTTCGATCAGCACATCGGTGACGCGTTGCTCGAAACGCACTTCACCGCCGAGGGCGATGATCTGCTCGCGCATGTTTTCCACCACGCCGGTCAGGCGGAATGTACCGATGTGCGGCTTGCTGACGTAAAGGATCTCTTCCGGCGCACCGGCCTTGACGAATTCGTGCAGGACTTTACGCCCGTGGAATTTCGGGTCCTTGATCTGGCTGTACAGCTTGCCGTCGGAAAAGGTCCCGGCGCCGCCTTCGCCGAACTGCACGTTGGACTCGGGGTTCAGCACATTCTTACGCCACAGGCCCCAGGTGTCCTTGGTGCGCTGGCGCACTTCGCGACCGCGCTCAAGAATGATCGGCTTGAAGCCCATTTGTGCCAGCAGCAGCCCGGCGAAGATACCGCACGGGCCAAAGCCGACCACGATCGGGCGTTCCGTCAGGCCTTCAGGCGCCTGGCCGACCACTTTGTAGCTGACGTCCGGCGCCTGGTTGACGTTGCGGTCATCGGCGAACTTGAGCAGCAGGGCGGCTTCGCCTTTGACATCCAGGTCGATGGTGTAGATGAAGCACAGCTCCGATGATTTCTTGCGTGCATCGTAGCTGCGTTTGAACAGGGTGAAATCGAGCAGGTCATCACTGGCGATGCCCAGGCGCTGCACGATGGCAGGGCGCAGGTCTTCTTCGGGATGGTCGATGGGCAGCTTGAGTTCGGTGATTCGTAGCATGACGGGATCCGGTAGGCGGCGGGCAAAGAGGCCGGCTGTTTTGCAAACCGGCGATTATAAGCCCCAATGGACATTTTCCGTCATGTTAAAACAGCCCAGGGCGGCGTCAGTCGTCGCGCGAGCCGCCAAACGCCGCGCAACCGCGTTGCACCTGGCCGTTGACGCGCAATTCGGCGGTCATGTGTTGCAGGCTGCCGCTGACGCTGTCCACGCAACGTTGCGGGGCTACCCACAGTTCGACGTGCTGGTTGTTGGCTTCGGTCATCAGGTTGAAACGGCCATCGCCGATCTGTTCTTCCACATACGGCACCGCCAGTGGCGGCTGGCCTTCGCGCTCCAGCACCATGCCCTTGGCCGTGACATTCATCGCCCAGGCCGGCTTGTGGCCGTTGGCGCGCAGGATCATGCGCTTGAAGTCCGGGTCGTTGCAGGCCGAGGTCGAACGCTCCACGCGGTAGAGCTGTTGCAGGTCGACGCTGCCCTGGGTGCCGCTGGCCACGCCGGAGAACTTGCCACGCAGGTCGGCGAACAAGGTGCCTTGCTGGCCGGCCAGGGAGGCGGCTTCCTGCAGGACGCTGGTGCCGCCGGTGTCGTTGACCACGTAGTTGCGTTGGTCGTTGCACGGCTGGAACAGCAGCTTGCCGTTGACCGCCGTGAGTTCGCCCTGCATGCGGGTCAGGCCGACAGTCGACGGCTTGGCCGGCTCGCCTTCGAACATCTGGCAGGCGGCGAACAGGGGGAGCAGGGCAAACAGGGCAAGGGTACGAGCGGCACGCATAGAGGGTCTCCAGACAAGTGCCGCCACGTTACGCAGGCTGGCGCCGCATCACAAGCCCGCCTGCCAGCTTCAGGCGATTCTGACAGACGTGAAGATCAGCCCACGATAAAGGTCTGACCGGTCTGCAAGCCCTCGACGCTTTTGGCGTAGGCCAACGCCACATCTGCTCCCGCCGCCGGTTTGAAGCCGCGGAAGTAAGGCGCGTAGCTGCCCATCGCTTCCACCAGTACCGTAGGACTTACAGAATTGACGCGCAGGCCCCGTGGCAATTCGATTGCCGCTGCTTTGACGAACGCATCCAGCGCACCGTTGACCAGCGCCGCCGATGCCCCCGTGCGGATCGGGTCGCGGTTGAGGATGCCGCTGGTAAAGGTGAACGACGCGCCGTCGTTGGCGTACTCGCGGCCGATCAGCAGCAGGTTGACCTGGCCCATCAGTTTGTCGCGCAGGCCCAGTTCAAAGTCGGCGTCGCTCATTTCACCCAGTGCCGCGAACTTCACGCTGCCGGCGGCGCAGACCAGCGCGTCGAACTTGCCGGTCTGCTCGAACAGCTTGCGGATTGAGGCGCTGTCGCTGATGTCCACCTGAAAGTCACCGCTGGTGCGGCCGATGCTGATCACTTCGTGACGCTGCGCCAGTTCGCTCTTGACTGCCGAGCCGACGGTACCGCTGGCGCCAATCAATAGGATTTTCATGGTGCTGTTCCTCCAGTGGGGGTAAGTGAGGGTTCAGTCTAGAGTGGCTTTTTCCCTGGATAAACGTGCTAATAGGCAACCTTTGGTTTTCTTTTGGAAACAATCCATGAGCGAGATGGATGACCTGGCGGCCTTTGCCGTGTTGATCGAAGCCGGCAGTTTCACCGTGGCGGCGGAGCAGTTGGGCTGTAGCAAGGGGCAACTGTCCAAGCGCATCAGCCAGTTGGAAACGCAGTACTCGGTCGTGTTGCTGCATCGCACCACGCGCAAGCTCAGCCTCACCGCGGCCGGCGCGGCGCTGCTGCCCCAAGCCCAGGCGCTGGTGGTCCAGGTCGACCGCGCCCGTCAGGCATTGGCGCGGCTCAAAGACGATCTTGTCGGACCGGTGCGTATGACGGTTCCGGTGTCGTTGGGCGAAACCTTCTTTGATGGCTTGTTACTGGAGTTTTCCAAGCACTACCCGCAAGTTCAGCTCGAGCTGGAGCTGAACAACAACTATCGCGATCTGGCGCGGGATGGCTTCGATTTGGGGGTGCGTTCCGGTGCCATCGAAAACGCGCGCCTGGTGGCCAAGCCATTGCTGGCCTGGCATGAGATGACCTGCGCCAGCCCGGCTTACCTGGAGCAGCATGGCGAGCCGCAGACCCCGGCGGATCTGGCCCGCCACACCTGCCTGCTCAACAGTCACTACAGCGGCCGCGAAGAGTGGCTGTACCACCAGCAGCACGAATTATTGCGGGTGCGGGTCAGTGGCACCTTCGCCTCCAATCATTACAACCTGTTGAAAAAGGCTGCGCTGGTCGGGGCCGGTATTGCCCGTCTGCCGTCCTACGTCTTACCCGCGGAATTGGCTGACGGGCGCTTGCGCTTGCTCCTGCGCGACTTTCAGACGCGGAGCATGCCGATGTACCTGGTGCATCCCTATCAAGGCGGCCTGCCGCGTCGCACTCAAGTGTTGGCCGATTACCTGGTGGACTGGTTCAAGCGCAGCGGCGAGGCCCTCGACCGGCTTTAGTGGTAGCGGCGGGCGATCAACTGGTCGATGGACAAGCGTCCCGGTCCCTTGGCCACCAGCAGCAACAGCACGGCGATCCAGGTGCCGTGGGTCGGGTAGGCGTCCGGGTAGACGAAGAGCTGAATGACCAGGGTCATGCCGATCAGCGCCAGGGCCGAGAATCGCGTGGCGAACCCGACCAGAATCAGCACCGGGAAAAAATGCTCGGCAAACGCCGCCATATGTGCGGCCACCTCCGGCGACAGCAACGGCACGTGGTATTCGCTGCGAAACAGCGGCAAGGTCGACGCGGCCAGGCGTGGCTCACCCAGCTCGAAGGTGCCGCCGATCAGGTCCACGGCAAAGCCCTCGACCTTGGTTTGCCCGGATTTCCAGAACACCGCGGCGATGGAAAACCGTGCGATGAAGGCGATCAGGCTGTAGGGGATTTTTTCGAATAGTTGAATGACCCGTCTTACCAGGCACGGTGCGGAGGTGTTCATGGCGATACCTTTTGGTCCAGATGCAAATGAATGATGGCCTGGTGGCTGATCAGCAGCGTCAGGCATTGGTGCAGGTCGAATTCAGCGTTGGCCTCCAGGGCGCACTCCACGGCCCTCTGCAAAGGCAAGCCGTGGCCCAGGCGGTCGATAAAGGCCAGCGATCCAGGGTCGATGGCGAACACCTTGACCTCCAGGCCTTGGCGCAATACCAGGGCACTCTGGGCATGCCAGGGGTCCAGGGTGCCTACGCCACCCTCTGCCTGATGCGCGGCCCACATCGCCACCAGCGCATACGCGCTAGCCAGCGTGGTCACGGACGGATGCAGTTGCACGCGCAGCGCCCCCAGGTCGGCTTGGTCTTGCAGGGCCTGGAGTAGCGCTTGAGGGGCCAGCGGCGCATGGTCGGCCGCGTGATACGCGCAGACCCGCAAGCGTTCCAGCCGTGCCATATCCGCCAGGTAGGGCACGCTGGCCGCCGGTTCGAAACCCTGGATGAAGTCGGCGAGCGTACTGCCGTACTCGCACATCAACGGGCTGGTGGGTGGGCAGCTCTGTAGGTAGAGGCCGGCCATGGCGCGGAAAAACCTGTCGCCCACCAGTTGCAGGGTCACGGGGTACGCGGTGGCCAGCGCGTTGATCAACGCGCTGTGTACATTGTTGCGATACACCGCGAAGCGGCTGGCGGGGTCGGCGCCGTTACGGCTGAACAGGCCGTCGGGGCAGGTTGCTTCGGGGGCCAGCAAGGCGGCGGCAAAATCGGCGTGCAGGCTCATGGGCTGACCTGCGACAGGTGCCAGTCCGCGTGCCGGGCTTCGGCTTGCAGCACGCTGAAGGCCGGTACCTGATTGTCGCGTTCGATCAATGTGGCGACCGGTCCGGTGCGTGTCAGTACACTTTCGTACAACTGCCATACGGCGTTATCGATGGGCGCGCCGTGATCATCGATCAGTAGGCGTTCGCCGAGGCTGTCAGTGTCTTCGGCAAAACCAGCCAGATGAATCTCACCGACGGCGTGCAGCGGTAACGCGTCGATGTAGGCCAGTGGCTCGCGCTGGTGATTGATGCACGACACGTAGACGTTGTTGACGTCCAGCAACAAACCACAGCCGGTGCGGCGGACGATTTCGCTGATGAAGTCGGTCTCATCCAGGGTCGAGCGCTGGAATTGCAGGTAGGTCGACGGATTCTCCAGCAGCATCGGGCGCTTGAGCGCGCTTTGGACCTGGTCAACATGTTCGCACACACGCTTGAGGGTGGCGGCGTCGTAGGCCAGGGGCAGCAGGTCATGGAGAAACACCGGGCCATGGCTCGACCAGGCCAGGTGTTCGGAAAAGGACTGGGGTTGATAGCGCTCGATCAGCGTGGCCAGGCGTGCCAGGTGCGCAGGGTCCAGGGGGCCTTCGCCGCCGATGGATAGGCCCACGCCGTGCAACGACAGCGGGTACTGCGCGCGGATCAATCCCAGGTAGTGATGAAAGGGCCCGCCGGCGACCATGTAGTTTTCGGCGTGCACTTCAAAAAAACCGATGTCGGGGGTGGTCTCAAGCACTTCGCTCAAGTGCTCGTGCTTGAGCCCCAGCCCGGCCCGGCGCGGAAGGCCGGGCGCCTGAGCCTGGGAGGCGGGGTGCAGGGATGAAAGAATCATCATCAGTACTCAGGCGGCCCAGGGTTTCAGGACTTGGCGGTGAAGGCCGCTTCCTGGCCGAAACCGGTCGGCGAGGTGGAGCTTGGGGTTTGGGTGCAGGTGCCAGCGGGGACCAGCTTCCAGGCGTTGGCCTGGTCCTTGGTTTTCGAGGTGCCAGCGCAGGACGTGCCAGCGCCTGCGGCACAGTCGTTTTTACCGGCTTCAGCGACGCCGAAACATTTCTGCATATCGTCAGCGGCGTGGGCGGTGGTGGTCAGCGCGGACAGGCTCAGGGCGGAACCGAGGGCCAGGACGAGGGTGGCAGCGGACAGTTTGGTGGTCATGGTGAATCTCCAGCAGTGGGTTGAGTTGGCGGGCTTGATTGCCTGCTTGCACCACTAGAGACAGGAGGGGGTAATCCGTTACAAACCCACCCAAAATAATTTCGGGTCTCATCGGATTCAAAGAAACACACAACGCAAATGTGGGAGCGGGCTTGCTCGCGAAAGCGGCGTGCCAGCCAACAGATACTTGGCTGATCCACCGCATTCGCGAGCAAGCCCGCTCCCACATTTTTTGACCCGGTTCGTGCTGCAACCGGTGGTTAACCGCCCAGGTACGCCTCACGCACCTTGGGATCGGTCAGCAATTGCTCACCCGAACCTTCCATCACCACCCGGCCGTTCTCCAGCACATAGGCACGGTCGGCGATTTTCAGGGCCTGGTTGGCGTTCTGCTCCACCAGGAACACCGTTACACCGTCCTTGCGCAGCTGTTCGATGATGTCGAAGATCTGCTGGATGATGATCGGTGCCAGGCCCAGGGACGGTTCGTCGAGCAGCAGCAACTTGGGCTTGCTCATCAGCGCCCGACCGATGGCGAGCATTTGCTGCTCGCCGCCGGACATGGTGCCGCCGCGCTGGCTGAAGCGCTCCTTGAGCCGAGGGAAAAGGTGCAGCACCTTGTCCATCTGTTCCTGGAAGTCGCCCTTGTCGGTAAAGAACCCGCCCATGGCCAGGTTCTCTTCCACGGTCAGGCGGGAAAATACCCGACGACCTTCCGGCACCACCGCGATGCTTTTGCGCATGATCTGCGACGATTGCAGGCCCACCAGTTCCTCACCCATGTAGCGGATGCTGCCGCTGTGGGCTTGCGGCGAACCGCACAGGGTCATCAGCAGGGTCGACTTGCCGGCACCGTTGGCGCCGATCAGCGTGACGATCTCACCTTGGCGCACTTCCACGTTGACGCTGTGCAGGGCCTGGATCTTGCCGTAGAAAGTGGAAACGTTTTCGAATTGCAGCATTTTACGCTTCCCCCAAATAGGCTTTGATCACTTCCGGGTTGTCGCGGATCTGCTCCGGCGTCCCGTCGGCCAGCGGCGTGCCCTGGTTGATCACCACGATGTGATCGGAAATGCTCATGACCAGTTTCATGTCGTGTTCGATCAACAGCACGGTGACGTTGTGTTCCTCACGCAGCACACTGATCAGCGCCTTGAGGTCTTCGGTTTCCTTGGGGTTCAGGCCGGCAGCCGGTTCGTCGAGCATGAGGATGCGCGGGCGGGTCATCATGCAACGGGCGATTTCCAGGCGACGTTGCTGACCATAGGCCAGGGTGCCGGCAGGGCGGTTGGCGAACTCGGTCAGGTTGACCTTGTCCAGCCAGTACGCGGCAAATTCCATGGCTTCGCGCTCGCTCTTGCGGAACGCCGGGGTCTTGAACAGGCCCGCCAGGAAGTTGGTGTTCAAGTGACGGTGCTGGGCGATCAGCAGGTTCTCGACCGCTGTCATGTCCTTGAACAGGCGCACGTTCTGGAAGGTCCGCACCACGCCCTTGCGGGCGATCTCGTGACCGGCCAGGCCCTGGATCGGCTGGCCGTCCAGCAGGATGCTGCCACCGCTCGGCTTGTAGAAACCGGTGAGGCAGTTGAACACCGTGGTCTTGCCGGCGCCGTTGGGGCCGATCAATGCAACCACCTGTTTCTCTTTCACGGTCAGGGCCACGCCGTTGACCGCCAGCAAGCCGCCGAAGCGCATGCTCAAGTTTTCAACCTTCAGGATCTCGCGGCTCATTTGCGCAGCTCCATGTGTGGACGTTGCATAGGGAGCAGGCCTTGAGGACGCCAGATCATCATCAGCACCATCATGGCGCCGAACATCAACATGCGGTATTCGCTGAACTCACGCATCATTTCCGGCAGCAGGATCATCACGATTGCCGCCAGAATGACGCCCAACTGCGAGCCCATGCCACCCAGTACCACGATGGCGAGGATGATCGCCGACTCGATAAAGGTGAATGACTCCGGGGTG
This sequence comes from Pseudomonas sp. RP-B7, assembly GCF_059803535.1. Lineage (NCBI taxonomy): Bacteria > Pseudomonadati > Pseudomonadota > Gammaproteobacteria > Pseudomonadales > Pseudomonadaceae > Pseudomonas > Pseudomonas sp. RP-B7. The sequence continues at coordinate 29,884 of NZ_JAPFHC010000013.1, forward strand.
ACCAGGCCTTGGCGCGCGGCGAAGAAGCTGCCGGCGAAACCGGCGAACGCAGCACCCAGGGTGAAGGCGGAGAGCTTGATGATGGTCGGGTTCAGGCCCAGGGCACGGCAGGCGATCTCATCTTCGCGCAACGCTTCCCACGCACGGCCGATCGGCATGCGCAGCAAACGGTTGATCACGAACAAGGCCGCCAACGCCAGCAACAGCGCCACCAGGTACAGGAACACCACTTTGCTTACCGGGTTGTAATCGATCCCGAAATACTCGTGGAAGGTCTGCATGCCTTCTGCGGCGCTGCGGTCGAACGTCAGCCCGAAGAAGGTCGGCTTGGGGATGCTGCTGATGCCGTTCGGGCCACCGGTGATGTCGGTCAGGTTACGCAGGAACAGTCGGATGATTTCCCCGAAGCCCAAGGTCACGATCGCCAGGTAGTCACCGCGCAAGCGCAATACCGGGAAGCCCAGCAGGAAGCCGAACGTCGCCGCCGCCATGCCCGCCAGTGGCAGGCAGATCCAGAAGCTCCAGCCCAGGTAGTGCGAGAGCAGCGCGTAGGTGTAGGCACCCACCGCATAGAAACCCACATAACCGAGGTCGAGCAGACCGGCCAGGCCCACCACGATGTTCAGGCCCAGGCCCAGCAACACGTAGATCAGGATCAGGGTGGCGATGTCGACGGCGCCGCGCGAGCCGAAGAACGGCCAGATCAATGCGGCGATGATCAACGCGATGATGATGTAGCGCTGGGTACGCGGCAGGGTCAGGAATTGGCTGACCTTGGGCGATACCAACGGCCCACGGTTGCCCTTGAACAAGGCACCGACCTGTTGGGTGAACAACACGCGCAGGAACATCAGCACCGAACACAAGGCGATGATGGTCAGGGTCACGGGACCGGTGCCATGCACTTCCAGGTTGATGCCGACAATGCTCAGCTTGAGGCCGAGTACCGGAAAGGCCACGGCCCACACCAGCAGGGCGCTGAAGAACGCCGATTTAAGATATCTGCTCATACTTTCTCAACCTCCGGACGGCCCAGAATGCCGGTCGGACGGAACAACAGCACCAGAACCAACAGGCCGAACGCCACGACGTCCTTGTACTGGTCGCCGAAGATGTCGGCGCCAAAGGCTTCGGCCACACCCAGCACCAGGCCACCGAGCATCGCGCCCGGGATACTGCCGATGCCGCCCAATACCGCTGCGGTAAAGGCCTTGAGGCCTACCAGGAAACCGGCGTTGGGGTTGATCACGCCGTACTGCATGCTCAGCAGCACCGCCGCGACCGCTGCCAGCGCGGCACCGATCACGAAGGTCAGGGCGATGATGTTGTTGGTATTGATGCCCAGCAGGTTGGCCATCTTGATGTCTTCGGCGCAGGCCCGGCAGGCGCGCCCCAGACGGGAGCGGGAGATGAACAGGGTCAGGCCCAGCATGGCCACCAGGGTGACGACGAAGACCAGGATCTGCATGTAGGAAATCAGCACTTCCTCCGCGCCGCCCGGGCCGAAGGAGAAGCTCCCAGGGATCAGGTTGGGGATGGATTTATCCTTGGAATCCTGGGACAGCAATACGGTGTTCTGTAGGAAAATCGACATGCCGATGGCGGAAATCAACGGGATCAAACGGTTGCTGCCACGCAAGGGACGATAGGCAACACGCTCGATACTGTAGCCGTAGGCACTGGTTACAACGATTGACGCGATAAACGCGGCGGTCATCAACAGCGGCAGGGAGTGGATCCCCATCATGGCCAGCCCGGCAAGGGCGATAAAGGCCACGTAGGAACCAATCATGTACACCTCGCCATGGGCGAAGTTGATCATTCCAATGATGCCGTAAACCATTGTGTAGCCAATGGCTATCAAGGCATAGGTGCTGCCAATGGTCAGGCCATTAACCAGCTGTTGGAAAAAATGATAGATCTCAGGCATTACAGCGCTCCTAAAAACCCGATACGCATTTCACTGGTGGAGTCATGTTCCGGCCCCGCGCTGTGTTCTATGAGCACATTTGCACGAAGCGTTTGCCAGCGAACCGCTGGTGACGGTTTTAAGATTTTCAGGTGAGCCAGCGCCCGGATCGCGGGTGACAGGCCCATAAACCTCGTAAAACAAAGCCCACTGCTTTCACAGTGGGCTTGTTGGACCAGTAACGCCTGGCTTACTGAGGGGAAACTTCGGTTTTTGGTTTGCCGAAGTGCCATTCGTAGACCACGAACTTGAAGTCCTTCAGGTCGCCCTTGGCGTCAAAGCTCAGGTCGCCGGTAGGGGTCTTGAACGTGCCCGCGTGGATGGCGGCTGCCACTTTGGCGGTGTCTTCGCTCTTCGCGGCAGCGATACCGCCGGCGATCAGCTCAACGGCGGAGTAGGCCGGGAACACGAACGGGCCGCTTGGGTCCTTGCCGTCAGCCTTGATGGCGTCAACGATGGCTTTGTTCTCAGGCTCGGCGTCGAACGATTTCGGCAGGGTGACCAGCAGGCCTTCGGAAGCGCCTTGGGCGATTTGCGAGATGGAGTCGTTGCCGACGCCTTCCGGACCCATGAACTTGGCTTTCAGGCCTTTTTCCTGGGCTTGGCGCAGGATCAGGCCCAGCTCTGGGTGGTAGCCGCCGTAGTAGACGAAGTCGACGTTGGCTTGCTTGAGCTTCTGGATGATCGAGGAGAAGTCTTTGTCGCCGGCGTTCAGGCCTTCGAAGACGGCAACCTTGGTGCCTTTCTTCTCAAGGGTCTGTTTGACGGCGGTGGCGATGCCTTCACCGTATTGCTGTTTGTCGTGCAGTACGGCAACGACTTTCGGCTTCACGTGGTCGGCGATGTAGTTGCCGGCCGCTGGGCCCTGGGCGCTGTCCAGGCCGATGGTGCGGAAGACCAGCTTGTAGCCACGGGCGGTGATGTCCGGGCTGGTAGCGGCCGGGGTGATCATGATGACGCCTTCGTCTTCATAGATGTCCGACGCTGGCTGAGTGGAGCTGGAGCAGAGGTGACCGACCACGAACTTGACGCCATCGTTGACCACTTTGTTGGCTACGGCAACGGCTTGTTTTGGATCGCAAGCGTCATCGTATTCCTTGGCTTCAAGCATCTTGCCATCGACGCCGCCCTTGGCATTGATGTCTTTGATCGCTTGTTTTGCGCCTACGAACTGCATGTCGCCGTATTGCGTAACCGGGCCGGTCTTCGGGCCGGCGATGCCGATCTTGATGGTGTCGGCTGCAAACGAATGGCCGGCAACCCCAGCCAGGACCATAGCGGCAAACAGTTTGGAAATCTGCTTAGTAGCCTTATTCATAGTGCTCCACTCTTGCTGTTGTATTTTTTATAGTTCTAGCGGCCTTGTGAGCTGCAGAACCGGATCGGATATCTCGGACATCCCCCCGGCAGCGGCCTGGCAACTGTACCGGTACAGTGTAGAGCGCCGGTTGATCGCTTGAAAAGCTGGCTGCTGGGGGCAAAACCCGGGCATGTCGCTTAAATGAAAGAAAAAGACAGAATCGCGGCGGGTTGATGCCAGAGTTTCGGGCAATCCTTGGCTTTTCTGACACTTTCTATCGATGACTCATTTGCAACTGGGTTTTTCTGCCTGGCTTTTTATGCGAAAGCCTCGACGTTATGATTGCGCCGATTTTTTACTCAGGTGAATTCCCATGACGCAAGAACCTAGCACCCTCTATGCCAAGCTGCTCGGTGAAACCGCCGAAATTTCCTGGAAGGAGCTTGAACCGTTCTTTGCCAAGGGTGCCCTATTGTGGGTCGACGCCGGCCTGGATTTGATCGAGGCCGCCGAAGGAATGGCCGAAGATAACCGTGACAAAGTCGCCTCCTGGCTGGCCTCGGGGAGCCTGGGCGAAGTGTCTGCGACGCGGGCATTGGACCTGGTGGAACGTGATCCAAGCCTATGGGCGGTGGTGGTTTCGCCGTGGATTCTGATCCAGGAAAGGGCAGCACAAGAAAGCTAGGCACCAAAAAGGTGCGTGTTTTTCGCCGAAGGAAGTGTGTAGCGGAGTAACCGCTGACGCCGTGATGGCATGTTGCCGTAGAGAAAGGTCACAGCGCAGGGTGACGTGCACGTCATGGGAACAGTTTTCTCGCGGCCAAAAGCGCGGGTGAATTGTTTCTTGGTGTGAATAAACGGCGGGTATCTATCAGATAAATCTGTGTGAAGCGGTGAAGCAAGGAAGTTCGTGCACCACTTCTACGCGGCAAAACGTTTCTTCCACGCCATGCCGGCGTACTTTTTCAGCCGGCACGGTAGAGCGCGTCAAACCCATGCCATAGGCCTGGCAGCGCCAGCGCATGGCACTCTGAAACAACGACGGCGCCGATGGGCGCCGTCTCAAGGCCTCAGGCCGTTTTACCTGTGTGGTTATTCAACGAAATAACCTTGGTCTTGCCGATGCGGTGACGGTAGATCTCGCGCAGGTACTTGATCGCCTTCTTCACACAGTCCCGCGACAGACGGATGTCATTGATCGACACGAATTTCTCTTTGTCGTTGATCAGTTCGCGGTACTTCTTCTCATACATCGGCTTGATCGCGTACCAGTTGGTATCGAGGATCTTCGCCGGGTTTTCAAACTCGTTGAGCAACTCGTCGATGCGGTCTTCGTCGAAGTCCTCGTGGATGATGAAGTCCAGGATCGAGTTGTCCAGCGTCTCGTCGAAGCGGTATGGGTTGCGCGCAAAGCAGCGTTTGATAAACGCCACGATCAAGGTCAGGAAGTCGTCCGACAGGCATGGGCTCTTGGCGATCAAGGTGGTCAGCGACAGGTTGGCCGAGGCGCCGATCACCAGGGCATAGCGCTTGAGCGTGGTATTGGGGAACAGGCTGTTGAGGTGGGTCTTGAGCCGGTTGAGGTCCATGTAGGACAGTTTGTAGTCCTTGGGCAGCGAGACGATCGACACCACCGACGAGCAGTTCTTGAAGAAGTGCAGGTCGTGCAACGCCGCAGCGTCGTAGCCGGAGTTCTTGTACTGCTCCAGGGACGCTCTGTAGCGCTTGGATTCAATCGGCAGCAAGCTGATGCCTTCGATGGCCTGGGTGACCTTGTTGAAGTGCGGCAGGTCGATGGAGCGGAAGAACAGGTCATCGATGTTCAGGCGCTGCGGTTCTTTGTCGAACACCTTGAACTTGTCGTTGGACGGCGCCGGGGTTTCCGGCACCACCGACTCGGCGTAGGCAATCGCCACCGGCCCGGCCAGACTCATAAACAGGTCGTTGGCATCCAGGCGGATGGTCTCGCCGATGTCGATACCGGCGCGGCGGAAGTAGTTCTGGTCGTAGTCGGTGGTCACCGCCTGGGCGGTGAGGATGTTGAAGATCTGCTGGGAAATATACTGGTTGGCGTGTTTTTCCATGGCATTGACGTCAATGTTCTGGATGTTGCCGTCATCGCTCTCTTCGGCGTAGCGCATGATGTCGTTGGAGATCAGCATCATCGCGTTCCATGGGCGGATTCGCCCCTTCACGCTGGCCTCGCTGCTGTCTTCATTGGCGAAGTTGTATGAGAAATCCCATTCTTCCGACAGATACTTGCAGAGCAAACGCCCGGCGTTGATATGCAGTGCCTCGGACATTTCGCTGCGGTGGTCGGAGATGTTCGGCAGCACGCAGATGCCGCTGGTGAAGATCGGCTCGAACACAAACGCGTGGCCGCTCTTGCTGTCGTGCTCGTCGGCGGGCTTGGTGTCGAAGGTCTTGTTCATGTACGAGTGTTGCTGGGCCAGGCCGAATTCCGAGGCCATGCCTGAACCTGTGCCGCCGCCGGCGCTGAAGATCGAGAAGTACAGGCGCGATTGGTTGGCCTTGATGCCGCAGGAGTCGATCAGGTACGAGTGGATCATTTTCCAGTCGGGGCTGGAAAAGCGCTGGGTATCTTTGTTGAGGATGATCTTGGCCAGGTACTGGCCGAGGATCGGCGCGTTACCCGCGCCACCGGCATGCACCTCCGACAGGTCCATGATTTTCATTTTGCTGTAGTCGCGCAGGAACCCGCTTTTTTCACCCTTGCGCGAGAAGCGGATGCGCCCGGCGATGTCCTTGTCCAGGTCGCCGAGCATCACCAGCGGTTCCACCAGGAACACCGGCTTGCTGGCCTTGCCGCCGCCCAGGCGCAGGTTGTTGCGGATCCACTGCGCCGGGCTGTAGCCCTTGTCCGCCGATTTGTCTTCGTTACTGAACTCATTCAGGTAGAACTTGCGCGCGTTGTACACCAGCTCGGCCACGTCCAGCGCGATGTTCGAACCGCAGCGCCCCAGGCCGATCAGGCAGACCGAAGGAAATTCTTGCTCGTTGCGCGGGTCGCCGTCGCCTTCCTGCTGGGGCAGGCGTGGGAACACCATGTCGCGCAGGCCGTCGAGGTTGTCGAGGATGCGGTCGGTGTTGGTTTCGGTGAAGTACAGGTATTGCTGGGTGGCCAGCGGGCGGGCGCTGCTCAATGACTTTGAACCTGGGGATTTTTCCACAGGTGCTGTCGGCAACACGTCGGGGACCACGGTGGCAGAGTTATTTTTGGAAGTCATTGGGCGCCATGTACCTGGACGGATGGCTGGAGAATTTCAAGGAGCCATCACTGAATGGGAGTTCGCGACTTTGCAGCGCGTCTTCGTCCGGGATGTGAAAATTAACCCTGCGTTCTCAAGGGAAAACGTAGCCGGACTCTGATGAATCGGCCGTTGGTCGGGTTTCTTTAAGCAAATGATGGCGAAATGCCAAAGTTTCGACGTCAGCGGATTGGCCGCACCACCGAGGTGGAACCGGCACGGCCGGGGGAGGGCGCCTTGGGGGCGCAAATGTCCGTCGCGCCCGCCGCGCTCAACGCATGCAGCGGGTTGTGCCTTTCAATGCCTTGGATCACGCCGATGATGTCGGCGGCGCACACCGCCGGGCTGAGCAGGTAGCCCTGGACGAAATCGCAGCCATGCTTGAGCAGCAACTCGAACTGCGCCTGGGTTTCCACGCCTTCGGTGACCACCTGCAGGTGCAGGGTGTGGGCCATGCCGATAATCGCCTGGACGATCTCGATGTCGGCAGTGGATTTGGGGATGTCCTGGATAAACGAACGATCAATCTTCAAGGTATTGAGCGGCAGGCGTTTAAGGTAGGCGAGGGAGGAATAGCCGGTGCCGAAATCATCGATGGCCAGTGAAACACCCAGTGCACGGATCTGGCGCAGCAACGCCAGGGTGCTGCTGATATTGCCCATCAGCGCGTTTTCGGTGACTTCCAGTTCCAGGCGGTGGGCCGCCACACCGGCGAAACGCAGTGCGTCTTCGATTTCATCGGCCAGTTCGTCGCGGGCCATGTTCAAGGCCGAGCAGTTCACCGCCATGGTCAGTTCGTAGTAGCCCCGGTCAGACAACAGGCTCAGATCGTGACAGGCCTGGCGCAACACCCAGTGGTCCAGTTCGGCAATCAGGCCGTTGCTTTCGGCGATCCCGATAAACCGGTCCGGAGCCAACAGGCCGTGTGTCGGGTGTTGCCAGCGCACCAAGGCCTCCAGGCGCGAGACTTTGCCCAGTTTCATGTCGAAGATCGGTTGGTAGAACAACACCAGCTGGTTTCTGGCCCGCAGTGCGCCACGCAGCTCTTCTTCCAGTTGCAGTTCGAGAAAGGCGCGGGTTTTCAGGTTGGAGCTGAAGAAGTTCAGGGTATTGCGGCCGCTGTCTTTGGATTGGTACAGCGCCAGGTCAGCGGTTTTCAGCAGCTCTTCGCAGGTCTGTCCATCGTCCGGGAACAGGCTGATGCCGATGCTGGTGGTCATCACCATGCGCCGCCCGGCCAACTCTATCGGGTCTTTCATCTTCTGCATGATGCGCTGGGCCATGTGCCGCGCTTCGTCACGGTGGTGGATGTTGATCAGGATGCAGAACTCGTCGCCGCCAAACCGCGCAACCACGTCTTCATGGCTGCGCACCGACCCTTTGATATGCCCGGCGAGGACGCTGAGCAATTGGTCGCCGGCGTCGTGGCCGAGGCTGTCGTTGATGCGCTTGAAATGGTCGATATCAAGGAAAATAACCGCCAACATGCCGTTTGATGCGGTTTTTTCAGCGACTTTTTCCGCAAAGATCTGGTTGAAGCCGCGCCGGTTGAGCAGGCTGGTCAGGGCGTCAAAATGCGCTACTTGCTGCAGCGAGGCACGGGCCTGGTCCAACTCGCTGAGCAGGGCGTTGACTCGGCGCAGGTCGCGCTCCTTGTGTTGCAGCTTCTTGTCCGCCAGCGCCGCGCTGACGCTGCTGCCGATCACCAGCAAGGTGATGACGGCGACCGACAGGCCGAGTTGGATGGGGTTGTTGTTCAGCGGCAGTGAGAGGTCTGCGCCGGTGGGCACGATCAGGCGCATGGCCGCCATGCCGGTGAAGTGCATGCTGAGGATGCCGGCGCCCAGCACCAGGCTGGCCGCGTATTTGAGCAGTTGGTGAAACACCCCGGCGCCGTTGCGCAGGTAGCTCGACAGCAGCAGCGCCGCAAGGCTGGCACCGATGGCGATGCCAATCGAGGCCATGAACAGTGCTGACTCGAAGTACGCCTGGGCCTGGGAGCGCATGGCGGATATGCCGACGTAGTGCATCAGGGCGATGCCCAGGCCCATCCATACCGATGCCAGCAGATACTGGTGCAAGCGCAGCCGGGGATGACTGAGGGTTTGCATGGCGAACAGCGAGGCGATCATGGCGATCAGCAGCGAAATGAAGGTCATGAACAATTCGTGGTGAATCGCGATGGGCGCCTGGAAGGCCAGCATGCTGATGAAGTGTGTGGACCAGATACCACCGGCCAGGCAACCGGCACCGAGCCAGCGCCAGCGGCGACGTGCAGTAGGGTCTTCGACGTGGCCGACGCGCTCGGCCATATCGAGCGTACCGAAACCGGCCGCACAGGCGACCAGGTAGGCCAGTAGCACCAGGAAGGGGTTATGACTGCAATTGAGTAATAAATGCCCGTTCGCTGGAAGCTCGGTAAAAAAATTCAGACCAAGCCATTCCATAGCGTGCCCCATCATAGAGTCTCGTCACTGCCTACGGCGATGACCTATGCAGTCGAGTATAGAAGCCTCGCAGGATTCGCCATGAATAATGGCACTTTGCTCTGAATGATTTTGGCATGCCGGCCATAGCGTTTGATGCTAAGCGCTGATGGGCAGATCCAGCTCGAAGGGCGCTTCCAGGGGCGGCAGGCCGAAGGCGGCGCGGGCTGCATCGCAATCGGCGTTGTGCACGCCCTCGTGCCAGGACGCTTCAAATTCGCGGCAGGTACTCGAGCGTTGCGTGTAGATCGAGCAACTGGTGCCCTTGCCCACTTCACCTTCAAGGCTGCAGCAGCGTACGGGTTTCTGGTCGGTGCCGATCATCGCCACGCGGGTCGGGTTGATCTGTACCACCAGATCGTCGGGTACCGTCCCTCCGGACGAGGCGCACTCACCCCAGAAAAAAGACACGCGAAAGTGTGAACAGCAGGCACCGCAACTCAGGCACGGACTGGCTTCGGACATGGGCGTCATCGATAAGAAAGTAAGAGGGGGACTACAGGAAGGCTTGCCATTCTATCTGCGCCATGGCCGTTGGGAAGAGGGGAGCAGATATATATTTTCGTAGGGAAAGTCCCATGAAACCGGGGGAAATCATGCCCTATCAGCTTTACGAATCATTACAGACAAGCGCTGCCAGCCCCACTATGTTGCAGGGACCGGGCAGGATGCATCGGGCATCGCAGCTCTCATAACAATAAAAGAGACGGACCCATGCAGAACTCGACCCAAGCGGCGAATGCCTGGCGCATTCTGTTCCTGCTGTTCCTCGCCAATTTGTTCAACTTCTTCGATCGCACCATTCCCGCGATCATCATCGAGCCGATCCGCATGGAATGGCACCTGAGCGACTTCCAGCTCGGCATCATCGGTACCGCCTTCACCATCGTCTATGCCATCGCCGGCCTGCCCCTCGGGCGCCTGGCCGATACCGGTTCGCGCAGCAAATTGATGGGCTGGGGCCTGTTCGCCTGGAGTGGGCTGACGGCGGTCAATGGCCTGGTCGGCAGTTTCTGGAGCTTTTTGCTGGTGCGCATGGGCATCGGTATCGGCGAAGCCAGCTACGCCCCGGCGGCCAACTCGCTGATCGGCGACCTGTTTCCTGCCCATCGCCGTGCCCGGGCGATGGGCATTTTCATGCTCGGCTTGCCCCTGGGCCTGTTGTTGGCCTTCTTCACTATCGGTTGGATGGTCAAGGCGTTCGACAGCTGGCGCGCGCCGTTCTTTATCGCCGCCGTGCCGGGGATGATCCTTGCGGTGTTCATGTTCTATATCAAGGAGCCCAAGCGCGGCGCCGCTGAAACCGTGCAAGTCTCCCAGGCGCGCGTCGACCGCCCGATCCGTCGCGTGCTGGCGGTGCCGACGTTCCTTTGGCTGGTGCTGGCCGGGCTGTGTTTCAACTTCGCTACCTATGCCTGCAACTCGTTCCTGGTGCCGATGCTACAGCGCTACTTCCTGATGCCATTGCAGGATGCAGCGGTCGCCACGGGCGTGATTGTCGGCCTGACCGGCTTGGTGGGCCTGACCCTGGGCGGTTGGGTGGCCGACAAGATTCATCAGCGGGTTGCCAACGGCCGCCTGCTGTTCGCGGCGTTCAGCCTGATCATTTCCACCGTCACCACGGCCTGGGCGTTGCACGCCGGGCGTATCGAGATCGGGGTGTTCGTGGCGTTGTTCAGTGTGGGCTGGCTGTTTGCCTATAACTTCTACACCTGCGTGTACACGGCGATTCAAGACGTGGTCGAGCCGCGTCTGCGGGCCACGGCGATGGCGCTGTTTTTTGCCGGGTTGTACTTGCTGGGCGGCGGCATGGGGCCGATCGTGGTGGGGGGCTTGTCCGATCATTTCGCCCATTCGGCGATGTATGCGGCGGGGGCGGAGCAGATGACCGAGGCGTACAAGGCAGTGGGGTTGCATGACGCCATGTATCTGATCCCGGTGGCGCTGTTGCTGACCATGCTGTTTCTGTTCCAGGCGTCGCGGTGTTTTGTGCGTGATGCCAAGAAGATGAAGGAGGGGCTGGGGGTTATTGAGGTGCCGGCTTCGGCGGTTACAGCTTGAGACCGAGGTGACTTCATCGCAGGCAAGCCAGCTCCCACATTTGGCTGCATTCCAACATTGGAACTCGGTCAACTGTGGGAGCGGGTTTGCCCGCGATGAGGCCCTCAAGGCATATAAAGAAGGCCCGCATTGCGCGGGCCTTCTTTATTACTAGCCTGCGACCAGGACTCGAATCGCTTCCAACCGCAGCGCGGCTTTGTCCAGCATCGCCAAACCTTGCTCGCGCTGATTGCGCAACGCCACCAACTCACTGTCACGCACGGTTGGGTTGACCGCTTGCAACGCGGTCAGGCGTGCCAGTTCTTCGTCGGTGTCCGCTGCCAGGCGACGCTTGGCCTCGGCCACACGCTCGGCGTGCTGCGGGGTGATCTTCTCTTCGCCGGCGTTGATCCGTGGCGTCAGCTGGTCGCGCTGGGCCTGGATAAACTTGTTGGCGCTGGCCCGTGGCACGCTTTCCAACTGGTCGTTGAGCGTCACGAACGACACACGGCTCGACAGGTCATTGCCATTGGCATCCAGCAAGCAGCGCAAGGCGGCCGGCGGCAGGTAGCGGCCCAGTTGCAGGGCGCGCGGTGCGACCACTTCGCTGACGTAGAGCAGTTCCAGCAACACGGTGCCCGGTTTCAGCGCCTTGTTCTTGATCAGGGCCACGGCGGTGTTGCCCATCGAACCGGACAGCACCAAGTCCATGCCGCCCTGCACCATCGGGTGTTCCCAGGTGATGAACTGCATGTCTTCACGTGACAGTGCCTGGTTGCGGTCGTAGGTGATGGTCACGCCTTCGTCGTCGCCGAGGGGGAAGCTGGCGTCGAGCATTTTTTCGCTCGGCTTCAGGATCAGGGCGTTTTCCGAATGGTCTTCGCTGTCGATGCCGAACGCATCGAACAGGGTTTCCATGTAGATCGGCAGGGCGAACTGATCGTCTTGCTCCAGGATGTCCTCGACCAGCGCGTCGCCTTCCCCGGCACCGCCGGAGTTGAGTTCCAGCAAGCGGTCGCGACCGGTGTGCAGCTCTTGCTCCAGGCGCTCGCGCTCGGTGCGGGCTTCGTCGATCAGGGCTTGCCACTCGCCGTCGTCGGCTGCTTCCAGCAGCGGCAGCAGGCGTGGGCCGAACTGATGCTGCAAGGCGTTGCCGGTCGGGCAGGTGTTGAGGAATGCATTCAGCGCCTCGTTGTACCACTGGAACAGGCGCTCTTGCGGGCTGGTCTCCAGGTACGGCACGTGCAGTTCGATCACGTGTTTCTGGCCGATCCGGTCCAGACGGCCGATCCGCTGTTCCAGCAGGTCCGGGTGAGACGGCAGGTCGAACAGCACCAAGTGGTGGGAGAACTGGAAGTTGCGGCCTTCGCTGCCGATCTCGGAGCAGATCAGCACCTGGGCGCCGAACTCTTCATCGGCGAAGTAGGCGGCGGCGCGGTCACGCTCGAGGATGTTCATGCCCTCGTGGAATACCGTGGCCGGAATGCCGGAGCGCACGCGCAGGGCGTCTTCCAGGTCCATGGCGGTTTCGGCGTGGGCGCAGATCACCAGGACCTTGGTGCGCTTGAGCATTTTCAGCTGGTCGATCAGCCATTCGACCCGTGGGTCGAAGCGCCACCAGCGGTTTTCTTCCTCAATGTCCGGTTGCGCCTGGAAGCTGACTTCCGGGTACAACTCGGCGTGCTCGCCCAGCGGCAATTCGAGGTATTCGTCCGGGTTCGCCAGCGGGTAGGCGTGCAGCTTGCGCTCCGGGAAACCCTGCACGGCGGCGCGGGTGTTGCGGAACAGCACGCGGCCGGTGCCGTGGCGGTCGAGCAACTCGCGCACCAGGCGTGCGCTGGCTTCGGTGTCACCATCGTTGACGGCGGTGAGCAGGGCTTCGCCTTCGTCACCGAGGAAACCCTGGATGGTCTTGTGGGCGGCTGGCGACAGGCGGCCCTTGTCCATCAGTTCCTGCACGGCTTCGGCCACCGGGCGATAGTTCTCGCTCTCGGCGCGGAAGGCGGCCAGGTCGTGGAAGCGGTTCGGGTCCAGCAGGCGCAGGCGGGCGAAGTGGCTGTCCTGGCCCAATTGTTCCGGGGTGGCGGTCAGCAGCAGCACGCCAGGAATCACTTCGGCCAGTTGCTCGACCAGGGCGTATTCGGCGCTGGCCTTTTCTTCGTGCCAGACCAGGTGGTGAGCTTCGTCGACCACCAGCAGGTCCCAGCCGGCGGCGAACAGCGCGTCCTGGGCCTTCTCATCGTCCACCAGCCATTCCAGTGCCACCAGGGCAAGCTGGGTGTCTTCGAATGGGTTGGCGGCATCGCTTTCAATGAAGCGTTCTTCGTCAAACAGCGCAACCTGCAGGTTGAAGCGGCGGCGCATTTCCACCAGCCATTGGTGTTGCAGGTTTTCCGGGACCAGGATCAGCACGCGGTTGGCGCGGCCCGACAGCAGTTGGCGATGGATCACCAGGCCGGCTTCGATGGTCTTGCCCAGGCCTACTTCGTCGGCCAGCAATACCCGCGGCGCGATACGGTCGGCGACTTCACGGGCGATGTGCAATTGGTGGGCAATCGGTTGCGCACGCACGCCACCCAGGCCCCACAGCGAAGACTGCAATTGGCGGCTGGTGTGTTCCAGGGTGTGGTAGCGCAGCGAGAACCAGGCCAGCGGGTCGATCTGCCCGGCGAACAGACGGTCGCTGGCCAGGCGGAACTGGATGAAATTGGAGAGTTGGGTTTCCGGCAGGGTGACCTGCTCGTTCTGCCCATTGAGGCCGTGGTACACCAGCAGGCCGTCGACGTCGTCGACTTCCTGCACGGTCATTTTCCAGCCTTCGAAATGGGTGATGGTGTCACCCGGCGAGAACCGCACGCGAGTGAGGGGCGCATTCCGTAGCGCATACTGGCGGGTGTCGCCAGTGGCCGGATAGAGCACGGTCAACAAGCGGCCGTCCTGTGCCAGAACGGTGCCTAACCCCAGCTCTGCTTCGCTGTCACTAATCCAGCGTTGCCCCGGTTGATACTGCTGCGCCATGCTGCCTGACTCCCGCCGTGAAAAAGCCGACTATCTTAACGGAACACGGCCCTCAGCCAAAGAACTCCTGACAAAAACTACTCCGTTTGAGTGGCTGCCCGGAAGTCGGATCGACGGGTGGCGGGCACTTGGGAGTGTCGACTGGGTCACAGCTTGGCGAGTGTAGGCTCAAGTCGCCCGCAGGCGCGCCGACAGCCTGTTGATCAGGAGAACAAACCTTATGCTGCCACCCATGCTGCCCGTCAGCGTTGTGCCGGTCACGTCACAACTCGATCCGGTACGCCAGAAACCGGATATTCCGCCCGTGGTGCCAGTTCAGGCGGGCTCCAACGAAAGCACCATCGACCTGAAGAAGGGCGATGCCGAGCAGTCGACCTTTCTGCTGCGCGAAGAACAACGCCGCCAGCAAGAGCAGCAAAAACGCCGCCGCGAAGCCGATGAAGATCCGGAGCAGCACCTGGCCATTCCGGGCGACCTGCTCAACGCCGACAACACCGTGCCGGTGGTGCCGCTGATCGAAGACGCGCCGCGCCAGGGCTTGTGGGTGGACGTCGAGGTTTAGCCGCGCAATTGCTCCAGGGCTACCAGCAACCGTTCGACGTCGTGTGTGTTATTGAGCGGGCTGACGGAAACCCGCGCAATGCTGGCCTGGCCGCGCGCCTGCATGTCCAGCGGGGTGTACGCCACGTCATTGGCGCCGATATTGATGCGCTTGAGGCCCAATTGCCGCTTGAGTTCGAAGGCGTCCCAGCCGGCGAGGTTGAAGGCGATCAGCCCGGATTGGCAGGTGCCCAGGTCGTGCAGGGTAATTCCTGGAATCTGACGCAGCCCTTCGCGGATTCGCTCGCTGACCTGTGAGACCGTTTCCCATACCCGCGCAATCCCCAACTGATTGATCTCCTGCAACGCATTGCCCAATCCCGCCAATAAGGCGTAGGACGCTTCGCTGGTTTCAAAGCGACGGGCGTCGTTGCGCAAGTCGAACCCTTCGGTTGTCCACGGTGCAGAAAATACATCGCGCTGGGCCGGGTTCAGTTGCTTGAGAAAGTCTGGTCGCACATACAACAGTGCCGTGCCGCGTGGCCCGCGCAGGTGTTTGCGCCCGGCCGACTTGAGCACGTCGCAGTGCAGCGCCTGCACATCCACCGGCACTTGGCCGACGGCTTGGCCGGCATCGATGAAGTAAGGGATACCGTGCCTTCTGGCCACTTCGCCGATGGCCTGGGCGGGGTTGATCAGGCCGCCGTTGGCGGGCAGCCAGGTGAGGTCGATCAGCCTGACCTTGGCATCGATCATTGCTTCCAGCGCCAGCGGACAGACCGCGCCGGTTGCGTCGCAGGGGATGACTTCTATGCGGGCACCGGCTTGCACTGCCAGTTGCATGCTCGCCAGGTTGCCGCCCCATTCATGACGCCCCACCAGGATACGGTCGCCCGGCTGCCATGGGGCCAGGGCCTGGAACGCCATGTTCCAGGCGGCCGAGCCGCTGCCGGCGAAGGCGATGGATGCGGTGGGCGCATTGAGCAATTGCCCGGCGGCGTGACGGGCGTTATCCAGCAGTTGCGCGCCGTACTCGCCAGCCTCCATCGGCCCGTCGCGGGCCTCGCGGTGCAGTTGTTCGATGATGGCATCGAGGGTGGCCTGGCTCGGTAGCGATGCCCCTGCGTGATTGAAGTGCGCGATGCCGGACTGGCAGCCGGGGGTGGCGTCGCGCAGCGCCTGGATGTTGAGCGGGCTCACGGGCGTAGCTCGAAAATGGCGTCAATCTCCACCGCCACACCGGCGGGCAGGCTGGAGACACCCACGGCGGTGCGCACATGGCGGCCTTTTTCACCGAGGGCGTTGACCAACAGGTTCGACGCGCCGTTGGCGACCAGGCTCTGGCGCTGGAAGTCGCCGCTGCTGGCGATGTAAACGCCCAGGCGCAGCGTACGAACCAGCTGTGACAGGTCATCCTCCAGTGCATCGCCCAATTGCGCGAGCAGGC
Source organism: Pseudomonas sp. RP-B7 (assembly GCF_059803535.1). NCBI lineage: Bacteria > Pseudomonadati > Pseudomonadota > Gammaproteobacteria > Pseudomonadales > Pseudomonadaceae > Pseudomonas > Pseudomonas sp. RP-B7. Next base: position 45,953 of record NZ_JAPFHC010000013.1, read on the forward strand.
TCAACGCCGCCAGTTCTGCGGCGTGGGCGCCTTCTTCATCGCTGAGGGATTCCCCGAGGCGGCCGACATAGGCAGGTTGGCCATCGATCAGGGGAATTTGCCCGGAGATCAACAGCTGGTTGCCGCTGATGACATGGCTGATGTAGTTGGCCGCCGGCAGGCTGGGCGTTGGCAGCGTGAGGCCGAGGGTGTGTACGCGTTGGCGCAGGGAGTCGCTCATGATCCATCCTCAAGGGTTAGGGAGGACTGATCATGTTGCTCGGTCGAATTGGCGACAAACGGATAGATCTCACACGACGTATCGAAATAACTCACGCGTCGCTGCAGGTTTCCTTCAACCACTGGCTGAAACACTCGGCCGCTGCGCTGAGGCGGCCTTGGGGGGCGATCAGCCAGTAGCCGATGTCACTGTGGTAGGGCGGCCAGTCGAAGGCTTGCACCAGGCTGCCGTCTTGGAGCCGACGCTCGATAAGGCGATGGCGGCCCATGGCGATGCCTTGGCCGGCCACGGCGGCTTCGACCACGATGTTGTAGTCGTGCAGCATCACGCGGGGGTGACGGCTGAGGTCGACCTGGTAATGCGCAGACCAATCCGTCCATTCGAAGGGTTTGTGCGATGTAGCCATCAGCAACGGGCCGTCATGACGGACCTTGAATGCCGGGCTGCATACGGGGGAGATCACTTCCGCCATCAGTCGGGTGGCCTGCACGTCGGGCCAATCGCCCTTGCCGTAGCGGATCGCCAGGTCGACTTCGGCACCGGCGACGTCGGCCAGTTGGATGGCTGGCAGCAGCTCGACCTGGATATGCGGGTAACGGTTGAGAAACCCGGCCAGGCGCGGCGCCAGCCACAGGGTAGCGAAGGAGGCGAGCAGGCCGATGCGCAACACCGTGGCGCTGGGTGTCGCCCGCTGGGTGCGGGTGGCGGTGGCAATTGCATCGAGGGCAGGGCGGATTTCATCGTAGTAGCGTTGGCCGTCGGCAGTCAGATCGATCGCACGGGTGCGTCGGATAAACAGCGGTTTGCCCAGATGCTGTTCAAGTTTCTGTACTTGATGGCTCAACGCACTCTGGGTCACCGACAGCTCTTGCGCCGCCTTGATAAAGCTCAAGTGCCGCGCCACGGCTTCGAAGGCGCGCAGGGCCAGCAACGGCGGAAGGTCCTTGTGCAGTGCCACTCGCGTGCGCTCCAGTACTAATGGGAAGTGCCGATTTTGGGCGATGACCTGCCTTTTGTCGCCCGCTGATTTGCCGTCGGGCGGGGCAGGCCGCATTATTGAGGCATTTCCGCCACGACGTAAGCCAAGCCATGAGTGATGACGATAAGCTGATTGACCTGAATGCCGAACGTGCCAAGCGTGTGCATGACCTCAATGACAAACGCCTGAATGAAGTGCGCCAGGCATTCGAACAAGCGATGCCGTTGGGCAAAGTTAAGAAAAAACCAAAGAACAAACCGAAAAAGCGTTGAAACAACCTGCATCTGTTGATGCAGGTCAGTTATTGCCCTTCTTTACGCCCCGTCGTGGGCGACATTGATCCCCGTCAATTTTCCAATCCGCCTTCTCGATTAACTTAGCCCTATCGCAACAGGGCAAGTGCAGGAGGCCGGTCATGTTTATCGACAATGTGGTATTTGCCGGAGTGCTGACCGTCAGCCTCATGGTGTTGTTTTTTGTAGGGTTTGGAATTTTTATCTGGAAAGACGCGAACAAGCGTAAAAAACCATAGGGCTTTCCAGGTTACATGAGCACGCAAGGCATTTTGGGCGACTTCGGTCGCCCTTTTTTTTGCCTGCAATTTAATCAACAAGACATTTTTATTGAGCTTGGCTATAGGCATAAAAAAAGGTGCGACCCTCGCGGATCGCACCTTTTTTATTGCAAGCAGACTATCAGTTGCCCAGCGCCTTGGACGCCAGCCAGAACAGCCCGGCCGACAGGCCCACGGTTGCCGGCAGGGTCAATACCCACGCCATCAGGATGGTCTTGACCGTACCGCCTTGCAGGCCGCTCTTGTTGGCGACCATGGTGCCGGCGACGCCCGACGACAGCACGTGGGTGGTCGACACCGGCAGGCTGAAGATGTTGGCCAGGCCAATCATGCTCGCCGTGGTGATCTGTGCCGACATGCCCTGGGCATAGGTCATGCCCTGCTTGCCGATTTTCTCACCGATGGTCAGTACCACACGCTTCCAGCCCACCATGGTGCCCAGGCCCAGGGCCAGTGCAACCGCGAGGATCACCCAGAACGGTGCGTACTCGGTGGTGGCGGTCAGGTCTTTGCGCAGCTTGTCCAGGTCGGCCTTCTCACGGGCTTCCAGGCCCGGCAGCTTGCCGACTTTCTTCGCGGTATCGTCCAGGCAGAGCAGGTAGCGACGTACTTCGATACGGTGATCAGCGGTCAACGAGTGGTAGTCGGACACACCTTTTAATGTCTCCATCAGCGCACTGATAGTGGGTTCGGTCTGCTGCGGGTTGCACTGGAACTTGCCCGGCAGGTCATCCTTCACGCTTTTGCCCAGGGCCAGGAACTCGCCAAGGGTGGCACTGTTGCGCTGGTAGAACTGGCTCAAATGCACCGTGGCGTCGCGGGTGCGTTCGATCTGGTAGGTGGTGCTGCCCAGGTCGAGTACGAACTGCGCCGGCACGATACCGATGAGTACCAGCATGATCAGGCCGATACCTTTCTGGCCATCGTTGGAACCGTGCACGAAGCTCACGGCCATGGCGGAGATCACCAGGACCAGGCGGTTCCAGAAGGGCGGGTGCTTTTTGTCGTCGAGCTTGCGGCGCTGGTCCGGCGTCTTGTGCATCTTCGACAGCGGGCGCCACCACTTCAGGCCGATCAGCACCAGGGCTGCGACCAGGAAGCCGGCCATCGGCGAGAACACCAGGGAGGCGCCGATATCTATCGCTTTCTGCCAGTTCACACCATCGGCCAACGGGATGTCGTTGATCAGGGCGTTGGCCAGGCCGACACCGAGGATCGAGCCGATCAGGGTGTGGGAGCTGGACGCCGGGATACCGAAGTACCAGGTGCCCAGGTTCCAGGTGATCGCCGCCGCCAACAAGGAGAAGACCATGGCCAAGCCGTGGCCGGTGTTCACATTGATCAGCAACTCCACCGGCAGCAAGTGCACGATGGCGTAGGCGACACCGACACCACCGAGCAAAACGCCGAGGAAGTTGAACACCCCGGAGAAGAACACGGCCAGGTGTGGCGGCATGGCTTTGGTATAGATGACTGTGGCCACCGCGTTTGCGGTGTCATGAAAGCCATTGATGAACTCGAAGGCGAGGACAAAGGCCAGGGCGAGCAACAGGCTCACTAGAACCCAAGCATCCAGTCCGCTGAATAAATCGATCATGAAGGTTTTCTGACCCGGTCGTAAGGGGGCGCGATTATGCCAGAAAACCTCAGTAATCGATGCATTAGCTGCTCATCGGTAACAATCTTCATTGAAAAAGCCTGGGGGAAAGGCGCCTATCCCAGGGTTTTCGGGGCTTTGACAAGTCTTTGATTTATAAAGCACAAGGCTTGCAGGGCAGGGAATTGCCATGAAAATGGCATGCCTGAAACATTTGTATGAAATTTCGTCTGCGACTGTAGGTCGCTTGTTAGAGCAGTGGCTGCCCTCAGCTGGCAATAAGCCAGCCGAGGTGGCAAATCCTGGCGCTCGGGCCGAAGTGCTTATGGCTCTTCGGCTTTGAGTTCCTGTTCAATCTTTTGGATTTCCTGGGCAAAGGCCTGGTCAAGCAGGCTGGCGCGTTTACGCCAAGGTTTGCGTTCAGGTTCTGGCTGGGCGGCGTAGGTGGTGACTTCCCCGCCGTAAACGTCCTTGTAACGTTGTTCCTGGCGCTCAAGTTCCGCGCGCAGTTCATCTTTTGTCACTTTATTGAATACCTGATTGAAGTGAGTTGAGTTTAATTGCCGTACAGGGGTGTATTGGACAGTCGTGCTCAGGCAATTCCAAGTTGAACCCTTCAAGTTTGAAAGTCGTGCCTGGAGTCCATTCAATAAACCGGTACTTGTGACCGACGTCACACACTGAGTGTGCCGCCTGGCGAGCTCTGGTCCCGATTATCAAACCGGGCTGACCTCTGCACAGCTTGCAGTATAGCGGCGCATTTGAATAACACTATCACCATAAAGTTAAAAATCGACAACTTTGTGTGAGCGTTCTGTTACTTGAGCGCGTGCGTAATTGCTGAAAATCTGGCGTCAAGAAATATCTCCTCTTCATGCTGTTGCGAGGCGCCACCCAGCTTTATGATCCGGGCGGGGTGAATTGCGATAATCGGATATGTGTTCGATAATCGCCCATCGTTACGGGGCGGACATTGTGTCTGGCGACCCGCGCGGCTTGTAATAGAGGCCAAACCTTTTGTGGTTGAAAACAAGAAAAAGGATCCCTGAGATGAACGATCAACTGCGCAACTCTTTCGCATCAGTGGCGCCACCGATCGTGGCTTCACCGGCCAAGCGGATTCAGGCGTTTACCGGCGATCCGGATTTCATGACCTCCCTGGCCCGTGGCCTGGCCGTGGTGCAGGCGTTCCAGGAGCGCAAGCGGCACCTGACCATTGCGCAAATCAGCCACCGCACCGAAATCCCCCGCGCCGCCGTGCGCCGTTGCCTCTACACGCTGATCAAGCTCGGCTACGCCACCACCGATGGGCGCACCTATTCGCTGCTGCCCAAAGTGCTGACCCTCGGCCATGCGTACTTATCGTCCACGCCGCTGGCAGTGTCGGCGCAGCCTTATCTGGACCGCATGAGCGAGCAACTCCACGAAGCCTGCAACATGGCCACCCTCGAGGGTGATGACATCCTCTACATCGCCCGCTCCGCCACGACCCAGCGGCTGATCTCGGTCGACCTGTCGGTAGGCGGGCGCCTGCCGGCGTATTGCACCTCGATGGGCCGCATCCTCCTTGCCGCACTGGACGACGCCTCTTTACAGGACTACCTCGACCACGCCGACCTGCAAACCAAGACCAGCCGCACCCTGACCACGCCGACGGCCTTGCTCGACTGCCTGCAACAAGTACGTCAGCAAGGCTGGTGCATCGTCGATCAGGAACTGGAGCAGGGCCTGCGTTCCATCGCCGTGCCGGTGTATGACGCGTCTGGCCAGGTGTTGGCCGCGCTCAACGTCAGCACCCACGCCGGACGCGTCAGCCGCAACGAGCTGGAGCAGCGTTTCCTGCCGAGTATGCTCAGCGCCAGTCGCGAACTGAGCGCGCAGCTGTTTACCTAAGGTGTTCGGTGACCGCACAGATCCCGGCTCGGTCAATTGACGATGTTTCCCCTGGCTTATTAATGTGCGGCAGCGCTCTAGGGCGCGCCCCAATAATAATGACGACCAAAGGTTGTCAGCCCGCCCATCGGTGTGGAAATAACAATAATGAATCAGCCTTCTGTCGGTACTACCCTGGACGTCCAGTCCTTCATCAACGCCCAGCCGCTGTCACGCTACCAGTGGCGTGTGGTGATCCTGTGTTTCCTGATTGTCTTCCTCGATGGCCTCGACACGGCGGCCATGGGCTTTATCGCGCCGGCCTTGTCCCAGGACTGGGGCATCGACCGCGCCAGCCTCGGCCCGGTGATGAGCGCCGCGTTGATCGGCATGGTCTTCGGCGCCCTCGGCTCGGGCCCGCTGGCCGACCGCTTCGGGCGCAAAGTGGTGTTGGTCGGCGCGGTGCTGGTGTTTGGTGCGTTCAGCCTGGCGTCGGCCTACAGCAGTAACGTCGACCAGTTGCTGGTGCTGCGCTTTCTCACCGGGCTCGGCCTGGGGGCGGGCATGCCGAATGCCACCACGCTGCTCTCCGAATACACCCCCGAGCGCCACAAGTCGCTGCTGGTGACCAGCATGTTCTGCGGTTTCAACCTGGGCATGGCCGGTGGCGGGTTTATCTCGGCCAAGCTGATCCCGGCGTTCGGCTGGCATGCCCTGTTGATGATCGGCGGCATTCTGCCCTTGATCCTGGTGGTGGTGCTGATGCTCTGGCTGCCGGAGTCGGCGCGTTACCTGGTGGTGCGCAATCGCGGCACCGACAAGGTGCGCAAGACCCTGGCGCCCATCGAACCGAATATCGTCGCCCAAGCCACTGCGTTCAGCGTGCCCGAGCAAAAAACCGTCAAGGCGCGCAACGTCTTCGCGGTGATCTTCTCCGGCACCTACAGCGCCGGCACCTTGCTGTTGTGGCTGACCTACTTCATGGGCCTGGTGATCGTGTACCTGCTGACCAGTTGGTTGCCGACCCTGATGCGCGACAGCGGCGCCAGCATGGAACAGGCCGCGTTTATCGGAGCACTGTTCCAGTTTGGTGGCGTGCTCAGTGCGGTCGGTGTGGGGTGGGCGATGGACCGGTTCAATCCGCACAAGGTCATCGGCACTTTCTACCTGTTGGCCGGGGTGTTTGCCTACGCGGTCGGCCAGAGCCTGGGCAACATCACGCTGCTGGCAACCTTGGTGTTGATCGCCGGGATGTGCGTCAACGGTGCGCAATCGGCGATGCCATCGCTGGCCGCACGTTTCTACCCGACCCAGGGCCGTGCCACGGGCGTGTCGTGGATGCTCGGCATCGGTCGCTTCGGCGCGATCCTCGGCGCGTGGATGGGCGCGACGTTGCTGGGGCTGGACTGGAATTTCGAGCAAGTGCTGACGGCACTGGTGATTCCGGCTGCGCTGGCCACGGCTGCGGTGGTGATCAAAGGCATGGTCAGTCATGCGGATGCGACCTAGCGCTTGGCGCTGATGCTATGCCGATCGGGTTTATGTGGGAGCGGGCTCGCTCGCGAATGCGGTGGGTCAGTGAATACATGAGTTGACTGATACACCGCATTCGCGAGCAAGCCCGCTCCCACAGGGGGCCGTGCCCACTTTAGGCCTGCATGGAGAAAAGATTAGCTAGACAACAATCGGTTCGATAATCGAACACTGAGTCGATTATCGGATTGTTTGGCGCATTCCCCCGACTTAACCTTCAAAGCACTTCGGCGCCACCTCCGCGCCTTTTTTGATCCACACCGGGAGCCCAACCCATGGCTGAAATGCTCACCCTGACCGACGCGGTAAAGCGCTTCGTGAACGACGGCGATACCGTTGCACTCGAAGGTTTTACCCACCTGATCCCTACGGCAGCGGGTCATGAAATCATTCGTCAGGGCAAGAAAGACCTGACGCTGGTGCGTATGACCCCTGACTTGGTCTACGACCAATTGATCGGTGCCGGTTGCGCCCGCAAGCTGATTTTCTCCTGGGGCGGCAACCCGGGCGTGGGTTCCCTGCACCGCCTGCGCGACGCGGTCGAGAAGCAATGGCCGCAACCGCTGGAGATCGAAGAACACAGTCACGCCGACCTGGCCAATGCCTACGTCGCCGGTGCTTCCGGCCTGCCGTTCGCGGTGCTGCGTGCCTACGCCGGTTCCGACCTGCCCAAGGTCAACCCGCTGATCAAGAGCGTGACGTGCCCGTTCACCGGCGAAGTGCTGGCGGCCGTGCCGTCGGTGCGCCCGGACGTGACCGTGATCCACGCGCAAAAGGCCGACCGCAAGGGCAACGTGCTGCTCTGGGGCATTCTCGGTGTGCAGAAGGAGGCGGCCCTGGCGGCCCAGCGCTGCATCGTCACCGTGGAAGAAATCGTCGATGACCTGAATGCACCGATGAACAGCTGCGTATTGCCGACCTGGGCCCTGACGGCCGTGTGCCATGTACCCGGTGGCGCGCATCCGTCCTACGCCCACGGCTACAACGAGCGCGACAACCGTTTCTACCAGGCGTGGGACCCCATCGCCCGTGACCGCGAGACCTTTACCGCCTGGATCGATGAATACATCCACGGCACTGCCGACTTCAGTGAATTCCAGGCCAAGCTGACCACACAGCAGGAGGCCCAGTAATGGCTTACTCGACCAATGAAATGATGACCGTCGCTGCCGCGCGCCGTCTCCAGAACGGCTCCGTGTGTTTCGTCGGCATCGGCTTGCCGTCCAAGGCTGCCAACCTGGCGCGCCTGACCTCCTCGCCGGACGTGGTGCTGATCTACGAGTCCGGCCCGATTGGCGCCAAGCCGAGCGTGTTGCCGCTGTCCATCGGTGATGGCGAGCTGGCGGAAACCGCCGACACCGTCGTGCCCACGGGTGAGATCTTTCGCTACTGGCTGCAAGGCGGGCGCATCGACGTCGGCTTTCTCGGCGCAGCGCAGGTTGACCGCTTCGGCAACATCAACACCACCGTGGTCGGTGACTACCACCAGCCCAAAGTGCGCCTGCCGGGTGCCGGTGGCGCACCGGAAATTGCCGGCTCGGCCAAGAGCGTGCTGATCATCCTCAAACAATCGGCGCGTTCGTTTGTCGACAAGCTGGACTTCATCACCTCGGTCGGCCACGGCGAGGGCGGCGATTCGCGCAAGCGTCTGGGCCTGCCGGGCGCCGGTCCTGTCGGGATTATTACCGACCTGTGCATCATGGAACCGGAAGCGGGCACCCATGAGTTTGTGGTCACCGCGCTGCACCCCGGCGTGACCCGCGAGCAAGTAGTGGCTGCCACTGGTTGGGCAATTCGGTTTGCCGACCAGGTCAGCACCACCGCCGCACCGACCGACCTGGAACTGAGCGCCCTGCGTGACCTCGAAGCGCGCACGGCGGCCGCCCACGGCCAAGCGCCTGGAGAAGCCTGATGCGTGACGTATTTATCTGTGACGCGATCCGCACGCCCATCGGCCGGTTCGGCGGTGGCCTGGCCACGGTACGCGCCGATGACCTGGCGGCGTTGCCGATCAAGGCGCTGATCGAGCGCAACCCGTCGGTGGATTGGAATGCCGTCGACGAAGTATTTCTCGGCTGCGCCAACCAGGCCGGTGAAGACAACCGCAACGTCGCGCGCATGGCGCTGTTGCTCGCGGGCCTGCCGGAGAGTATTCCCGGCGTGACCCTCAACCGATTGTGCGCCTCGGGCATGGACGCCATCGGCACCGCGTTCCGTGCGATCGCCAGTGGCGAAATGGAGCTGGCGATTGCCGGCGGCGTCGAGTCGATGTCCCGGGCGCCGTTCGTGATGGGCAAGGCCGACGCGGCGTTCTCACGCACGATGAAACTGGAAGACACCACCATCGGCTGGCGTTTTATCAACCCGCTGATGAAGGCCAAGTATGGCGTGGATGCGATGCCGCAGACTGCCGACAACGTTGCCGATGACTACCAGGTTTCCCGCGCCGACCAGGACGCCTTCGCCCTGCGCAGCCAGCAACGCACCGCCGCCGCACAAGCCGCCGGGTTCTTCGCCGAAGAAATCGTGCCGGTACGGGTCGCCCATAAAAAAGGCGAGACGCTGGTAGAACACGATGAGCATCCACGGGACACCACCCTGGAAGCCCTGGCCAAACTCAAACCCGTGAACGGCCCGGACAAAACCGTCACCGCCGGCAATGCTTCCGGTGTGAATGACGGTGCCGCCGCCTTGGTCCTGGCCAGCGCCGAGGCCGTGCAAAAACACGGCCTGACTGCCCGCGCCCGCGTCCTGGGCATGGCCAGCGCCGGTGTCGCGCCGCGTGTAATGGGGATCGGCCCGGTGCCAGCGGTACGCAAGTTGGTGGCGCGCCTCGGTTTGGCGGTCACCGACTTTGATGTCATCGAACTCAACGAAGCTTTCGCCAGCCAAGGCTTGGCGGTACTGCGTGAACTGGGCATTGCCGACGATGCGCCGCAGGTCAACCCGAATGGCGGCGCCATCGCCCTCGGCCATCCCCTGGGCATGAGCGGCGCGCGCCTGGTACTGACGGCTTTGCATCAATTGGAAAAAACCGGCGGCCGCAAAGGCCTGGCGACCATGTGCGTGGGCGTCGGCCAAGGCTTGGCCCTGGCGATTGAACGCATCTAATAAAAGAGGACTGCACCATGAGTGACAAGCCTGGATACCGGCGCCCGCAAGCGGGCACTCAACCTGATTACCTGCACCCGGCCTACCAGTCGACGAACGTCCGTTCGCCGTCCCAGCCGTTGGTGTTTCTGCCCCATTCCTTGTCGGAAATCACCGGCCCGACCATCGGCGCCGAGCGGATCAACGAGAAGGACAACGACCTGACCGCCCAGCATGACGGCGAGCCCCAGGGCGAACGCATCATCATTCACGGCCGCGTGCTCGACGAAAACGGCCTGCCTGTGCCGGGCATTCTGGTGGAAATCTGGCAGGCCAACGCCGCCGGGCGCTACAACCATAAGCGCGACCTGCATGACGCGCCGCTGGACCCGAATTTCACCGGCACCGGCCGTACCGTCACCGATGCCGATGGCTGGTATCAGTTCCAGACCATCAAGCCCGGCGCCTACCCGTGGGGCAACCACCACAACGCGTGGCGCCCGGCGCATATCCACTTTTCGCTGTTCGGTCCCAGCGTGCTGACGCGCCTGGTCACGCAGATGTACTTCCCCGGCGACCCGCTGCTGGAATACGACCCGATCTACAACTGCGTGCCGGACACCCGCGCCAAGGAACGCTTGATCGCCCGTTTCGACCTGGAAAAAACCATTCCTTCCTATGCCCTCGGCTACCGCTGGGACATCGTCCTGCGCGGCCGCGACGCCACGCCGATGGAGAAATGAGATGACACTCAACGCGACCACGTCCCACACCGTCGGGCCGTATTACCACATCGGCCTGACCTGGCTGAACCGCGAAGACCTGACCACCGCCGCCACCCTCGGCGAACGCGTGGCAATCAGCGGGCAAGTGCTGGACGGCAACGGTGAAGTCGTCAACGACGCTATGTTGGAAGTCTGGCAGGCCAACGCCGCCGGCAAGTACGACCACCCGGAAGACGAGCAGGACAAGGCCGTCGACCCGAACTTCGAAGGCTTCGGCCGCGTACCCGTGGATGGGGAAGGGCGGTTTCGCTTTACCACCATCAAACCGGGCGCAGTGCCGGGGCTCAAGGGCACGACCCAGGCGCCGCACCTGGTGGTGCTGGTGTTTGCGCGGGGCCTGGTGAAGCACTTGCTTACGCGGATCTACTTTGAGGGCGAGCCAATGAATGGGGATGACCCGTTGTTGGCGTGTGTACCTGCTGAGCGGCGTGAGACTTTGATTGCCAAGCAGGATGCGGAGGGTGTGCATCAGTGGAATGTGATTTTGCAGGGGACCGACAAGGAGACGGTGTTCTTCGATTATTGAAGTGGTCTTGAGGGCCTCATCGCAGGCAAGCCAGCTCCCACATCTTGATGTGTGAACACCGTCAAAGGTGGGAGCTGGCTTGCCTGCGATAGGGCCAGTTCGGCCACCCCACCTCTAAAGGTCTTGTTGTGGAACGAGCTTGTTGCAAAGTATGTCTAGGCTATAACCGTTCCCACTGAGTGAAAAATCATGACAACAACCACCAGTCACTACACCGGAGAAGAACGCAGCAAACGGATTTTTGCGATTGTCGGTGCCTCCTCCGGCAACCTCGTCGAATGGTTCGACTTCTACGTCTACGCCTTCTGCGCCATCTACTTTGCCCCGGCCTTCTTCCCTTCGGACAACCCCACGGTGCAACTGGTCAACACCGCTGGCGTGTTTGCTGCCGGCTTCCTGATGCGCCCCATCGGCGGCTGGCTGTTCGGTCGCGTGGCCGACAAACACGGGCGCAAGAACTCGATGATGATCTCGGTGCTGATGATGTGCGCCGGCTCCCTGGTCATCGCGTTTTTGCCCACCTACAACGACATCGGCGTGTGGGCGCCGATCCTGCTGCTGATCGCGCGGCTGTTCCAGGGTTTGTCCGTGGGCGGCGAGTACGGCACCACCGCGACCTACATGAGTGAAGTCGCGCTCAAGGGCCAGCGCGGGTTCTTTGCCTCCTTCCAATACGTGACCCTGATCGGCGGCCAACTGCTGGCGGTGCTGGTGGTGGTGATCCTGCAACAGATCCTCACTGAGGAAGAGTTGCGTGCCTGGGGCTGGCGGATTCCGTTTGTGATCGGTGCCGTCGCGGCGGTGATTTCCCTGTTGCTGCGCCGCACCTTGAAAGAAACCACCAGCAAGGAAATGCGCGAAGACAAGGACGCCGGCAGCATTGCCGCCTTGTTTCGCGACCATAAGGCGGCGTTTATCACGGTGCTGGGCTACACCGCTGGCGGCTCGCTGATTTTCTATACCTTCACCACCTACATGCAGAAGTACCTGGTGAACACGGTCGGCATGCACGCCAAGACGTCGAGCTACATCATGACCGGCGCGCTGTTCCTGTATATGTGCATGCAGCCGGTGTTTGGCATGCTGGCAGACAGGATCGGCCGCCGTAACTCGATGCTCTGGTTTGCCGGCCTTGGCACCTTGTTCACCGTGCCGATCCTGCTCACCCTGAAAACCGTCAGCAGCCCGTTCCTGGCCTTTGTGCTGATCACCCTGGCGCTGGCGATCGTCAGCTTCTACACCTCCATCAGCGGTCTGGTCAAAGCGGAAATGTTCCCGCCCCAGGTGCGTGCGTTGGGCGTAGGCCTGGCGTATGCGGTGGCCAATGCGATCTTTGGCGGCTCGGCGGAATTCGTCGCGCTGAGCCTCAAATCCATCGGTATGGAAAACAGCTTTTATTGGTACGTTACAGCGATGATGGCAATCGCTTTCCTGTTCAGCTTGCGCTTGCCGAAACAGGCGGCGTATCTGCACCACGATCTGTAAGGGACGGGTTATGACATTGCGCACGAGCAATCAACTGTTCGACGCTTACTTCACGGCGAGCAGCATGGCCGAGGTGTTCTGCGACAGAGGACGCTTGCAGGGCATGCTGGATTTCGAGGCTGCGTTGGCCCGGGCCGAGGCGAAGGTCGGGTTGATCCCGCAGGCCGCCGTTGCGCCGATTGCCCAGGCGTGCCTGGCCTCGCTGTACGACGTCGATGCCCTCGGCGTGGCGATTGCCACGGCGGGCAACTCGGCGATTCCGCTGGTGAAGGCCCTGGGTAAGTTGATCGCCAGTGAAGACGCCGGTGCCGAGCGTTATGTACACCTGGGCGCCACCAGCCAGGATGTGATGGACAGCGGCCTGGTGCTGCAACTGCGCCAGGCGCTGACGCTGATCGAAACGGACCTGGCGCGCCTGGGCGATATTCTGGCCGCCCAGGCCCAGCGCTATGCCGACGTGCCACTGGCCGGGCGCACCTGGTTGCAGCATGCGACGCCGGTCACGCTGGGGATGAAAATCGCCGGTTGGCTGGGGGCGGTGACCCGTAGCCGGCAACGCCTGGCCGAATTGAAACCGCGTTTGCTGGTGCTGCAATTTGGTGGCGCCTCCGGCACGTTGGCGGCGCTTGGCGAGCAGGCACTGCCGGTGGCACAAGCCCTGGCCGATGAGTTGCAACTGAGCCTGCCCGAACAACCCTGGCACACCCAGCGCGATCGCCTGGTGGAGTTTGCCAGCGTGCTGGGCCTGATCGCCGGCAGCCTGGGCAAACTGGGGCGCGACATCAGCCTGTTGATGCAGACCGAAGCGGCCGAGGTGTTCGAGCCCTCCGCGCCGGGCAAAGGTGGCTCGTCCACCATGCCGCACAAACGCAACCCGGTGGGCGCTGCCGTGCTGATCAGCGCCGCCACCCGTGTGCCCGGGCTGGTGGCGACGATGTTCAGCGCCATGCCTCAGGAACACGAGCGCAGCCTGGGCCTGTGGCATGCCGAATGGGAAACCCTGCCGGAGATCTGCCGGCTGGTGTCCGGCGCGCTGCAACAGGCGTTGCTGGTGAGTGAAGGTTTGGAGGTCGATTCTGAGCGCATGACGCAAAACCTCGATCTGACCCAAGGCCTGGTGTTGGCCGAAGCCGTGAGCATCGTGCTCGCCCAGCGCCTGGGCCGTGAGACCGCACACCATCTGCTGGAGCACTGCTGCAAACGCGCGGTCGCCGAAGGGCGGCACTTGCGTGCGGTGCTGGCGGACGAACCCCAGGTCACCGCTGAACTGTCAGCGGCCGAACTCGACCGCCTGCTCGACCCTGCCCATTACCTGGGGCTGGCCCACACGTGGGTCAGCCGCGCCGTAACCGAACATTTCTCTTGAGGAGACCACCGTGGCCTTTGTACAACTCGCCGATGGCGAACTGCATTACCAACTGGACGGCCCCGTGGGCGCGCCGGTCTTGGTGTTGTCCAACTCCCTGGGGACTGACCTGCACATGTGGGACATCCAGATCCCGGCGTTCACCGAGCATTTTCGTGTGCTGCGCTTTGATACCCGTGGCCATGGCAAATCCCTGGTCACGCCAGGGCCCTATAGCATCGAGCAACTGGGCCGCGACGTGATCGCGCTGTTGGATGCGCTGGATATCCAACGCGCGCATTTCTGTGGCTTGTCCATGGGCGGCTTGATTGGCCAGTGGCTGGGCATCCATGCGGGGGAGCGCCTGCATCGCCTGGTGCTGTGCAACACCGCTGCCAAGATCGGCACGCCGCAGATCTGGAACCCGCGTATCGAGATGGTCCTGCGCGACGGCACGGCGGCAATGGTCGCCCTGCGTGATGCGTCGATTGCGCGCTGGTTCACTGCCGACTTTGCGGCGGCCAACCCGCACCAGGCCAAGCAGATCACCGACATGCTGGCCGCCACATCCCCCGAAGGTTATGCCGCCAACTGCGCCGCCGTGCGCGATGCGGATTTTCGCGAGCAACTGGCGTTGATCAAGGCCCCGACCCTGGTGATTGCCGGTACCGACGACGCTGTTACGCCACCAGAGGGCAGCCACTTTATCCAGAACCATGTGCAGGGTGCCGAATACGCCGAGTTCTATGCGGCGCACCTGTCCAATGTCCAGGCCGGCGCAGCGTTCAGCGACCGGGTTGTCGAATTTTTGCTGGCCCACTGAGGAGTCTTTTGTGGACGAGAAACAACGTTACGCCGACGGCCTGCAAGTGCGCCGCGAAGTGCTGGGCGACGCCCATGTCGATCGCAGCCTCAATGCCTTGACCGAGTTCAACAGCGAGTTCCAGGACATGATCACCCGCCACGCCTGGGGTGACATCTGGACCCGTCCGGGCCTGCCTCGGCACACCCGCAGCCTGATCACCATTGCGATGCTGATCGGCATGAACCGCAATGACGAGTTGAAGCTGCACCTGCGCGCCGCCGCCAGCAATGGCGTGAGCCGTGCCGAGATCAAGGAAGTGCTGATGCAGAGCGCGATCTACTGCGGGATACCGGCGGCGAATGCGACGTTCCACCTGGCGGAGTCGGTGTGGGATGAGCTTGGGGTCGAGTCGCGGGGTTGATCTTCAGGCCCGCTGCGCCGTGCCAGCTTCCGTCTGCTTTTCCTCAGGGCCGTGTCACTCTCTGTATCGGGTGCGCAATGCCTCGCCCATTTCTTTACGCAGGGCGTTTTCATTAAAGGGGTCGGGGTTGGTATCGGTGGGCGGGGTTGCTGGATCATTGTCAAAGTCAAACGGGGCGGCATTGGTGGGTAAGCCAACGGCTTGGCGTTCAACATTTGACTCGCGTTGGGTCTTGCCTGGTAGCACTGTGCCATTTCTGCCGTTATAGGCATGCGACATCTCGTGGTACAAGTAGCTGGCGGGATGATTTTTATGCGTGCCGTTATCAACATACGAGCGATTGTATTGCAGCTCTCCATGGGTAAGCGGGTTGCCGCGAATACCGTCTTTTATGACCGCCAGATTTGGGTCTTCTGCTGAATGGGGTATTTTTCCATCGTTGACTTGCTGATCAAAGTTGGAATTGCGGCCCATGTAGAAGCTGTTATCTTCGGATTGTGTTTCCGTTATCTTCAATGGCGCTCCGACGCGTGATGTGGATGCATCGAACTCTTTAAGCATTTGCTGTCCGGAAGGAGAACTTCTCAACATTTCCAAATCATCCTCGACCCGCTGTTTGAACGCGTCGGATCCTTCAACGGTAATGCCCGTTTTACCGACGTGTTCATAAGTGACAGGTATAAAGCGAGTGTCGTTTTGTTTGCGTATCTGGTCGGTGGGTTTTGCATAAATCAAGTCCTCCTTGTTATTGGAGATCACGCAGTCATTGCCATTGCCCGAATAGAATGTGCTGCGGCCTTTGCCTAGCAATGTATCGTTACCCAAACCACCGTTCATCACCGAGTGCGCGCTGCCTCCGACGAGCAGATCGTTTCCTGCACCACCGTCGATGTAAGTCGGGTTTGCATCAGGCCCTGTGTACCCGAAGAGGTGATCATTTCCGTTGTTGCCGTACAAGACGCTTTTGCCGCGCCCACCGTAGATGTTGTCATTGCCGTCGTTGCCTTCGGCATAACCTGTGCCTCGGCCCAGGCGAATGGTGTCATTTCCTGCGCCACCGAAGATGCGACTGCGGCCGCCGCCCGCATTTATAACGTCATCCCCATCTCCACCTTCGACAATCACCTCGGACTCAACCTCATCATCGATGGTGACGGTGTCATTGCCGCCCTGCGTTTGAATGACTAGTTTTTGGCCGGAACCGAGTTCTTCACTGGGTTGGATGGTATAAGTCTGCTCGTTTATTTTTGCCGTGAGGGCGCCATTCTTTCCTTTGCCAATATGCACAGTGTCTGCTTGGTCACCCGTTTTTATAACTAGGGCGTCATTCGTCAGTGAGGGTGATAATGCTTTATTGGTAGAGTAACGAACGGTGCGCTCTCTGGTGATTTCTACATCGTTGTCGCGGTGTAAGGGGTTGTATTCGATGCGCGTCGTGCTGAAGGGGCGCTGGTCGGTTGTGAGTGTAGATTTACCTGCATAGTGAGCAGGAATAAGCGGTTTGTTTTGTTCGGCATAAAGTTTGTTTTTTTCTTTTATGTAATCCGGATCAACGTAGGTTTTCTTGTTTCCATCGACCACTATGGTCGTGGCAGGTTTGTTTTCAGGTGTTTGTTCAGACAGTTGTGTGGGGGCCTGATGTTTGATGAGGGATGGATAAGAAATAGTCGTCGGACGTATGACCATTGGCGGTGGTTTCCTTCGCTTATCAGGGACTCATTCAGTTGCTGAGTGGCTTGCTGTAAGTGAAAGGTTCCAGTGCCTGTGTAGTCCGTTTCTCTCGCTCAGTGTGAGTCTGCGTCCCACACCCAATTCCACACGCCCGGCAGGTGCACCGGTTCGCTCACATCCTTCACCGTGCGGGCCAGCGCGGCGCGTTCGAGCTGGGCCGTATCGGTGTAGAAGGGCTCAGCGGCAGTCCTCACGCCGTTGATCCGTGCGCTGTCCAGCAAGATCTGCAAGTACTCCTGCATATGCCGCGCGGTATAGCGGTTGATGTCATGAAACGTCACCACCACTGGAATCACCCCGTCCACCGTCGGCAATTCACCCAGGGCGATGCGCTCGCGCACCACCGACAGTTGGCGATACAAATTCGCGCGGCGCCGCGGGCTGCCGTTGAAACCCCAGATCTTGCCGTCGTTGGCACTCAAGTCGGTCAGCAGCACGTGCATGCCATGACGCTGATAGGCGGCGAAGGTGCGGCGGTCGTAGTTCCAGAACGGTGGACGTACCAGCAGGGGCGGGCGGCCTGTGATCGAAGCGATGTCGGCCGCGCCTTGGGTCAGGGTGCTTTCCAGTTCGGTATCGTTCAGCCAGCGATGGTTGGTATGAAACATCGTGGCCGTGTGGAAGGCCAGGACATGCCCGCCGGCGTACTCGCGCTCCATGGTCTTGCGCCCGCGGGAGCTGCCGCCGGAGCGTGAGGATTCGGTCTGCAGGAAGAACACCGCCTTGATCCCCGGCAACACCGGGTTGTGCGCCAGGTCGTTGATCACCGTACGGCTCGGGTTGTTGTAGCCCGAGGCGCTGGGGCCGTCATCGAAGGTCAGCAGGAAGCGGATCGGCGCCATGCTCTGCAGGCGTTGCTCGGTCTGCGGCGTGAGGGCAATGGGTGCGCCGATGCAGCCGCTGAGGCTCAGGGCCAGGGCTAGCAGGGCGCACGCTAAAGCAAAGGATTTCATGGTGTGCACGGGCTCGAATAAAAAGCCGCTGCTGATTCAGCTCAGCAGCGGCAGGCGCGCACCATACAGCAAGGTCGATGACGGTTTACAGCAGACTGATCGGGTAACTGACGATCAACCGGTTTTCATCGAACTCGTTGTTGCTGTAGTCGCGGCGCATGCTGGAGTTGCGCAGGCGCACATTGAGGTTTTTGGCCACACCGCTTTGCACGGTATAGCCCACTTCGGTTTCGCGGCCCCACTCCTTGCCGTCAGTGATGGTGCCGGTGTGCACGTTGCTGCCACTGATGTAGCGGTTCATCAGGGTCAGGCCCGGCACGCCGAGGGCGGCGAAGTTGTAGTCGTGGCGCACTTGCCAGGATTTTTCCTGGGCGTTGTCGTAGCTGGAGTTGTAGCTGTCGTTGGCCAGGGTGCCGCCGCTGGTGCCGTTGACGCGCATCCAGGCGTTGTTGCCGGTGAGTTTCTGCAGGCCGACGTAGAAGGTGTTGCCGCCGTATTTGGCCGAGAACAGGCCGGACCAGGTCTTGTTGTCGAGGCTGCCGGCGCGGGCGCTGCCGTCGTCCTTGCCGTAGAAGAAGCCAAGGTTGGCGCCCAGGGTCCAGTCGCCCAGGGGTTGGCTGTGAATCAGGTTGACGTATTGCTGGCGGTAGATGTCCTTGAGCTGGGCGTTCCAGAGGCCGACCTGGGTGCGCTTGTCGTTGAACGCATATTCACCGCCCTGGAAGTTGAAACGGTCGGACGTGAAGGCGGTTTTACCGACCATCGACATGTCGTTCATGCTGCTGTCGTCACGCGGGCTGTTGGCGCGGAACTGGCCGCCATACAGGGTCAGGCCGTCGATTTCCTTGGAGGTGATCTGCCCGCCGCGCAAGGTTTGCGGCAGGGAGCGGCCATCGTCTGCGCGCAGGATCGGCAGTACCGGCATCCATTCGCCGACCTTCAGCTCGGTCTTCGAGATCCGCGCCTTGAACGCCACGCCCAGACGCCCGAACTCGTCCGCCGGGCGGCCATCGTGGTCCAGTGGCAACAACTGGGTGCCGCCGGTGCCGCGCCCACCATCGAGCTTCAACGAATACATGCCCAGCACATCCACCCCGAAACCCACCGTGCCCTGGGTGAAGCCGGACTTGGCGTCGAGGATGAAACTCTGCGTCCACTCCTGCGCGCCGCCCTGGGTCTTGGTCGGGTTGGTGTAATTGCGGTTGAAGAAGAAATTGCGCAGGTTGAGGTTGGCGCTGGCGTCTTCCAGGAAGCCGTGCTCTTCGGCGACGACGGGCAAGGCAAGGCTGGTGACGGCGGCAGCCAGCAACAGCTGGCGAGGGTGGAACGTGCTCATGGCGTTGAACCTATTGTTATTGGAGGTGTGCAGGTGCGGGCCATGGTGCGGGGCGGTGTGCAGGCGGTTCAATCGGGGGGAGGCGGGTTGTGGGCGGTGATCGCACGCAAGTTGCCGGGCAGTGGCGCCCGGCGTTTATGCGCCTAGAGCACGTGCATCAGGCTGGTCCAGGGGATCTCGGGCAAATAGCGCTGGCACAGCAGCGTAGCGGGCACCATCACCGCCAGGAATGCCACCTGCAACGGACTCCAGTGGGCCCAGTGCAGGCCGCTGATCCATGGGTAAAGCTGCTCGAAGTTCTCGCTGGGTTGGCCGATGCGCCTGCGGTGAAGCAGGTGGATCAGGATCATTCCCAGGTAGCCCAGCATGCCCATCACCCCCAGCAGCAGGCCAAACATCCACAACATGCCCAATTGCGGGATGCCGTGGCGCAATACCAGCCACTGCTGATGCGGGTTGAACCGTTCGGGCAGCAGGCGCTCTGTCAGCCACAGGTCGGGGATGATCAAGCGAGAGGTCAGGGCGGCCCATAGCTGTGTGGAACGGATAGCGATGAACGCTGGAATGAGCGTCAGCAGCACCACCATCACCGCTTCGGTGATCATCTCCGATTTGGTCTCGGGCGCGACGGCCAGTGCCGCGGCCAGGGCCAAACCGCCCCACACCCTTATCCAGCTGCGATGGGACACCGGGCGTGGCAGGAATTTACGCCAGAAAAACACGTCGGCCTGGGGCAGGCGTTCCAACAACTGCGGGTAACGCCAGTTGAGGGTTTGGGCCAGCTGTTGGCAGGCGTGCCAGTCGTTGTCGCTGAACTGCGCCGTCATCCAGTTTTGCTGGGTCTTGGACATCGGCGTCAGCAGCAGGCGCGCCGCCATGGCATCGGCGGATTTCCAGGTGCGGTCCTCGGCCTTGGCCTGCAAGTGTTCGAAAAAGCTCTCCTGTTCACAGCGCGTGACCAGTTCGCGCCACATCCAGGCCGGTTCCGGGAACACGCCGGCCTGGTCGTCCCAGCCGAACGCCTGGCACACGCGCTCGAACAGCGGCACGCTCCAGGTGGTGTCATGCAGCAGGTGCAGGACGATGCGTTGCCACTGTTGTTGCAGGTCGAACACCCGCAGCCAGGGTTGGCTGGTCATTTGCGTGAGTTGGGTGATGAACTCGCGTTCGGCCTTCTGCTCCAGCAGCTCCTGCAAGGTGCGCCGGTACTCCTGCAACAACTCGCCGCTCAGCGCGTCGTGCTGCCACGGGGTCATGGCCACCTGTTGCCAGGGTGTCAGCCATTCAAGATGCTGCACCGCCCAACGGGTAATCGCGGCGCGCTCGCCTGGGCTTTCGAAGCAGTGGCGCAACAGGCCGGCCTGGAACGCCTCGGTGCAGCCCTGTTGTTGGGCCTGGGCCCAGCGTTCGTCCAGGTTGTGCAGGGTGAGGCCGTTGATCAGCGCCTGGGCCGGGTCGGGCCGGGGCGTTGCAAGCGGGGCAGGAGGGCGGGCGTTGACGTCCATCAGTTCGGCGAGGTCGTTGAGGTTGCCGTAGGCCGATTCGGCCACGGCGGCCGGTACGGTCTCGGCCTCTTCTTCCCAGTCTGCCCGCCAGCGTGCGTAGGCCAGGGCTTCTTCGTAGGCTTCGCGCAGGCGCTGGAAGCCTTCGGCGTCATCGTCCGGGCGGCAGTTTTTGAGGAGCCGCGCGTAGGTGCGTTTGATGCTGCGTTCGTCGCTCTCTTGCGGCAGTTGCAGTACGGTCCAACAATCCATGTGGTTGTTCCCTTAGCGCCAGAACCCGTTGTCGAGCTGCTCAAGTTGACGGGTCAGTTCGCTGCGGGCCTCGCGGATGCGGCGTTCGTCCTGGGTGTCGAGCACCTGCTGGAACTGCGCGGCCCAATGGCCGAGTTGTTCGCGCAGCTCGCCGAGGTTTTCCTGGTAAAGGCGTTCGAGGCGGGCGCTGAGTACGGTGTTGACCTGCTGGTCGCGCGGGTGGACCTTGAGCAGCGCCAAGGCTTGCAGGCGTTGCTGGATCTCGTCCGGGCTCAACACGCCAGGGTTGTTCTCGATCACCAGCGAGTGCTGCTCGCCGGTCAGCGGGATCTTCACCTGGGCTTCGAGCAGGCCGTTGTTGTCGTAGGTGAAGCGCACGTCCAGGGACACTTCACCGGCTTTGCGCTTGGGCACGGCAATGTCCAGTTGGCCCAGTTCGATGTTGTCTTTGACCAGCCGGCTTTCGCCCTGGTAGATCTTCAGCAGCACCTGGCTCTGGTTGTCGTGCAGGGTCACGACGGTCTTGACCCGGCTCACCGGCACGCTGCTGTTGCGTTCGATCAGCGGCAGGTAGTGGCCGCTTTCGATATGGCCACCGTATTGGTGCGAGGTTTCGATGCCGAGGGTGTAGGGGCAGACGTCGGTCAGCACCACTTCTTCCAGCGCCGCCGAACGTGCTTTGAGTGCCGCCTGGATCGCGGCGCCGTGGGCGACCACCTGGTCCGGGTCGAGGCTGATGGAGGGGAAGCGCCCGAACAAACCGGCGGCGAGTTTACGCACCAGCGGCATGCGCGTGGTGCCGCCCACCAGCAGGATTTCATCGAGGTCGCCGACGCGGATCCGCGCATCGCGCAGGGCCCGTTCGATTGGCGCCCGCAGGCGTTCGAGCAGCGGCGTGTAGAGCTTGGCGAGCTCCTGCTGGGTGATGGTTTTGACCCATTGGCGGCCGTCGACGCGCAGGGCGAACTCGGCGCTGTCGTCCTGGCCCAGGGCTTTGCGCACGCGCTCGGCTTCGCGGCGCAGGGCGTGCAACACGCTGCTGGTGGGCGGGAAGTCGGCGGCGTTGCGCTGGCTGTCGACGAAGTGTTCGAGCAGCAGGGTGTCGAAGTCTTCGCCGCCGAGGAAGTTGTCGCCGGCGCTGGCGCGCACTTCCATGACCCCGTCGAACAGCTCGATGATCGACACATCGAAGGTGCCGCCGCCGAGGTCGAAGACCAGGAACGAGGTTTCCTTGTCGCGCTGGTGCAGGCCGTAGGCGAGGGCCGCGGCAGTCGGTTCGTTGATCAGTTTGTCGACGTTGAGCCCGGCCAGTTCACCGGCGATGCGCGTGGCTTTGCGCTGGCCGTCGCTGAAATACGCGGGCACGCTGATC
The DNA here is from genome assembly GCF_059803535.1 of Pseudomonas sp. RP-B7. NCBI lineage: Bacteria > Pseudomonadati > Pseudomonadota > Gammaproteobacteria > Pseudomonadales > Pseudomonadaceae > Pseudomonas > Pseudomonas sp. RP-B7. Next base: position 68,331 of record NZ_JAPFHC010000013.1, read on the forward strand.
ACGGCGTCGGTGACGGTGTGGCCGTAGGTGCGTTCGATGTCTTCCTTGAGGCTTTTGAGCACCAGTGCCGAGAGTTCTTCGGGACGGAACGAACGGTCGCCCAGGCGCACTTCGGTGGCGCTGCCCATGTAGCGCTTGAACAGCGAGGTCGTCAGGTGCGGGTGGGTGTGCAGGCGTTCCTTGGCGGCCTGGCCTACCAGGATGCGGCCTTGGTCATCCAGGCCGACCACGCTTGGGGTCAGCAACTCGCCAAGGGCGTTGGGCACCATTTCGGCGGCATCACCGCGCCAGACAGCGGCGAGACTGTTGGTGGTCCCCAGGTCGATTCCTACGATCATTACGACAAGCTCCCTCTGTGGTCTGTAAGAATCTGTGACTAATTTTATCCTGAAAGGTTAAGCGAAATGCAAGGCGGCGGGTTTAGGGGGGGCTGATGGGGTTTGACCAAGCGCCGCTAGACCAATGTGGGCGCTGGCTTGCCTGCGATGCAGGCACCTCGGTGTGTCAGTTGCACCGCGGCGATGCTATCGCAGGCAAGCCAGCTCCCACAAAAGCGAGGCTCCACAAGCCAGCGCCTAGATGCGCCACATTCAGGGCATAAAAAAACCGCTTCCGGTGAGGGAAGCGGTTTGTTCACAGCGGTGCGATCAGAACAGCTTCAGCGCCGGTGCTTCTTCTTTCAACGCCTCGTTTTTCGCAGTCTGCGCATTCCAGCCACCGCCGAGGGCCTTGTACAGGTTGACCTCGCTGGTGAGCTGCGCCAGGCGGTCGGTGATCAGCGATTGCTGGGCACTGAACAGTTGGCGCTGGGCGTCGAGGAAGGTCAGGTTGCTGTCGACACCAATGCGGTAGCGACGCTCGGCCAGGCGGTAGTAGTCCTGGTTGGCGGCGACGAAACCACGCTGGGCCTCCAGTTGCTGCTTGTAGGTCTCACGTGCGGCGAGGCCGTCGGAGACTTCCTGGAAGCCGGTCTGGATCGCCTTCTCGTAGGTCGCCACGTTGATCTCTTTCTGGATCTTCGCGTAGTCCAGGCTTGCGCGCAGGCTGCCAGCGTTGAAGATCGGGATGTTGATCTGCGGGGCGAACGACCAGGTGCCCGAGCCGCCCTTGAACAGGCCGCCCAAGTCCGGGCTCAGGGTGCCGGCGTTGGCCGTCAGGCTGATGCTCGGGAAGAACGCCGCACGGGCCGCGCCGATGTTGGCGTTGGCAGCCTTGAGGTTGTACTCGGCTTGCAGGATGTCGGGACGCCGTTGCAGCAGGTCCGACGGCAAGCCAGCCGGTACGTCGCTGAGCAGGTCATCCGACAGCGGCTTGCTGACCAGATTCGCCGGCAGGCCCGTGCCCAGCAGCAGGGTCAGGCTGTTTTCGTCCTGGGCCACCTGGCGGGTGTAACGCGCCAGGGCAACCCGGGCGTTTTCCACCGAGGTGCGCGCCTGGCTGAGGTCGAGGGCCGAGGCCACACCGACTTCGTTGCTGCGCGAGGTCAGCTTGAAGCTCTGCTCGTAGGCACCGAGGGTGTCCTGGGTCAGCTTGAGCAGCTCTTTATCGGCCTGCCAGGTCACGTAGGCCGTGGCCACGTTGGCGACCAGGCTGATCTGCGTGCTGCGGCGGGCTTCTTCGGTGGCGAAGTACTTCTGCAGGGCTTCTTCGCTCAGGCTGCGCACACGGCCGAACAGGTCCAGCTCGTAGGCGCTGATCCCGAGGGTGGCCGAGTACGAGCTGTTGATGCTCGACTCGCCGGTTTGCGAGGCACGTGCCGGTACGCGCTGGCGGCTGCCGCTGCCCGTGGCCGAGACGGCCGGGAACAGGTCGGCACGCTGGATGCGGTACTGCGCGGCGTAGGCGTCGATGTTCAGGGCCGCGACACGCAGGTCGCGGTTGTTCTCCAGGGCAACCTGGATCAGCTGTTGCAGGGCAGGGTCATGGAAAAACTGCTTCCAGCCCTGTTCGGCAGCGGCCTGGCTCGGCGCCTGGGCCGACGAATACGCCGGCCCCTGCGGGAACTGTGCGGCTACCGGCGCTTCGGGGCGCTGATAGTCAGGTATCAGCGAGCAGCCACTGAGCACGAATGCCGTGACAGCTAAGGAAAGGAGCGACTTGCTCATTGGCCAGCCTCTTTATGGATGTCAGTAGGTTCAGTCTTTTTACGCTCGCCCGCGGCGGACACGGTTGCGAAGAACAGCGGTACCCAGAAGATCGCCAGAACAGTCGCGGTGATCATGCCGCCGATCACGCCTGTACCAATCGCGTGCTGGCTGCCCGAGCCGGCGCCCGAGGAGATCGCCAGCGGCAATACGCCAAGGATGAACGCCATGGAGGTCATGATGATCGGCCGCAGACGCATGCGGGACGCCTCGATGGCCGCCTCGACAATGCCTTTGCCTTGCTCGTGCAACTCCTTGGCGAACTCGACGATCAGGATGGCGTTTTTCGCCGCCAGGCCCACCGTCACCAACAAGCCCACTTGGAAGAACACGTCGTTGGACAACCCACGCATGCTCGTGGCGATCAATGCCCCGACCACACCCAGCGGTACGACCAGCACCACCGCAATCGGGATCGACCAGCTTTCGTACAGTGCCGCGAGGCACAGGAACACCACCAGCAGCGACAGTGCGTACAGCGCTGGCGCCTGGGAGCCGGACAGACGCTCTTCGTACGACAGACCGGTCCACGCGTAGCCGACACCCGCCGGCAATTGCTTGGCGATGCGCTCGACTTCAGCCATGGCATCGCCGGTGCTGTAGCCCGGTGCCGGGGTCCCGAGGATTTCCATCGCCGCTACACCGTTGTAGCGCGAGAGTTTCGGCGAACCGTAGATCCACTTGCCCGAGGAAATGGCCGACATCGGCACCATCTTCCCGGAGTCACTGCGCACGAACCATTTGTCCAGGTCTTCAGGCGACATCCGGCCAGCGGCCTCGCCCTGCACGTACACCTTCTTCACCCGACCACGGTCGATGAAGTCGTTGACGTAGCTGCCACCCAGGGCAATCGCCAGGGTCTGGTTGATGCTCGACAGCGTGATGCCCTGGGCACTGGCCTTCTCGTCGTCAACGGTCAGCTCGTACTGCGGCTCATCGTTCACGCCGTTGGGACGCACGCCAGCAAGGATCTTGCTCTGCGCTGCCATGCCAAGGAACTGGTTGCGCGCTTCCATCAGCTTTTCGTGGCCAACGCCGCCCTGGTCTTGCAGGAACACGTCGAAACCGGTGGCGTTACCCAATTCGAGTACCGAAGGCGGCACGATGGCGAACACCATGGCGTCTTTGAAGGCGCCGAAGAAGTAGCCCTGGGCACGCTTGGCCACTTCGAACACCGACGTCGAAGCATCACGCTCATCCCACGGCTTGAGCATCACGAACGCGAGGCCCGAGCTCTGGCCACGGCCGGCGAAGTTGAAGCCGTTTACGGTAAATACCGATTTGACGGCTTTGCCTTCGCCTGGCTCGCCTTCCTTGTCGTGCAGCAGGAAGGCGCGCATGTCGTCGATGACTTTCTGCGTGCGTTCAGCCGACGAGCCGACCGGGGTCTGCACCTGGGCGAAAATCACGCCCTGGTCTTCTTCCGGGAGGAATGCGCTTGGAATGCGGGTGAACAACCAGACCATGCCGAGGACGATGACCAGGTACACGAAAAACGCCGGGAATTTGTGCTTGATCATGTTGCCCACGCCGCGCTCGTAGCTCAGTACGCCACGGTCGAAGGTGCGGTTGAACCAGCCGAAGAAACCACGCTTGGGTTGGCCGTGCTTTTCCGGGTCGATCGGCTTGAGCATGGTGGCGCACAAGGCCGGGGTGAAGATCAGGGCAACCAGTACCGACAACGCCATCGCCGAAACGATAGTGATGGAGAACTGTTTGTAGATCACACCTGTGGAGCCGCCGAAGAACGCCATCGGCAGCAGTACCGCCGAGAGTACCAGGGCAATACCCACCAGGGCGCCCTGGATCTGGCTCATGGACTTGACCGTCGCTTCTTTGGGCGACAGGTGTTCCTCGGCCATCACCCGCTCGACGTTCTCCACTACGACGATGGCGTCGTCCACCAGCAAGCCGATGGCCAGGATCATGCCGAACATGGTCAGGGTGTTGATGGTGAAGCCGAACGCCGCGAGGATGCCGAACGTACCCAGCAATACCACCGGTACGGTCATGGTGGTGATGATGGTGGCGCGGAAGTTCTGCAGGAACAGGAACATCACCAGGAACACCAGCACGATCGCTTCGACCAGGGTGTGAACGACACCGGAGATCGATTCGGTCACAACCGGGGTGGTGTCATACGGCACCACCGCCTTCATGCCTGGCGGGAAGAACGGTTCCAGGGACGCAACCGTGGCGCGGATGGCCTTGGCGGTGTCCAGGGCGTTGGCACCCGAGGCGAGCTTGATCGCCATACCGGACGCCGGCTTGCCGTTGAACTGTGCACTGATGCTGTAGTTCTGGCCGCCCAGTTCGATACGCGCAACGTCACGCAGACGAACCTGCGAGCCATCGGCATTGACCTTCATCAGGATCTTGCCGAACTCTTCGGCGGTTTGCAGGCGGGTCTTGCCGATGATGGTTGCGTTCAGCTGGGTGCCGGGCAGGGCAGGCAGGCCGCCCAGTTGGCCGGTGGCCACCTGTACGTTCTGCGCGGCGATGGCGCTGCTGACGTCTACCGGGGTCAGCTGGTAGTTGTTCAGCTTGGCCGGGTCGAGCCAGATACGCATGGCGTACTGCGAACCGAAGACCTGGAAGTCACCGACACCCGCCGTCCGGGAAATCGGGTCCTGGATGTTGGACACGATGTAGTTGGACAGGTCGTCCTTGGTCATGCTGCCGTCTTCCGACACCAGACCGATCACCATCAGGAAGTTCTTCACCGACTTGGTCACGCGGATACCCTGCTGCTGCACTTCTTGCGGCAGCAGTGGGGTCGCCAGGTTCAGCTTGTTCTGCACCTGAACCTGGGCGATGTCCGGGTTGGTACCCTGGTTGAACGTCGCGGTGATGGTCATGCTGCCGTCGGAGTTACTGTCCGAGGCGACATAACGCAGGTTGTCGATACCGTTGAGCTGTTGCTCGATGACCTGCACCACGGTGTCCTGCACGGTTTGTGCGGACGCGCCTGGGTAGGTCACCTGGATGTCGATGGCGGTTGGCGCGATGGCCGGGTATTGGTTGATGGGCAACTTCAGGATCGACAGTGCCCCGACCAGCATGATCACCAGGGCAATTACCCAGGCGAAAATGGGACGGTCGATAAAAAATTTCGACATGGGTTACTCCCCCTGGCCAGCAGCGGCGGCAGGAGCGGGAGCTGAACCGGCAGGCTTGGCGTTGTCGGCGTCCTTGACCTTGACTTCGATGCCCGGCTTGATGAATTGCAGGCCTTCGGTGATCACGCGGTCACCGGCGTCGAGGCCTTTTTCCACCAGCCAGTAGGCGCCGGACGTGCGGTTGGCAACCAGGGTGCGTTGCTCGACCTTGTTGTCCTTGTTCACCACCAATGCCGTCGGGATGCCCTTGATGTCGCGGGTCACGCCTTGCTGTGGCGCCAGGATGGCCTTGCTGTTCACACCGGCTTGCAACTGGGCATGAACGAACATGCCGGGCAGCAGGGTGTGGTCAGGGTTGGGGAACACGGCGCGCAGGGTTACCGAACCGGTGGTCTGGTCAACCGACACTTCGGAGAATTCCAGCTTGCCGTCCTGGCCGTACGCGCTACCGTCTTCCAGGGTCAGCTTGACCTTGGCGGCATTGGCACCGGCTTTTTCCAGTTGGCCGCTTTCCAGGTCGCGGCGCAGTTTCAGCATTTCAGCCGAGGACTGGGTGACGTCGACGTAGATCGGGTCCAGTTGCTGGATCACCGCCATGGCATCGGTCTGGCCATTGCTGACCAGCGCGCCTTCGGTCACCGAAGAACGGCCGATACGCCCGGAGATCGGCGCGAATACTTTGGTGTAACGCACGTTGATCTGGGCGGTTTGCACGTTGGCTTCCGCGGTCATGCGGTTGGCGACGGCGGTGTCGTATTCCTGGCGGCTGACGGCCTGCTCATCGACCAACTGCTTGTAGCGATCGGAGATGGACTTGGTCTGGGTCAGGCTGGCCTGCGCGCTTTTCAGGGTGGCGTCATACACCGACGGGTCGATCTGGTAGAGCTGTTGCCCTTCCTTCACGTCGCCGCCTTCCTTGAACAGGCGCTTGAGAATGATGCCGTTGACCTGTGGGCGAACTTCCGCAATGCGGTAGGCGGTGGTGCGGCCTGGCAGCTCGGACGTCAGGGTATAGGCTTGCGGTTGAATGGTGACCACGCCGACCTGAGGGGTTTGGGCGGGCGGAGCCGCTTCTTCCTTTTTACATCCGCTGAGCAGCGATGCCAGGGCGACGGCAGTGACCAGAGCGGTAACAGCTGGCTTAAGTTGCATGAAGATCCTCGGGTCAGGCGCGCAGGATGCGCACAAGAAATGTGGAAGGGTGAAAAACAAGCTGTGAGTAGATAAGTAGCTTGCTACGCAATATACTTACGTTCACGGTTGTTTGTAAACTCTTGACAGGCTTCGCGTAATGTTGACAAAGCAGTGCCCAAAGCCTCGATTTCATTACGTTCGGCACCCACGATGGTGCCGTCCCACAAATATTCAGATGATCGTCAACGGCTATTAATTCTGCGTTAACGATAGTCTCAAGTGTCCTGATTGAGGTTTTACTGCCATGGTTCGTCGCACCAAAGAGGAAGCTCAGGAAACGCGCAGCCAGATTCTCCAAGCCGCCGAGCAGGCCTTTTATGAGCGCGGTGTGGCACGCACCACCCTGGCGGATATCGCTGCGCTGGCCGGCGTGACGCGGGGTGCCATCTATTGGCATTTCAGTAACAAATCCGATTTGCTCCAGGCGTTGCTCGACACCCTGCACGAACCCCTGGACGAACTGGCCCGGGCCAGTGAAAGCGAGGATGAACTCGACCCGCTGGGCTGCATGCGCAAGCTGTTGATTCACTTGTACCATCAGGTGGCCCTTGACCCGAAAACCCGGCGCATCAATGAGATCTTGTTCCATAAGTGCGAATTCACCGATGAAATGTGTGACATGCGCCGTCAACGCCAGACTCACAGCCTGGAGTGCAATCTGCGTATCGGCTTGACCCTGCGCAATGCAGTGCATCGTGGTCAACTGCCGGAAAACCTCGACACCACCCGTGGTGCAGTGTGCATTCATGCCTATATCAACGGGTTGATCGGCCAATGGTTGCTGGTCCCCGACAGCTTCCAACTGCATCAGGACGCTGAGCGCTGGGTTGATATAGGGCTCGACATGCTGCGCTTGAGCCCCAACCTGCGCAATTGAGACAAAATGCGTAATTGCATCCGGTTGTGTCAACAGTAAAGCCTAAGGATGGTCAATCGTCCTTGTGCCGTATTTGTGGGGTGACTTTATATACGCGCTGGCCGGGGGTTGATAGGTAGCCGGCTAAGTATTTTGTAGGGATTTTGTTGCAGGGGTGTGAAGGAATGTTTCCTGGCCCCCATGAAAAAGCCCCGGTTCCTGCGAGCCGGGGCTTTTTCGTTTCAGCTTGTTACATCACAGCGCGAGGGTCGGGTAGTCGATGTAGCCGACCGGGCCTTTGCCATAGAAGGTTTGCGGATTCGCTTCGTTCAGCGGCGCATCAGCCTTCAAGCGCGCCGGCAGGTCCGGGTTGGCAATGAACGGCACACCAAAGGCCACCGCATCCGCCTTGCCCGAGGCCAGCCAGGCGTTGGCGCTGTCCTTGGTGAAGCGTTCGTTGGCGATATAGGTGCCGCCGAACGCTTTCTTCAGTTGTGGGCCGAGGCTGTCCGCGCCTTCTTTTTCACGGGAGCAGATGAACGCAATGCCACGCTTGCCCAGTTCGCTGGCGACGTAGGTGAAGGTCTCTGCCAGATTGTCGTCACCCATGTCGTGGGAATCGGCACGTGGTGCCAAATGCACACCCACACGTCCTGCGCCCCAGACCTCAATGGCGGCGTCGGTCACTTCCAGCAGCAGGCGTGCACGGTTTTCCAGGGAGCCGCCGTAGTTGTCGGTGCGCTGGTTGGTGCTGCTTTGCAGGAACTGGTCGAGCAGGTAGCCGTTGGCACCATGGATTTCCACGCCGTCGAAGCCGGCGGCCTTGGCGTTCTCGGCGCCGGTACGGTAGGCGTCGACGATGTCGGCGATTTCCGCGGTTTCCAGGGCACGTGGGGTCGGGTAGTCGGCCAGTGGGCGCACCAGGCTGACGTGGCCTTTAGGCTGGATTGCGCTCGGGGCCACCGGGGTTTCGCCGTTCAGGTACGACGGGTGGGAGATGCGCCCCACATGCCACAGTTGCAGGAAGATCTTGCCGCCCGCGGCGTGCACGGCCTTGGTGACGTTGGCCCAGCCACGTACCTGGTCGTTGGACCAGATGCCCGGGGTGTCCGGGTAACCCACGCCCAGCGGCGTCACGGAGGTGGCTTCGCTGAGGATCAGCCCGGCGGAAGCACGTTGCACGTAGTACTCGGCCATCAGCGCGTTGGGCACGCGACCTTCATCGGCACGGCAGCGGGTCAGCGGCGCCATGATGATGCGGTTGGACAGTTCCAGGTCGCCCAGTTTGATCGGATCGAAAATAGTCGTCATGGGAAAACACCTTCTCTTTGAAGTTGATCAGTTGGTCACAGGGGCCAGGTCGGCATCGCCGTTCTGACGGAAAGTAATCAGGGTCACCAGCAGCGCCAGGATCGCCAGGGCACCGGCGGCCAATGGCACGCTGGTGAGGCCGAAACCGTGGGCAATCACGCTGCCGCCGACCCAAGCGCCAAGGGCGTTGCCGATGTTGAAGGCACCGATGTTCAAGGTGGACACCAGGTTCGGCGCGGCTTTGCCGAAGGTCACGACGTTGATCTGCAACGCAGGCACGGCGGCGAACGCGGCGGTGGCCCACAGGAACAAGGTGATTTCCGTCGGGATCACGGCGATGCTGGTCCAGCTCAGCGCGGTGGACACCACCGCCATGCTGATGAACACGCCGATCAGGGTCGCGGCCAGGCGCTTGTCCGCCAGCTTGCCGCCGACGATGTTGCCCAGGGTCAGGCCCAGGCCGATCAACAGCAGGGTCCAGGTCACGCCTTGGGGCGAGATGCCGGTGACGTCGCCCAACAGCGGCGCGACGTAGGTGAAGAGGGTGAACATCGACGCGGAGAACAGCGCAGTCATGGTCAGCGACAACCAGATACCAGCACCTTTAAGGGCCGCCAGTTCGGCACGCATGTCGAGTTTTTCTTCGTCACGCTTGGCCGGCAGGAAGCGGATCAGGCCGATCAGCGCGACCACACCAATCACGGTCACCGCCCAGAACGTCGAACGCCAGCCGGCGGCCTGGCCCAACGCCGTACCCAACGGTACGCCCAGCACGTTGGCCAGGGTCAAGCCGGTGAACATCAATGCCACGGCCGATGCGCGCTTGTTGGCCGGCACCAGGTTGGCGGCCACCACCGAACCGATCCCGAAGAACGCGCCGTGGCACAGCGCGGTGACCACACGGGCAAACATCAGCACGTTGTAGTCGCTTGCCAGGGCGCAGAGCAGGTTGCCGACAATAAAGATGCCCATCAACGCTACCAGGGCGGCCTTGCGCGGCAGCTTGGCGGTGGCCAGTGCCATGAACGGCGCGCCAATGGCCACGCCCAGGGCGTAGCCGGTGACCAGCCAACCGGCGCCGGGGATCGACACACCGAGGTCCGCCGCCACATCGGGCAACAGGCCCATGATGACGAACTCGGTGGTGCCGATGGCGAAGGCGCTCAGGGCCAGTATGAGTAGCGAGAGGGGCATTGGGGTTCCTTTACAGCGGTGCGCTGAGTTCTGTAGTGAGCGCATCGAGGAACGCCTGGATGGTGTCCTCGTTGCGTTTGAAAAAGTGCCACTGCCCGGCCTTCTGGCTGCTGATCAAACCCGCGCGTTGCAAGGTCGCCAGGTGGGCCGACACGGTCGACTGGGACAAGCCGCAGCGTTGGTCGATCTGCCCGGCGCAAATGCCGTATTCGTGGTTGTGCAGTTGCTCGGGGAATTGCACTTTCGGGTCTTTCAGCCAGTTGAGGATGTCTCGCCGTACTGGGTGCGCCAGGGCTTTTATTATTTCGTCGAGGTCGATGGACATGGCAGGTGCTCGGTGTCTTGAAGCGTTATATCGCGATGAGGCGAACCTTAAATCGTTATATCCCGATATACCAATATGATTTTGCTCTGAGGACAGGCTAAATCGGTATATCGGGTTATAACGATACGTTGGCGGCAGTGCTAAACTGCGCGCCATGAATTATCTCGCACATCTGCACCTGGGCGGCCAACTTCCTGCGCAACTGCTGGGCAGCCTCTATGGCGATTTCGTCAAAGGCCGCCTGCAAGGCCAGTTCAGCCCGTCAATCGAGGCGGCGATCCAGCTGCATCGTTCCATCGACCGCTTTACCGACAGTCATCCGTTGGTGGGGCAGGCGTTGTCGCGCTTCAGCCTGACCCGCCGGCGTTATGCCGGGATCGTCCTCGATGTGTTTTTCGACCACTGCTTGGCGCGGGATTGGGCGCTGTATGCCGACCAGCCGCTGGAGCGCTTCACCTCGCAGGTATACCGCGTGCTGGCGGCCGAGCCACAACTGCCGGGGCGGCTGGCGCAGATTGCGCCGTATATGGCGGCCGATGACTGGTTGGGTTCGTATCGTGAGTTTGCAGTGATGGAGCAGGTGCTGCGGGGGATTTCGCGGCGGTTGACGCAGCCGCAGGAGCTGGGATTTGCGATGCAGGAGTTGGGTGAGTTGTATGAGCCGTTGAGCCAGGATTTCCGTCTGTTCTATCCCGAACTGCAAGCCTTTGCACAAAACCACCTGATTAATGAGGTCTAAATGTGGGAGCGGGCTTGCTCGCGAAAGCGGTCTGTCAGTTACCGATGTGCTGACTGATCCACCGCTTTCGCGAGCAAGCCCGCTCCCACATTTTTTTGACCGCGCCCGCTTTAAGCGGCGAATGCAGGCCGAGCATCCACTTGTTCCGCCTCCGGCACCGGCCCGAACAACGCCTTCTGCACCGCCTGCTGCGCCTGATACGCCAGCGCCGCACGCTCCTGCCCGGCGCACGCAATCGGCTTGAGCAGATGAATTTCTACATCGCCCTGATCATTGGCAAACAAGCGCATCAGGTGCGAGAGCAAATCATCATCGCCAATAAACGGCGCCAATGCGTCCACCTGACCCTCGCGCAGATAGCGGATCGCGACAGGTTGTAGCGCCACATCCGCATCAATCGCACTGGCCAGCAAGCGCCCGTGAAAGGTGCGCAGGCTGCGCCCGTCGGTGGTGGTGCCTTCGGGGAACATCAGCAGCGGGTGCTGTTGCTCCAGATGGCGGGTCATCTGCTTGCGGATCAACTGGCTGTCGCCCGAACCACGGCGAATGAACAAGCTGCCGGCCTTCGCCGCCAACCAACCGGCCACCGGCCAGGTGCGCACTTCGGCCTTGGACAGGAACGACATCGGCGCCACGGCGCCCAGCAATGGAATGTCGGTCCACGACACGTGATTGCTCACCCACAGCATCGGCTGGGTCGGCAGCTCACCGTGTACCGTTACGCGAAAGGGCAGGGCGTTGGTCAGCCGCGCCATGAAAAACCGCGACCAACGCTGGCGCCGCGGCATCGAATTGGCGATACCCAAACGCTCGAACAGGCCAAACACACTGGCCATGCTCAAGCCCAGCGCCACCACCACCAGCACGCGGGCAATGCGCCCGTACACCCGCAGGCGGCTCATCACATGGCCGCCTTGAAGTGGCGGGCGTAGCGCGGGCACAAGTTATCGCGCTTGAGCAGGATGAACACGTCGGCCACCTGGAAATCCTCGTCCCAGCACGGCTCGCCACAGATCTTCGCACCCAGGCGCATGTAAGCCTTGAGCAGCGGCGGCATCTCCGCGATGACGTTGGACGGTAGGTCCAGCGCCGGCAGCGGTTTTTTCGGTTCGGCACGCAGGTGTTCGTTGCACAGGTAGCGTTCGCGCAGGCGCTGCATGATCGCGTGGGCCTGGATGCCGCCGTCGTGCATCGGGATGCTCGCGCAGCCCATCAGGTAGCTGTAGCCGCCCTGGTTCAGCACTTCGGCCAACTCGCCCCACAATACGGCGATGGTGCCGCCGTTGCGGTAAGCCGGGTCGACGCAGGTGCGGCCGATTTCCAGGATCGGGCCTTGCAGGTGGAGCAAGCCATGCAAGCTGAATTCTTCTTCGCTGTAGAACCGACCCAGGGTGCTGGCGGCCGCGTGGTCGAGCAAGCGGGTGGTGGCCACCAAACGACCGCTGTTCAAGTCCCGCACGCCGATGTGGCTGCAGTGAACATCATAGTCATCCATGTCCAGACCCAGTTCCGCGCCTTTCAGCTTGGCGTTGAATTCGCCGCTGAACACGTTGAACCGCAAGGCCTGGGCTTCCTGCAATGCCTGCGCGCCAACCAGGCGTTCGGCTTGCAGACGGCGTTCATTGCCGGTGTCGCTGATGCGGGCGATCTGAGTCATGGCGAGTCTCCGAGTGCCGGCCACGATTTCGGCCGGTCGACTTTGTTGTCCAAACTCAGGCTATGGAGGCCCGGTGTCATCTCCATGAAGTTATGGTGACGCTTGGATGACAGGCTGCCCTGTCGCAAATCTGTCATTGCCCTGCGCTAGCCTCGCGGGCTTGAATGCCCCCCTTGAGTCCGCGTCCATGGTCAGAGGCCTGTTGTGTGTTGCCCTGCTGTCAGTCACCGTTACCGCCCACGCCGAAACCTGGCCTGCCAAGGAGTGGGCCAGGGGCTCGCAAATCGAAGGCCCCGCGCTCGATGCCCTGAACGCCTACGCATTTCCCCCGCGCGACGATGCCACCCGCCAAGGCATTCGCACCGATGCGCTGCTGGTGGTCCGTGATGGCGTGGTCATCTACGAACGCTACGCCGCGCCGACCACGGCCAGCACTGCGCACCTCACTTGGTCTGTCAGTAAAAGCCTGATGGCGACGGTGTTGGGCGTGGCCTACGGTGAAAACCGCTTCAAACTGACTGACCCGGCTGCGCGGTTTTATCCGCCGATGAAGCAGCACCCCACGGTGACGATGGCCGACCTGTTGCACTGGGCCTCGGGTCTGGACTGGCAGGAGGACTACGAATACGCCCCGCTGAAATCCTCGGTGGTGGCGATGCTCTACACCCGTGGACATCGCGATATGGCCGAGTTCGCCGCCGACACCGACGCCGCCCACGCGCCGGGCCAGGTGTTCCGTTATTCCAGCGGCGACAGCAACATCCTGTCCGCCGCCCTCAAGGGCATGCTTGGCCACAAGGCTTACATGAGTTACCCGTGGGATGCGCTGTTCAAGCCGTTGGGCATTCACAACGCGACGTGGGAAACCGATGCCGATGAAACCTTTGTCGCCTCGTCCTACGCCTACCTCACTGCCCGCGACCTCGCGCGCGTCGGCCTGTTGATGGCGCGGGGCGGTCGCTGGGGCGAGCAGCAGTTGCTGCCCAAGGAATGGATTGCCTTCAATCGCCAGGCGTTTGCCCACTACCAGGCCGGCCAGGATGAAGCCGTGCCGGGCGGGCACTGGTGGCTCAATCAAGGCGCCCAAAGGCCGTGGCCGGATGCGCCCGCCGATACCTTCGCCGCCCTGGGCCATTGGGGACAGGCGCTGTATGTGATGCCCGACGAACACTTGGTGATCGTGCGCTACGGCGATGATCGCGACGGCAGTTACCGCCACAACGAACTGCTCAAGCGCGTGCTCGCGGCGGTGCAGCCATGATCCGTGGTCGGCCGTTTACAAGCCTGCTGATCGTGCTGTTGCTCGCCCTTTTGGGCTGGGCCTGGCACGAGCGCGTCAACCTGCAAGCCTTTCCCGACATCATCGCGGCTTATACCGCCAAGGAATATTGTTCGTGCCGTTATGTGGCGAACAACCCCGCCGAGTATTGCCGTGGTTACGTGAAGCAATACGTGCCCACCAGTGCGTTGAGCGATAACCCCGAGCGCAGCGAAGTTACCGCCAGCGGGATGGGGCGTACCCACACGGCGCGCTGGCTTGGCGACCGCCAGGGCTGCCGCCTCAATCCCTGATACGCCTCATATCCCTTGTGGGAGCGGGCTTGCTCGCGAAAGCGTCATGTCAGCCACTGAATAGTTGACTGACCCACCGCTTTCGCGAGCAAGCCCGCTCCCACACAAGCGCCACTCCACTCAAACCCGTGCCCAGATTGGATTTGCGCCGCTTGGGACATTGCGCTTAAGGTTCGTGCAGGTTTTTCTCCCTACGAGTCTTTAATGCTGATCAAACCCCTGGCCTTCGCTCTGTTGGCCGCCGCTGCCGTGCCTGCCCATGCCGACTGGTATCTGGATAACGAATCCTCACGCCTGTCCTTCGTCACCAGCAAAAACACTGACATCGCCGAAGTGCAGCGCTTTCTGGTGTTGCATGGCAAAGTCGACGGCAACGGCGCGGCGCAGGTCGAAGTGGAACTGGAGTCGATCAACAGCGGCATTCCGTTGCGCGATGAGCGTATGCGCAATGACCTGTTCGAAATCAAGACCTTTCCCGACGCGCTGATCAACGCGCAGATCAACCTGCAACCCATCAATGACCTGGCCCCCGGCGCGCAATTGGAACTGCGCTTGCCGCTGCGCGTCACCTTGCACGGCAAGACCCAGACCTACAACGCCGAACTGCTCGCCACGCGCCTGGATGACCGGCGCTTCCAGGTCGTGACCCTGGAGCCGGTGGTGATGCATGCCGAGGACTTCGATTTGATGCCCGGCGTGGCAGCGTTGCGCAAGGCGGCCGGTTTGGCGTCGATCAGCTTGTCGGTGCCGGTGGGTGCGGTGCTGATCTTTACGGCGCGCTGACCGTGGGCGGCGCAGTGTTCCCGTGGCGCAGCGCCAACCGCTTCGAGTTGTTGATCGACGGGCCGAATTTCTTCCCGCAGATGCTGGTGGAGATTGCCCGTGCCGAGCGGCAGGTTGAACTGGAGTTGTACCTGGTGGAAGCCGGCGCCTGTGCCGAGGCCATGGTGCAGGCGTTGGTGCTTGCCGCTGAACGGGGTGTGCGGGTGCGCTGCCTGTTTGATGACTACGGCAGCCTGGCGTTTACCCTCGGGCTGCGCAAACGCCTGACCGATGCCGGTGTGGAACTGCGTTTCTACAATCGCCTGAACTGGCGGCGCTGGATGCGCAACCTGTACCGCGACCACCGCAAACTGTTGCTGGTCGACCAGGGCTGCGCCTTCGTCGGCGGCACCGGTGTTACCGATGAATTCTGGAACCCGGGCCACGACACGGCCGACTGGCACGAAGTGATGGTGCAGATCAGCGGCCCGCTGGTGCAGGACTGGCAGGCGCTGTTCGACCGCCAATGGCACGCCAACGCCGCCCGCCGCGAATGGAAACCCGCGACCCGTTTCGGCTTGCCGCGCTTGCCCAGAATGCCCGCCACCGGGCCGGGGCTGGGACGTGTTGCATACGCCGACGCCCGCCAGCATCGGGATATTCTGCAATCGCTGATCCGCGCCTTGAACGGCGGCCAGCAACGTATCTGGCTGGCGACCCCGTACTTCCTGCCGACCTGGGGCGTGCGCCGCGCATTGCGCCGGGCGGCAGGGCGCGGGGTGGATGTGCGCTTGCTGCTGACCGGCCCGCGCACCGACCATCCGTCCGTGCGCTATGCCGGGCACCGGTATTACCCGCGCCTGCTGCGCTCGGGGGTGCAGATCTTTGAATACCAGCCATGCTTTTTGCACTTGAAGATGGTGCTGGTGGACGATTGGGTCAGTGTCGGCTCGTGCAACTTCGATCACTGGAACCTGCGCTTCAACCTCGATGCCAACCTGGAAGCGTTGGACCCAGAGTTGACGCAAGCGGTGGCGGGCAGTTTCGAGCGGGATTTTGCCCAGAGCCTGGCGGTCAGCCTGGAGGCATGGAAGTCGCGGCCGTTGTGGCGGCGAGTGAAGCAGCGGGTGTGGGGGTGGATTGATCGGTTGGTGGTCAACGTGCTCAACCGACGCGGTTAACCAGACCGCTGAGAGAAAAATGTGGGAGCGGCGGTGCTCGCGAATGCAGTGGATCAGCCAACTCTTCAGTGGCTGACACGACGCCTTCGCGAGCAAGTCGAATCGTCGCACCGCCGCTCCCACATTTTTTTTTGACCGCGTACGGTTTTAGAGCAGTTCGAACGTCTGCTGCTGCACATCCTGGGAGTCCAACCCGATCTGCACATTGAACTCACCCGGTTCCGCCGCGAACTTGAGCTGGGTGTTGTAGAACTTCAAGTCGTCCTCGGTAATGCTGAAGTGCAGCGTGCGTTCTTCGCCAGCCTTGAGCAGCACCTTCTGGAAGTTCTTCAGCTCCTTGATCGGGCGGATCATCGAACCGGCCACGTCCTGGATATACAGCTGCACCACGGTTTCGCCGTCGACCTTGCCGGTGTTCTTCACGGTGACGCTGGCGTCGAGCTTGCCGGTCTTGTTCAGGGTGGTGGACGACAACGCCATGTCCGACAGGCTGAACGTGGTGTAGCTCAGGCCATACCCAAACGGGAACAAGGGCCCGGTGGTGTCATCGAAGTATTGCGAGGTGTAGTTGCCCGGCTTGCCCGGCGTGAACGGCCGGCCGATGGTCAGGTGGTTGTAGTAGGTCGGAATCTGCCCCACCGAACGTGGGAACGTAATCGGCAGCTTGCCCGATGGGTTGTAGTCACCAAACAGCACGTCGGCGATGGCGTTGCCACCCTCGGTGCCGGCGAACCAGGTTTCCAGGATCGCGTCGGCCTGCTGGTTCTCTTCGAGAATCGACAACGGACGGCCGTTCATCAGCACCAGTACCAGCGGCTTGCCGGTGGCTTTCAGCGCCTTGATCAGGTCGCGCTGGCTCTGCGGGATGTTCAGGTCGGTGCGGCTGGAGGATTCGTGGGACATGCCACGGGACTCACCCACCGCTGCCACGATCACATCGGCACTCTTGGCGGCTTTCACCGCTTCGTCGATCAACACTTGCGGTGCGCGTTTGTCGTCCACCACTTCCGGGGCATCGAAGTTGAGGAAGTTGAGGTAGTCGACCACGGCCTTGTCGTTGGTGATGTTGGCGCCGCGGGCATAGATCACTTTGCCTTTTTCGCCGATCACCGCGTTCAGACCGTCCAGCAGGGTCACCGATTGCGCCGGGCGCCCGGCGGCGGCCCAACTGCCCATCATGTCGATCGGGGCCTTGGCCAGCGGGCCGACCAGGGCGATGGTCGCGGATTTTTTCAGTGGCAGGGTGTTGTTCTGGTTTTTCAGCAAGACCAGGCTGCGCCGGGCAATATCACGCGCCTCGGCGCGGTGCAGGCGGCTGTCGGCATAGGTGTCGGCCGGGTCATCCTCGGCCTTGCCGATGCGCAGGTACGGGTCCTTGAACAGGCCCATGTCGTACTTGGCGCCGAGTACTTCGCGCACGGCGTTGTCGATGTCGCTCTGTTCGATCTCGCCGGACTTGAGCAGCCCTGGCAATTCCTTGCCGTACAGCGAGTCGTTCATGCTCATGTCGATACCGGCCTTGATTGCCAGCTTGGCGGCTTCACGCCCGTCCTTGGCCACGCCGTGCTTGATCAGTTCGAAGATCGCGCCGTGGTCGCTCACGGCCAGGCCCTTGAAGCCCCAGTCCTTGCGCAGCAGGTCGTTCATCAGCCAGGTGTTGGCGGTGGCGGGCACGCCGTTGATCGAGTTCAGCGCCACCATCACGCCGCCGGAACCGGCCTTGATCGCCGCGTGGTACGGCGGCAGGTAGTCCTGGTACATCTTGACCGGGCTCATGTCGACCACGTTGTAGTCGCGCCCGCCTTCCACCGCGCCGTACAGGGCGAAGTGCTTGACGCTGGCCATGAGGCTGTCGGCATTCGCGGGGCTGGTGCCCTGGAACGCCTTGACCATCACTTCGGCAATCCGCGAAACCAGGTAGGTGTCTTCGCCGAAACCTTCGGAGGTACGGCCCCAGCGTGGGTCGCGGGAGATGTCGACCATCGGCGCGAAGGTAATGTCGAGGCTGTCGGCGGCGGCTTCCTGGGCGGCGATGCGCCCGGAGCGGTGGATCGCGTCCATGTCCCAGCTGGAGGCCAGTGCCAGGCTGATCGGGAAGATAGTGCGGTGGCCGTGGATCACGTCATAGGCGAAGAACATCGGGATCTTCAGGCGGCTGCGCATCGCCGCGTCCTGCATCGGACGGTTTTCCGGGCGGGTGATCGAGTTGAAGGTGCCACCGATGCGACCGGCGGCGATTTCCTTGCGGATCAGCTCGCGGGGCATTTCGGGGCCGATGCTGATCAGGCGCAATTGGCCGATCTTCTCATCGAGGGTCATCTGCTTGAGCAGGTCGCTGACGAAGGCGTCCTTGTCCTTAAGCGCAGCAGGCTTTGTTTCTGCCCATACGGGGTGACTGGCCAGAGTGGCAACAAGGCCGAGCAAACACAGCTTTTTCATGAATATCCTTTTTCGGCTCACTGCACAGCGAAAATGCGCTGTTCTGCCAAAATGTGGGGAGCGTACGTTGTTGTTCGAGTGTTATACCGACAAATGCCGCACACTTCGGAACTCTTGTTTGCGGTGGGCATCTTTTTAGCTGATTGATTCGATGCAATCCAGTCGTGGTAGCGGATTATGCCTCACGGTTGCCAAATTCCATCAAAGTTCGCCAGGAGAAACACCATGCAAGCAGCACAGGGTTACCGCTGGGGCTTGAAAGCCGCGGCATTGTTATTGATCAGCAGCGTGCTCAGCGGTTGCGGCATCAACAATATTCCGACACTGGACGAACAGGCCAAAGCCGCCTGGGGCCAGGTGCAGAACCAGTACCAACGGCGTGCCGACCTGATCCCCAACCTGGTGGAAGTGGTCAAGGGCTACGCCGCCCATGAGCAGGACACCCTTACCGCGGTGATCGAAGCACGGGCCAAGGCCACCTCGATCCAGGTGGATGCCAGCACCCTCGACAACCCGGAAAAACTCAAGCAGTTCCAGCAAGCCCAGGACGGTTTGAGCGGCGCCCTCAGCCGTCTGATGGTGGTGTCCGAGCGCTATCCGGACCTCAAGGCCAACCAGAACTTCCTGGCCTTGCAATCCCAGCTTGAAGGCACCGAAAACCGCATCGCCGTGGCGCGCCGCGACTTTATCCAGGCGGTGCAGGCCTACAACACCGAGATCCGCACTTTCCCGGGCCGGCTGTGGCACAGCGTGATGTACAGCGACTTGCCGATCCGCGCCTCGTTTGAAGCCACCAGCGCCGACGCCGATAAAGCGCCGCAAGTGAAGTTCAAGTAAAGCTGCACTGAGGTGTCGATGCGTTTACTAAGGATAGGCCTGGCGCTGTGGCTGTTGGCTTGCGTGGGCGTGGCCCAGGCGGCGCTGACATTCCCGGCGCTGACCGGGCGGGTGGTCGATAACGCCCAGATGCTCGACGCGCCCACGCGCGAGCGGCTGACCCAGCAATTGCAGGCGCTGGAGCAGACCTCGGGCGACCAGATCGTGGTGGTCACCGTGCCCGACCTGCAAGGCGTGCCCATTGAAGACTTCGGTTACCAATTGGGCCGCCACTGGGGCATCGGCCAGAAGGGCAAGGACAACGGCGCACTGCTGATCGTCGCCCGCGATGAGCGCAAATTGCGCATCGAAGTCGGCTACGGCCTGGAAGGTGTGCTCACCGATGCGCAAGCGTGGGTGATCATCAACCAGGTGATCGCACCGAAGTTCAAGGCTGGTAACTTCAGCCAGGGCATCAGCGACGGCGTGGCGGCGATGCTGCAGGTGGTGGGCGGCGAACCGCTGGCCGTGCCGGCGCATGTGGCGGATGCCAACTTTGCCAAGGATAATCCCGGGTTTTCCATTGGCTTGTTTATCCTGCTGATCGGCGTGTTGTGGTTGTGCAATCGCCTGGGTCTGCCGGTGGGCGCGATCCTGCTGGCGATTCTCAGCAGCAGCGGCCGTGGTGGTGGCGGCGGTGGCGGCGGCGGTTTCCGTGGCGGCGGTGGTGGTTTCGGCGGCGGTGGGGCTTCGGGCGGCTGGTGATGATAATAATGAGAGAGCAACGATAACCATGGCATTACTGACTGAACACGAGCAGCGCCAAGTCGCCGAAGCCATCGCCCGCGTGGAGAAAACCACCGACGCGGAGCTGGTGACGGTACTGGCGGCCCGCGCCGACGATTACGCCTATATCCCGCTGTTGTGGGCCAGTCTGATCGCGCTGGTGGTGCCCGGCGTGGTGCATTACCTGTCGGGCTACATGACCATGTACACCTTGCTGCTGGCGCAGTGGGCGACATTCATCGTGTTGTGCCTGGTGTTCCGCTTGCCCAAGGTCACCACGCGCTTGATCCCGCGTTCGGTGCGCCATTGGCGCGCATCCAACCTGGCCCGCCGACAGTTCCTGGAGCAGAACCTGCACCACACCCTGGGTAGCACCGGCGTGCTGATTTTTGTCAGCGAGGCGGAGCGGTATGTGGAGATCCTGGTAGATGACGGGATTTCCAAGCGCCTGGATGACAGCAGTTGGGATGCCATCGTGCAGGCGTTTACCCAACAGGTGAAGCAGGGGCAGACGCTGGCGGGGTTTATCGACTGCATCGAAGCGTGTGGCGAGTTGTTGAAGGTGCATGTGCCGGTGACGCAAACCCGCAATGAATTGCCCAATCGCCTGATCGTACTCAACTAAAAATGTGGGAGCGGGCTTGCTCGCGAATGCGGTGTGTCAGTCAACAGATTCATTGTCTGATCCACCGCATTCGCGAGCAAGCCCGCTCCCACATTGGGTGTTGTGTCGGCAATACAATTACCGTTAGTCAAATAACCCCGTGCCCTGAAGCCCCGTCCCCCCTAAAATGCCCGGCATTCCCAGCCCGAGGCGTTTTTGTTCATGTCTGTCACCGCTCAACCTGTCAGCGACCACCACGCCCAGTTCATCGAACTGCTCGGCACAAGCCTCGCGCAGAACGCCTTTATCAAGCTGGTGCTGGCCAAGTACGTCGGTGACGAAGCCGAGTTGCAGCGCCTGATCATCAAGGCGGTGACGGTCAAGGAGCAGGCGTGCCTGTCCTTCGTCTATCGCTATAAAACCCGCGACATCACCAAGAACTTCCCCGTGGCCGAGGGCGTGGCGACGATTGCCGCGCTGCTGCCGGCGCAGTTCAAGAACGCGCACTTATTGTCGTTGACCGACGAAGCCCAGCTGGAATACAGCAAGAAGAACAAAAGCTCGCTGTTCAAAAGCAAACCGCAGCAACTGCGCGAGGCGCCGAGCGCCGAGCACAACCGTGAGAAGAATCGCTTCCTCGACCTCAGCCGGCCATTCCTCGCTGACCTGGGCGTGACCGACGCCAAGCAGGCGCTGATCCCGTCGATGTCGCGCAAGTGGAAGCAGATCAACAAGTTCATCGAAGTGTTCAGCCATGCGCTGACCAGCTCACCGCTCAAACTGGACCGCCCGGTGCGCGTCGCCGATTTCGGCTCGGGCAAGGGTTACCTGACCTTCGCCATCCACGATTACCTGCGCAACACCCTCAAGGCCGAGGGCGAGGTGACGGGCGTCGAGTTGCGCGAAGACATGGTGACGTTGTGCAACAGCGCCGCCGCGCGCCTGGAACATCCGGGGCTGGTGTTCAAATGTGGCGATGTGCGCAGCGTGGCGCCGAGCGAACTGGACGTGATGATCGCCCTGCACGCCTGCGACATCGCCACCGACTATGCGATCCACACCGGTATCCGTTCCGGCGCGTCGATCATCATGTGCTCGCCGTGCTGCCACAAGCAGATCCGCCTGCAGATCCAGAGCCCGGCGCTGTTGAAGCCGATGCTGCAATACGGCTTGCACCTGGGACAGCAGGCCGAGATGGTGACCGACAGCTTGCGTGCGTTGTTCCTCGAAGCGTGCGGATATGAAACCAAGGTGTTTGAATTCATCTCGTTGGATCACACCAACAAAAACAAGATGATTCTGGCGGTCAAGCGTGAGCAGCCGCTGGATAACGCGCAGTTGCTGGAAAAAATCCAGGAGCTGAAGGCGTTCTACCACATCACCGAACACTGCCTGGAAACCCTGCTGCGTGCGGATGGCTACCTGAACTGAACAGCTATCCCCTGTGGGAGTGGGCTTGTGTGGGAGCGGGCTTGCTCGCGAACGCGGTGGATCAGTTGAAAAATGTGTGACTGACACACCGCATTCGCGAGCAAGCCCGCTCCCACATTTAGACCGTGTCTGGCTTGAGAGCAGGCGCAGGCTGCACCGAAGTCTTGCGCCCCAGCATCACCGTCACAATCACCCCACAGGCAAACACCCAGGTAATCGGCTCAATGTGTTCGCCAAAGAACAATGCCGAAAACGCGATGGTGAAGAAGATCTGCAACAGCTGGATCTGGCTGACCCGCGCAATGCCGCCCATGGCCAACCCGGCGTACCAGGCGAAGAACCCCAGGAACTGCGAGAACAGCGACACATACCCAAACGCCCACCACGTACGCATCGACACCGCGCCTTGATGCTGCGCCGCCAAGTACCACACCGGGCCGATCAACAGCGGCGTCGACAGCACCAGCGCCCAGCAGATCACCTGCCAGCCGCCCATCTCCTTGGCCAGGCGGCCACCTTCGGCATACCCGAGGCCGCCCACGGCGATGGCGCCGAGCATCAGCAAGTCGCCCGCCTGGATACTGCCCGCGCCGGTGATCAAGGCATAACTCAACACCAGCCCACTGCCCAGCGCCGCGCAGGCCCAGAAGGCTTTTGACGGCCGCTCGTGGGACAGCCACGCCGCATACAGCGCCACACACAGCGGTTGCAGGCCGTTGACCAGCGCGCCGTGGGACGCCGGCAGGGTTTGCATGGCCCACGCCGACAGCACCGGAAAGCCCAGGATCACCCCGGCAATCACCAGGCACAGCCCGCGCACCTGGCGCCAGCTCGGCCACTGTTCACGGCGCCACAGCAACAAGGCTGCCGCCGGGATCGCCGCGAACAACGCACGGCCGAGGCCGTTGAGCAACGGGTGGATTTCCTGCACCACGATGCGGGTGAAGGGCAGGGTCAGGCTGAAGATGATGACGCCCAGCAGGCCAAGGGCCATACCGGTGTTTTCGCGCGAGCTCATGGAGTGGGACCGAAATCGATAGGGCTTCAAGGGAAGCCCATCTAGCCACAACCCCCGCCGATCAAGGGCCTACAGCTGGGTGCGGATTTATCCGTACAGTTGCATGCTGGAGGAACCGGGTTTGTGTAGGGAGCTGGGCTTGCCCGCGATGCAGGCACCTCGGTATGCCTGTTGCACCGAGGTGATGCTATCGCAGGCAAGCCAGCTCCCACTCGACCGGCTCGCTCGGTTAGAAGAACCGCGTAACGCTGATCTTCGCGTTGCGCCCTTCGCTGTAGGCGCGGTCGCCGCTGAGTGCCGGGCGGTAGTTGTTGTTGAGCAGGTTATCGACGGTGAAGTTGACCTCGGTGCCTTTCAGGCCGGCTTGCTGCGGCTTCCAGTTGGCGAACAGGCCCATGCTGGCGTAGTCGTCGTTGGCGTATTGGTCGTAGAACGTGTCGCCCACGCTGCTGTTGAAGCCGCTGGAGTATTTGTCGCTGGGCAGGCGGTCGGTCTTGCGCACGAACTGCGCGGTCCAGCCGACCTGCGCGTCCCACGCCGGGATCTTGTTGCCCATCATCAGCACCCATTTGGCCGGTGGAATATCTCGCGCGTACACGTGGGTGCTGGTGGCCCACGGGTTGGTGTAGGGGTTGTCGCGTTTGCCGGTGGCCCAGGAGTAGGTCACCGAGCCGAACACGTAAGTCGAGTCGTAATAGGCTTCCAGCTCGAAGCCCTTGATGGTCATGCCACCGACGTTGCGGTAGTTGGTCTTGGCCGCCATGTCGGCGCTGGTGCAGACGCTGTCGATGGTGCCGGACACGCTGTTTTGCCGGGCGCAACCGATGCCCGTGGCCTTGAAGATTTCGTCTTCGATGCGGTTATGGAACAGCGTGGTGCGCAGTTGCAGGTTGTCGCCATGGCCGATGAGGTTGGAGAAGTTGGTGACGTTACCCGCCGTGATCGCCGTGATGCGCTCCGGCTTGAGGTTGAGGCTGGTGGACGTGCGGCTGCCGAGGCCTTGCACTTCGTATTGTTCGTCGATCACCGGGGCGCGCCAGGTTTTGTTCCAGCTGGCGAACATCGCCACATCCGGGGTGATGGCCCAGTAGGCGGCCAGGCGCGGCGACCAACCGGTGTAGGTTTTGTCGCTGTAGTCGTGGCCGATGCTGGGATCGGGGTTGCTGTAGTAAGGCGCGTCGTTGGCTTCGCCGCGGTTGCGCACATGGTCATAGCGCAGGGACGGGGTGATGGTCACGTCGCCGATCGTCACCGCGTCCTGCACGTAGAACGAATGGGTGTCGACTTTGCCGTGGGGCATGAAGTACGGCTGGAAATGCCCGTAGTTGTACTTGGCGGTGTTGTAGGTGGCGCCCGGCATCCAGCTTTCGGTTTCACGCTTGTGCTTGCGGATCTGCACCCCGGTGGTCAGCGCGTGTTCCAGCGGCCCGGTGTTGAACAGGCTGGTGTTGCGCAACTCCAGGATCTTGTCGCCATAGGCCGTGTCCATCTTGCGCCCGCCGGTGGCCAGGCTGAACGAGGCGTCCTCGTTGCGCTCGTCGGTCTGGTCGGTGCGGGACACCGAGTAGCTGAGCTTCAAGTCGATCAGCGGGTTGTCCAGCGGCTGGTAGACGTACTTGCCGGAGTAGGTGGTGTCGACGGTGGTGCGGTTGGCCAGGAAGCGCTTTAGTGCGCCCTCGTAGCCATAGCGGTCGATGGCCGATTGCAGCGGCGGTGTGGGATAGCTTTTGGCCGAGAACGGCGTCCAGCGCTCGCTGCTCGCGCGCGAGTACGACAACCCCATGCTGTGTTCATCGGTGAAGTGCGCGTTGACCTTGAACAGCTTGCCGTCCACATCCTGGGCGCTGTTGGGCAGGCGCTTGGGGTTGATCGGGAACTTGTTGTCGGGATCGGGCGGGGTGCCGGCCAGTTTCATGTCGCCGCCGTCGCGCTGGGTCAGGTAGGCGAGCGCATCGAAGCGGCCGTCGTCGGTGCGGCCGTAGACGGCTGAGCTATAGACCTGCTCGTGGTCGTTGCTGGCGTAGCCGTACTTGAGCATGGCGCCGGCGTTGCGGCCGTCTTCCAGCAGGTCGGGGGCGTCTTTGGTTTCCATGATGATCGAGCCGCCAAAGCCGCCGTTGCCGGTGAAGGCCGAGTAGGGGCCTTTCTCCACTTCGACGCTCTTGATCAGCTCGGGCTCGATAAACACCGTGCCTTGCTGGTAGCGCTCAAAACCGCTCTTGGTCGCGCCATCCACCGACATCGGTACGTCTTCGGCCTCGCCGAAGCCACGGATGTTGATGGTCTGCCCGCCCGGCTTGGACGAGCCGCCCATGAACACGCCTGGCAGGGTCTGCAACAGCGATGGGATGTTGTTGGGCTGGTAGCGGTCGATGTCGGCCTGGCGCAGGGTTGAGCGGCCGACGGTGGTGGAGTCGACCTTGTTGCCGGTGCCGATCACGCTCAGGGCATCCAGTTGCACCGCGCCGCTGTTGGTGGTCTTGGGGTCTTCGGGCTTGACCACGTAGGTGCTGCCGACCCTGATCAGGGTAAATTCACCGTTCTTGAGCAGGGTACGAATGGCCACTTCCGGGGTGAAGTCGCCGTCGAGCGCTGGCGCCTGCACGTTCTTGAGCAGCGTTTCATCGAACAACAGCTGGATTTTAGCCTGCTGCGCCACTTGGCTCAGAGACGTGGCCAGCGCCTGGGCGGGCAGTTGCAGCTTGAGCGAATCCGCCTGGGCGCTGAGGCTGAACGCCAGGCAACTGGCGATGAGGGTCGGTCGAAGAAACAGGTGCGAAGCGTGGCAAGGCGCGCGAAACATGAAATCCCCCGGTGCGGCTAACTAGCCAAAAGGTGTGCGTATCAAGTGCAGACCGGAGGAAGACGGGGCAGGTAAATAAATCCACACCTGCGAATGCAAAATATTCTCAAATAGATATTATTTGTTTGCTTCGATCCTGATGATGCCATCGGCCGAGGTCACGGTTTTTACCGGCAGCAGGGCCGGGAGGGCGCTGAGCAGGGCGTCCGGATCGTTTACGTCGAGGTTGCCCGAGACCTTCAGTTGCGCCACGGCATGGCTGACTTGCATCGGGGCTTGCGGGCGGTAAAGGCCCAGTTCGTCGATCAGGCTGGCCAGCTCGCGATTGCGAAATGCCAGGTGCCCGCTGCGCCAGTCGGCGACTTCTTCGCCGGTGAGGCTTTGCTGCTGCAGGGTGCCCTTGGCGTAGTTGAAGGTGGCGCGTTGTTGGGCTCCGAGCAGTGCGACGGGGCTTTTGGCATCGGGTGCGAAGGCGACCTGGCCATGGGCGACGCTGACCACCAGTTGCTGCTGGCTGCGGCGCACGTCAAAACCGGTGCCAACCACCCGTACATTCGCTGCGCCGGCTTGTACGAACAGTGGGCGTTCCTTGTCAGGCGCGACCTCTATGTACAACTGGCCCTTGTCCAGGTGAAGAATGCGCTGGTAGGCGCTGAAATCCACGCGCACGCGGGTGTTGGCGTTTACATACAAGGTGCTGCCATCGGGCAGGTTCAAGGTGCGCATGCCCTTGGCGTGGGCGGCAACCTGGGTGTGAAAAAGCTCGCGTGGCGTGTCGATCCTGTTGGCCAGCACGGCGCAGACCAACGCGGCGGCCACCGCCAGAGCCGGGCGCCACATCGGCGCTTTGCGCTTGGGCAGCGCCACGGGTTTGTTCAGTTGCTGCAATTGGGCCAGGTCGGCCCACAGTTGCTCGAACTCGGCATAGGCGCGGGCATGCGCAGGCTCGGCCTGCCAGGCGGCAAAGGCCTTGCGCTCGGTACGGTCGGGGTCGTTGCGGTTGCGGGTAAACCAACTGGCGGCTTGGGCGTCGATAGAGTCGATCTCTTCGATGTCCATTGCGTCTGTGTCGCTCAGGCGGTTCATTCTGGCTGCTCCGTGCCGGGTTCGTGTTGAAGGCGTCGCTTGCAATGCAGCAGGGCGAAGGCGATGTGTTTTTCCACCATGCTGGTGGAAATCCCCATGCGTTCGGCGATCTGCGCCTGGCTCAGGCCTTCGAAGCGGTGCAGCATAAGGGCTTCTCGGCGGCGGGGCGAGAGCTCGGCGAGGACTTCTTTCAACTGTTCCAGGCGTTGCAAGCGCTGCACGGCGGCCATGGGCTCGTTGTGCTCGTCGGTGACCGGCTCGGCATCCCGTTCGGCCTGATCGCTGTGGACGGTATGGCGCACCTTCTGTTTGCGCCAGTGATCACGCAGCAGGTTGCGTGCCATCTGGAACAGAAACGCCCGCGGCTGCTCGACCTTGGCGCGGTCGCGGTAGTCCAGCCATTGGGTGAAGACGTCCTGGGTCATGTCCGCAGCGTCGCTGGCGTTGTCCGTGCGTTTGCGCAGGAAATACAGAATATCTGTATAGAACCCGCGAAAGGCATCGGCCGACAGCGGGTCGGGCTTGGGGCGAGACATGAATATCCTTCTTGACGAAGCGCGACGTAGGAAAGTCGCGAATGGTATCGAGAACCATTGCTATTTGTCTCTAAAAAAGTGGGAGAGGCCTTGCCCTCGATGACCCTGGTTCAGCCAACGCATGCAGTGGCTGACACTCCGGCATCGGGGCCACGCCCCTCCCACATTTTTCTCAGCGTTCGACGGGCACGGACAGCGCAGGATTGCCCAACGCATGGGTACGCGCGGCAAAGAACCTCAGTTCCACATCGGTTCCCTCGAACAGCTGCGAATACCGCCGCTTCTGCTGACGAATAAACCCATCACTGCGTCCCGACACCGAAATCGCCAAGGTGGTCAATCCCGCCTGGCGAATCGCATCCACCAAGTGTTTGTCCTGTGCCCCCAATTCGTGGCCGAAGATGCACAACGCCCCTTCATGGGTCAGCAATTGCTCATAGCAGAACGACAGGTAATCCGAACTGCGGATGGTCTTGAGCTTCTCTTCAACCTTGCCCTCGCTGACAAACAGTGGCACATCGTCGAGGGTCTTGATCGTGTTGTTGATCGCAAAACTGCTGAGCAAGGTGCTGTCGGTGGTCGGCAGCTTGCGTGCGGTGCCGTCGAGGTTGCGCACCAGGTGCAGACCGCCGTGCAGGTAGAGGATGCGCGTGGCGTCGGTGCGGGTGTTGCGCAGGTCGAAGCTGGCGTCGGCGCTGCCGAACAGGTCGTCAATGCCCGGCGCATGCAGGATCGCCCAGTAGTTGAGCAAGTCGTAGTTGCTCGTGAATACCGTGGAGTAGCTTGCCAGTTCGCGGTTGATCGTCGCCAATGTCGACGGTTGCACCAGACGCCACGGGATATGCACGGCGTGGATGGTATTGATCAGCGCTTCCTTGATCGCGTAGTAGCGATTGCGCGGCGCCGCCGAGCTGACTGCCAGCGCCTTGTTGACCCGGCTGGTGGTTTTCAGGGCACCCAGGGCTTGCTCGAAACTGCGGGTTTGCAGGGCATCGAACACGCTGAGCTCGGATTGGCTCAGGGGCTTTTCTTCGACGGTGCGGGCGTTTTCGAACAGCGAGTCGTAGGCAAAGTCTTCCCAAATCGTACGGCTGGCGCCGTTGCCGATCAGAATCCCGCTGAAGTCGATCGCGCTGCGCAGGGCGCTCCAGTCTTCAAGGTGGGCGTCAATATCCTGGAAATCCTTCATTGCGGCGGGTCTACTCGAAATCGGCTGGGCGGTGACTTTATCACGAGCGGGCGTTGATCCTGATCAAGATGCGCTGCGCGCCACGGGTTGATTCTGTAGGCATAAAGCCTCTGAGGATTCGCCATGAGCAGCACCTTCTTTATTCCCGCCGTCAACATCATGGGCACTGATTGCCTCGACGAAGCCATGACTGCCATTCGCAACTACGGCTTTCGCAAGGCGCTGATCGTCACCGACGCCGGCTTGGCCAAGGCGGGCGTGGCCCACATGATCGCCGAGAAACTGGCGATGCAGGACATCGACTCGGTGATCTACGACGGCGCCAAACCCAACCCCAACGTGGAAAACGTCGAGAACGGCCTGGCGCTCTTGCAGGCGAGCGCCTGCGATTTTGTGGTGTCCCTGGGCGGCGGTTCGCCGCACGACTGCGCCAAGGGCATCGCCCTGTGCGCCACCAATGGCGGGCATATCGGCGACTACGAGGGGGTCGACCAATCGAGCAAGCCGCAACTGCCGCTGGTGGCCATCAACACCACCGCCGGCACCGCCAGCGAGATGACCCGTTTCTGCATCATTACCGACGAAACCCGCCACGTGAAAATGGCCATCGTCGACCGCAACGTCACGCCGCTGCTGTCGGTCAACGACCCGGCATTGATGGTCGGCATGCCCAAGGGCCTCACCGCCGCCACCGGCATGGACGCCTTGACCCACGCCATCGAAGCCTACGTGTCCACTGCCGCCACGCCGATCACTGACGCTTGCGCGATCAAAGCCATCGAACTGATCAGTGCCAACCTGCGCCTGGCCGTGCGCGACGGCAGCGACAAGGCCGCGCGGGAAAACATGGCGTATGCGCAGTTCCTCGCCGGCATGGCGTTCAACAACGCGTCGCTGGGCTTTGTACACGCCATGGCCCACCAACTGGGCGGCTTGTACGATTTGCCCCACGGCGTGTGCAACGCTGTCCTACTGCCCCATGTGCAGAGCTTCAACGCCAGCGTCAGCGCCAAACGCTTGTGCGACGTGGGCCGCGCCCTGGGCGCCGACGTCAAGGGCATCACCGTGGAAGAGGGCGCCCAGGCGGCCATCGCGGCGATTCGCAGTTTGTCCCAGGACGTCGACATCCCCGCTGGCCTGCGTGAACTGGGCGCCAAGTTGCAGGACATCCCGCTGCTCGCCACCAACGCCTTGAAGGATGCGTGCGGGCTGACCAACCCACGGCGCGCGGATCAAAGGCAGATAGAAGAGATCTTTCGCAGCGCTTTCTAGCGGGGCAGTGACGAGCCGCAAGCGTTAAGCTACAAGTGAAATCGCATTCAACTTGAAGCTTGAGCTTGCGGCTTGCCGCTGAGGTCCCCCTATGAGAGTTCTGTTATTCGGCGCCACCGGCATGGTCGGCCAAGGTGTTCTGCGTGAATGCCTGCTGGCCGCTGACGTGCAGGAAGTGGTCGCGGTTGGCCGCACGCCCCTGACCCAGGAACATGGCAAGCTGCATCAGGTGTTGCACAGCGACATGCTGGATTTCCAACCCCTGGAAAACCTGCTGCAAGGTTTTGATGCGTGCTTCTTCTGCCTCGGCGTTTCGTCGGCGGGCATGAGTGAACCCCGGTACACCCACCTCACCTACGACCTGACGTTGGTCGCGGCCAGCACGTTGGCGCGGCTCAATCCGCAGATGACGTTTATCTATGTGTCCGGCGCCGGTACGGACAGTTCCGAGGCGGGTAAGTCGATGTGGGCGCGGGTCAAGGGCAAGACCGAGAATGCCTTGCTGCGCTTGCCGTTCAAGGCGGTGTATCTGTTCCGGCCAGGGGTGATCCAGCCGCTGCACGGGGTGCGGTCGAAGACGCCGTTGTACCAAGGGTTTTATGCCGTGCTCGGGCCGTTGCTGTCGCTTGTACGCCAGGTCAAGCCAAGTTGGGTTGTCAGCACCGAGACTGTTGGCCGGGCGATGTTGCAGGCGGCGAGCCAGGGCGCGCCACAACCGGTGGTGGAGCAGGCCGAGATCAATCGACTGGCCGGCGAGCGCCGCTGATGTTGCACAAGAGCCTGGTGCGCCGCCTGGATTTGATCACCTTGCAACTGTTTGTCGCGGTGTTTGAAGAGGGCACGCTGACCCGTGCCGCTTCGCGCGAAGCCATTGCGGTGTCGGCTGCCAGCAAGCGGCTGATGGAGTTGGAGCAGGTGCTGGGCGTCAGCCTGTTTGTGCGGCGGGCCAAGGGCATGGACCTGACGGCCGCCGGTGAAACCCTGTTGCACCATGCACGGCAGATGCTGTTCAACGTCGAGAAAATGGGCCTGGAACTCGGCGAACACAGCCATGGTGTGCGCGGCTATGTGCGGATGCTGGCCAATCTCTCGGCGATCATTGAGTTCCTTCCCGAAGACCTGCGGGATTTTTCCGCACTGCACCCTCAGGTCAAAACCGACCTGGAGGAGCGCCCCAGCAACGGCGTGGTCCAGGGTGTGCTGGATGGCGTGGCGGACCTGGGCATCTGCTCCAGCGACACCGACATCAAAGGCCTGCCCAGCGTGATTTATCGCCTCGACAAACTGGTGGTGCTGATGCCCGCGGATCACGCCTTGGCAGCCCGCGATAGCCTGGCCTTCGCCGAAACCCTGGACAGCGACTATGTCGGCCTGCACGCCGCCAGCTCGATCAATATGCGTACCCACGCCGCCGCACGGGAGGCGGGCAAGATGCTGCGCCTGCGTATTCATGTGCCAGGGTTTGATGCGATGTGCCGGATGGTCCAGGCGAACATGGGCATCGGCATTCTGCCGCGCAAGGCGTACGAATTGTTCGGCCGCGCCCTGGGTTTGCATGCTGTGCCGCTGACGGATGCCTGGTCGGATCGCAGCCTGATCCTGGTGGTGCGTGATGAGGCGCAACTGTCGCCAGTGAGTCGTTTGCTCTTTGATTACCTGAGCAATACGTCTGAGTCCTACAGATAATTCTTCGATCGTTCGCCTTTCGCGAACGCTACTTGCCAACTGACGGTTGGATTTCTCCTGTATTGGCCCTCTAGTCTTGGCGCCATATTCCAAGAATAAGAGGTCCACACCATGACGGGTCCCCTGAGCGGTATCAAGGTGATCGAGATCGGCACGCTGATTGCCGCGCCGTTCGCCGCCCGGCTGATGGCCGAGTTTGGCGCCGAGGTGATCAAGATCGAAGCCATTGGCCAGGGCGATCCACTTCGCAAATGGCGAAAGCTGCATGAAGGTACGTCGCTGTGGTGGTACCTGCAATCGCGCAACAAGAAGTCCCTGGCGTTGGACCTCAAGTCCGGCGAAGGCCTGGACCTGATCAAGCAACTGCTCGGCGATGCCGACGTGCTGATCGAAAACCTGCGTCCCGGTGGCCTGGAAAAACTCGGCCTGGGCTGGGACGTGTTGCACGCCCTCAACCCCAAGCTGACCCTGGTGCGCATCTCCGGCTATGGCCAGACCGGCCCGTATCGCGACCGTCCTGGCTTCGGTGCCATTGGCGAGGCCATGGGCGGCATCCGCTACACCACCGGCAACCCGGACTCGCCTCCGGCGCGGGTCGGGGTGAGCCTGGGGGACTCCCTCGCGTCCCTGCACGGTGTGATCGGTGCGCTGATGTCGCTGTTGCGGGTCAAGACCGGGCAGGGCGATGGGCAGATCGTCGATGTGTCGCTGGCCGAAAGCGTGTTCAATCTGATGGAAAGCCTGGTGCCCGAATACGACATGCTCGGCCATGTGCGTGAACGCAGCGGCGGCGCCTTGCCCGGCATCGCGCCGTCCAACACCTACCTGACCGCCGATGGCGCCTACGTGGTGATTGCCGGCAACAGCGACCCGATCTACAAGCGCCTGATGAGCGCCATCGGTCGCGCCGACCTGGGCGAAGCGCCGGAGTTCGCCCATAACGATGGCCGCGCCGCCAAGAGCGGGCTGCTCGATGCGGCGATCACCCACTGGACCAGCAGCCTGCCCATCGACCAGGTACTCAGCGCGCTGGAAGCCGCCGAAGTGCCGGCCGGACGCATCTATTCCGTGGCGGACATCGTCAGCGATCCGCACTATCAGGCGCGGGACATGTTGCTCAGCGCCGAGCTGCCCGGCGGCGTGTCGGTGAAGATGCCCGGCATCGTGCCCAAGCTCTCGCAAACGCCTGGCGGGGTGAACTGGTCGGGTCCGGCCCTGGGCCAACATACGGATGACATTCTTGGCAGCCTGGGTCTTACCGGCGCCGATATTCAACGCCTGAAAACGTCCGGAGTGGTGCAATGATTCACGACTATTCAGACCCGCTGATCGTGCAGGAAGTCTCCCCGCGGGACGGCCTGCAAATCGAGCCGACCTGGGTCGAGACCGCCGACAAGATCGCCCTGATCGACCAGCTTTCACTGGCCGGTTTTTCGCGGATCGAAGCCGGTTCGTTCGTGTCACCGAAGGCCATTCCCGCATTGCGCGATGGCGAGCAGGTGTTCCAGGGCATCCAGCGCAAGGCCGGTGTGATCTACGTGGCGTTGATCCCCAACCTCAAGGGCGCCCAACGCGCCATCGAGTCCCGCGCCGATGAGTTGAATCTGGTGATGTCTGCCAGCCAGACCCATAACCTGGCCAATATGCGCATGCGATGCGAGGCGTCGTTGGCGGCGTTCGGCGATATTGTCAGCTTTGCCGCCGACCATCCCGTGCGCCTCAACGCCAGTATCGCCACCACCTTTGGTTGCCCGTTCGAAGGAGCGATCGATGAGGATCGCGTGCTGCAGATTGTCGATGCTTATCGCGAGCTGGGCATTCAGGGCATCAGCCTTGCCGATACCACCGGAATGGCCAACCCGCGTCAGGTCGAGCGCCTGGTCAAGCGTGTGCTGGAGCGTGTGCCCGCCAATGACCTGACCCTGCATTTCCACAACACCCGCGGCCTGGGGTTGTGCAACGTGCTGGCGGCCTACGAGGCTGGGGCCCGGCGGTTTGACGCGGCCCTCGGCGGCCTTGGCGGCTGCCCGTTTGCGCCGGGGGCGTCGGGCAATATCTGCACCGAAGACCTGGTCAACCTGTGCGAAGAAGTGGGCATTCACACCGGGATCGACTTGCCGCACCTGCTGCACCTGTCCCGCCAATTGCCGGCCTTGCTGGGGCACGAACTGCCCGGCCAGGTGGCCAAGGCCGGGCGCAATTGCGACCTGCATCCACCACCGGCGTACATCGCCACGCTGTAACCCCGCACCAGACAACAAAAACAATCGGGCGCCCGTGAGCAGCCCGCTGGAGAGAAAACATGAGCACTAATCCGTTAGAGGCCGGCGCGCGCCCGGCAGGTGAAGTCGATCCGATCAAAGCCGTGGTCAACAAGGTCGCCTGGCGTCTGATGCCATTGATCATGGTCTGCTACCTGTTCGCCTTTTTTGACCGTATCAACATCAGCTTCGCCAAGTTCCAGCTGCAGGCCGACCTTGGCCTGAGCAACACCGCATACGGCTTGGGGGCTGGGCTGTTTGTGGTTGGCTATGTGATTTTCGAAGTGCCGAGCAACATGATGCTCTACAAGGTCGGGGCTCGTCGGTGGATCGCGCGGATC
Source organism: Pseudomonas sp. RP-B7 (assembly GCF_059803535.1). Taxonomy (NCBI): domain Bacteria; kingdom Pseudomonadati; phylum Pseudomonadota; class Gammaproteobacteria; order Pseudomonadales; family Pseudomonadaceae; genus Pseudomonas; species Pseudomonas sp. RP-B7. The sequence goes on from NZ_JAPFHC010000013.1 coordinate 102,653, forward strand.
ATGGTGTCCTGGGGGCTGGCGACGGCGGCTATGGTGTTTGTCACGGCTGAGTGGCAGTTCTACGTGCTGCGCTTTCTGATTGGCGCCATGGAGGCAGGCTTTGCGCCGGGCGTGCTGTATTACCTGACGCTGTGGTTTCCCCAGGACTTCCGTGGGCGTATTACCTCGATGCTGTTCCTAGCTTCGGCGTTTGCCGGGCTGGTGGGGGCGCCGTTCTCCGGGCTGGTGCTGGAGCACATGGACGGTGTGCTGCAGATGCGCGGCTGGCACTGGCTGTTCCTGCTCGGTGGTATGCCGTGCGTGGTCTTGGCGTGGATGGTGCTGACGCAGTTCAAGGACCGTATTGAAGATGCGCCGTGGCTCAGCGCCGAAGAAAAAACCTTGCTCTCCAGCCGCATCGCCGTGCATGAGGTCCACAAGAAGGGCTCGCTGCTCCAGGCCCTGCGAATTCCCGGTTTCCTGATGCTGGGGCTGATCTACTTCCTGATCCAGGTAGCGTCCTACGGCCTTAACTTCTGGGCGCCGCAATTGATCCGCAGCACCGGTATCGAAAGCTCGGTGGTGATCGGCTTGCTGACCGCCATCCCCTATATCTGTGGTGCGATCACCATGGTGCTGGTAGGACGCTGGTCGGATGCCACCGGTGAACGCCGCAAGTTTGTCAGTGGGTTGGTGGCATTGGGCGCGGTAGGGTTTTTCTGTGCCGGTATCTTTGACGACCACACCACGTTCCTGATCGTGGCGCTGGGCCTGTTGGGTGCGGGGATCATCGCTGCCATCCCGACCTTCTGGACCTTGCCGCCCAAACTGCTGGCCGGCGCGGGTGCCGGTGCGGCGGGCGGGATTGCCTTGATCAACACCCTGGGACAACTGGGCGGTATTGTCAGCCCGGTGATGGTTGGGCGGATCAAGGACATCAGCGGCAGCACCACCCCGGCGCTCTACGTGATTGGTGTGTGTGCGTTGATCGCCGCTGCGCTGTTGTTGTGGGGGCTGCCACAAAAGCTGCGTACGTCCGACAAGCGTTGACGAATTATCACGCTGCGGCCAAGGCCTTGGCTGGCGTGGCGCTGAACTGAATCAACGCCACCCCGCCAATCAACAACAACGCCCCCAGCACCCGGGGCGTTGTCAGTTGGCGCTCCGCCAGCCCAAACAGGCCAAAGTGATCGAGCAGCAACGAGGCGAGCATCTGCCCGGCCATGGCCAGTGCAATAAATCCTGACGCACCGAGCTTGGGCAACAGCATCAACGCCAGGGAAATAAAACACACGCCAAATGCGCCACCGGCCCACATCCACAACGGCGCCTTGCTGATAAAACCCAGGCTCGGCAGGGGCAAGCGCAGCGCCACAATCACCGGCAGCAACACGACAATGCTTACCAGCAGCGACGCCAGGGTGGCCCACAACGGGTGCCCGAGCCCGCGCCCGAGGTTGGCGTTGATCGCACTCTGAAACGGCACCACTGCCCCGGCGATCACTGCCAGCGCCAATAAACCCAGCCAATGCAACGTGGTCATCATGAATCTCCCAAAGGTTTTGCTGGACTCTAAGGTATTCGTCGCGCAAATTTAAATTCCAAGTTCTTATGCCGAGCATGCAGCTGATGAATGATCTGCGCCGCATCGATCTCAACCTGCTGGTGATCCTCGACGCCTTGCTCAGCGAGCAACACGTCACCCGCGCCGCCGAGCGTTTGCACCTGAGCCAGCCGGCGGTCAGTCATGCGCTGGCGCGCTTGCGCGATGTGCTCGGCGATCCGTTGCTGGTACGCCAGGGTGGCGGCTTGGTACCCACCGCGCGCGCCTTGGAGTTGGCGGCGCCACTGGCCGAAGCCTTGGCCCAGGTACAGGCGTTGCTGGCGCCCAATCAATTTGATCCGGCGTCGGCCAAGCGGCGGTTTCGCCTGGCGATGTCGGACTACAGTGCGGCGATTTTCCTACCTGATTTGGTGCGCATGCTGCGCCGTGAAGCGCCGGGTATTGACCTGCAAATCATCCAGGCCAGCCGCGAGGGCATGGTGGATGGGGTGCTTAATGGCGATCTCGACCTGGCTGCCGGGGTCTTTCCTGACATGCCGGCGGAACTGCGGACTACACCGCTGTTTGAAGAGCACTACACCTGCCTGGTGGACCGCAACAGCTTGCCGGAGGGTGGCACACTGGACCTGCCCACCTACCTCTCGCGCCCCCATGTGTTGCTGGAAATGCGAGGCAGCGGCACGCCGGAAATCGAGCGCGCATTGACGGCAATCCGTGAGCGCCGGCATGTGGCGATCAGCCTGCCGCACTGGGGCGTGGCGCCGCAGTTGATCCAGGGCACGGATCTGATTTTGACGGTGTCGTCGCGGGGCTTGCTGAACATCGATCACCGGCATTTGGTGGCCGTGGCGCCGCCGTTTCATATTCCGTCGTTCGCGTTTGAGCTGGCGTGGCATGTGCGGCGGGGTGGGGATTCGGGGTTGCAGTGGTTGCTGGGGCGGATGCGGGGTGTATTGACTGATATAGAAGTGTGTTCAGCATTGCGCTGCGAGGTAGAACATGCAGAATCTTTCCACCCTTAACCGTCCGTCAGAGTCGCGCCCATGACCCCCTCCTTGCTGCTCGCCGTCCTCGCTTCAGGTTTTATCTACGGTATCACCCCGGGCCCAGGCGTCCTCGCCGTATTCGGCATCGGCGCCGCCCGTGGCCGTCGCGCCGGGGCGGGTTTTCTGTGCGGGCACTTGTTGGGCGATGTGGTGTGGTGCAGCACGGCGCTGATCGCCATCGTTGGTGCGCGGGAGGTGGGCAGCGGTGCATTTGATGTGCTGGGCGTGCTCAGCGGCCTGTATCTGTTCTGGCTCGGCTGGCGTGCGATCCGCACCCAGCGCCGCAGCAGCGATGCACCGCAAGGCGCTGCGCGGCATCCGTTCTGGCACGGCATCCTGTTCGGCCTGACCAATCCCAAGGCGTACCCGGTGGCGGTTGCAACCTTTACGGCGTTGTTGTCCAGTCGTGCCGAGTTGCTGACGTGGTCGATGTTGCCTGCGCTGATCTTCCTCAGCTTCGTCGGTGGCGTGCTGGCCTACGCGATCCTGATTGGCGTGGTCGGCGCCCAGCGGGTGCGCACGGTGTATCAGCGGCATGAAATCCTCATCACCAGGCTTTGTGGGGTGATGTTTATCGGCTTTGCCATCAATGCGTTGGCCCATGCGCTGCCGGGTCTGTTTGCCAGTAAACCGGCGTGACGCAATCACGACCGTTCGTCGCACTGGCAAGTTTTTTCTAAACCTTTGCCGCCCTGAAAATTCGAATTCAGGGCGGGGTGTATTCCCCCTCGCCTAATTTTGCCCTGGAGGAACCCATCATGAGCCGCATGGCTATCCGGTTACGCACCGCCAGTTTCGCGATGCTGCTGGGCCTCGGCGCCAGCAATGCTTTCGCCCAGTCGCCTGCTGAATTCATCGAGCAGGCCTCGGCCAAAGGGATGGCCGATATCGAAACCAGTCGCATGGCCCACGCCAAGACCTCGTCCCAGGAAATCAAGGATTACACCATCGAGGTGATCAACGAACGCACCCTGGCCAACCAGCATCTGGCGGCCATCGCCAAGAAGCTGGAGCTGCCGGTGGCGCCGCGGGAAAAGATCGTCGACAAAGCCGAAACCTTGATGCCCGAGCTCAAGGACGGCGACTCCTTCGACGCCGCCTACACCGCGCAACAGGTCAAGGAAAACGAAGACGCCATTGCCCTGTTCAAACAGGAAGGTGCGGCGTCGGATGTGCCGGAAATCAAGGCGCTGGTGGATGAGACGTTGCCCAAGTTGGAGGAGCGTCTGCAAAAGGCCCGTGCCCTGGCGTCGACCTACGGTAAAGGCCATCAAGGCGACGGTTGAGTGTCTGGCCGGAACTGAAAAACGGCGGTTGGAGCCTTTCCAACCGCCTTTTTTTATTCGCTCTAGAACGCCATTTCCGCCTGGCCGGTGCCTTCCAGCGCAAGCAGGTATTGCTTGGCTTGCAGGCCACCGGCGAACCCGGTCAGTTCACCCGAGGCGCCAATCACCCGATGGCACGGTGCGATGATCGAGATCGGGTTGCGCCCGTTGGCCGCGCCCACGGCGCGCACGGCCTTGGGGTTGCCGATCTGCCGGGCGATCTGGCTGTAGCTGCGGGTTTCACCGAAGGGGATGGTCAGGAGTGCCTGCCAGACCTGTTTCTGAAAGTCGGTGCCGCTGAAGTCCAGCTCCAGGGTGAATTGACTACGGGTGCCGGCGAAATATTCCTGCAACTGGCGCTCGGTTTCCAACAGCACCGGGCTGCTGTTGGCCTCCTGCAATTGCCCCAGGCGTACACGGTTGGCGCGCTCTTTTTCCCACAGGATCGCGCTGAGCTTGCCGTCGCGCGCCACCAGGGTGAGCTGGCCGACCGGGGAGGGCATGAGTTTGTATTCGTAGGGCATGGGTGGGCTCCTGTGGGCGAACGTCATGGCGCCACTGTAATTGTATCCGCCCGGTTGGAAACTACGTTTCTTGCGATTGAATTTTCCTGGGCCTAGAAGTTCCAGTACACCCAGTTGGCGTAGAGCGGATACCAGTAAATCCAGGAAATGGAATACAAAGCCTTAAGAAATGAGGCTGTTCCCGTCAGTAACAGTGAAATGACATTGAACGCGGTGATGATGGAGGCGAACACGGTCAAGCGTCGGTTGGCATGTTGCCTGGCCAACCGTATGCCATAAGCCGACGCGACGATCGATCCTGCCGCGATGACCGGTCCGATGAAAAACGGCAGCCTCATAAACGACAGTAGCAGCGGCAAGACCAGTACCCAGCCAACCACCTGGCGTCGTATGGCCTTTGGCGTGTGTTGCTGGGGTTCAAGCATGGGCGTGATCTCGGTGTCAGGGGGGAGGAGCTGACATCATTTAGAGATCAACTCGTCACCACAGTCGGACTTTGCTGAAGTGGCGCTGGCGGTCTAGTTGCAGAAACGTCAGCGCCGCCGCCGCGGCTTCTTCGGCAATGATCTCTAAGCATCCTTCGTAAACATTCTGCTTGCTATCGAGCGTCTGCCACTTCACCTATCACCCTCATAAAGGCTTGGACTGATAGGTTTTTTTCTACATCACGAGTCAGCACCAACAACTGTGCACACGCATCCACTTCCACCAAAGGCCTGTACGTCACGCCCTTGTGCATCAAGCTTTGCGCGCATTGCGGCACCAACGCCACGCCTTGCCCTGCCGCCACCAGGGCAATGATCGAGGTGATCTGTCGGCCGGTCGGCCCCGCGCGCAGGGGCTGCCCATGCTCGCGGTACAGCTGTTCGATGGACTGGTTCAGTCCCGATCCATGATCCGCCGGAAACAGGATCAGCGGATAAGCACTGAGCTGCGCCAAGCTCACCTGCGCCTGGCGCGCCAACGGGCTGTCGCTGGCCAACGCGGCCACCAAGGGTTCCTGGCCCAGCGACAGTGCCTGCACTTCGCTGCTTTGCGGCAACCGGCGGCTCAAGCCAATGTCCAGGCGCCCGTCTGCCACCTGCGCGCCGAGGCTGCCGGAGGCGCATTCCACCAGGGTCAGCTGCACGTCGGGAAAGCGTTGGGCAAAGGCATGGATCACCTGGCTGAACAGGTCCGACAAGGCAATCGAACTGACATACCCCAATGCCAGTTGCCCAGCGGTGCCTGCGGCCAGTTTGCCGGCGATCACCTGTGCCAGCTCCACCTGTTCCAGCACACCCCGCGCATAGGGCAAGAACGACCGGCCTTGAGCGGTAAGTGTCACGGTGCGGCTGGTGCGATCGAACAGTTTGAAGCCCAACTCGGCCTCCAGCGCCGAAATCTGCCGGGTCAGCGGTGGCTGGGCCAGGTGCAGGCGAATGGCTGCTCGACCGAAGTGCAATTCTTGGGCGACCGTCAGAAAGTATCGCAGCTTGCGTAGGTCGAGCATCCTGGCCCTCGGGTATTGATCGGTGTGAATTCGGTATTGGTTCAAGACCTGCCGGGCATTCTATAAAGACCTCACAACATAAAACGAGAGGTTTCATGACGTCGCGCCTGTCTTGACCGGCTGCAAGCGCCTTGAGCCTGAGCAGATTCCTACGCCATGACCGACACCGTCGTTATACCCGCTTCCCAATGCTCTGCCCGCCGTCGTTCGTTGATCGCCGGGTGCAGCGCCCATGCCGTACACGATGGCTTGACCGACGTTATCTATGTGCTGCTACCCATCTGGCAGGCGCAGTTCGCCATGTCCTACGCGCAGATCGGGCTTCTGCGCGGCGCCTATTCCGGGATGATGGCTGTGTTCCAACTGCTGGCGAGTCGTGCCGCCAAACGCTGGGGGCGCACACCGTTGCTGGTGGGGGGGACTGCGCTGGCGGGTATCGCTTACTTGATGGTTGGGCAAGCCACCGGGCTGGTGCTGTTGCTGCTGGCCTTGCTATTGGGCGGCCTGGGCGCGAGTACGCAGCACCCGCTGGCGTCGTCGATGATCAGCGATGCCTATGAGGAGGGGGGTGGGATCAAGCAGGCGCTGTCTCAGTACAATTTCTCCGGGGACATCGGCAAAACCCTGATCCCCGGCTTGGTTGGCCTGCTGCTCACCGTCATCAGCTGGCGCGCCAGTGCCACCTTGTTGGGGCTATTGGGTTTGGTGGCGGCGGGACTGTTGTGGTGGCTGATTCCTACGCCGTCGCGAGCACCTGCCACCATGAAAACGGCCAGACCCTCCAGTGGAATCGGCTCCGCCAGCGGCTTGCGCGCACTGATCTGCACCGGCACCCTCGATAGCGCCGTACGCATGGGCTTTCTCACGTTCCTGCCGTTCCTGCTGCAAGCCAAAGGCGCAGGTACGGCGGGTGTCGGCCTAGCCCTGAGCCTGCTATTTGTCGGTGGCGCGTTCGGCAAATTGCTCTGCGGTTATCTCGGAGCACGCATTGGCATGATGAAGACCGTGTGGCTGACGGAAACCACCACCGCGCTGCTGATCATGGCGGCGGTGTACCTGCCGCTGAATGGTTTGATGCTGACGTTGCCGCTGCTTGGCCTGGTGCTCAACGGCACATCTTCGGTGTTGTACGGCGCCGTGCCGGACCTGGCCGGTGCGGGCAGGCGGGAGCAGGCGTTTGCGCTGTTCTACACTGGCACGATCGGCGGCGGGGCGCTGGCGCCCGTGGTGTTTGGCAGCGTTGGGGATGCGCTGGGCGTGCCGGTGGCGGCGATGGTGTTGGCGGCAGTCTTGTTGCTGACGTTGCCGTTGGCGTGGTGGGTGGAGAGGGGGATGGTAGACGAGCGGTGATGTGATTGTTCATCTTGCGACGTTGCCTACACCCCCATCGGAACGGCGCGGGTTGTACTCGCTGTGTGAGCTATTTATGGTTTTCCAACGGCGGCATCGTCAGCCTCGGCGTTCGACGGCAGCTGTGCGCGGTATCACTCGAGTGCGCCGGTATCCCGAAAGCTACCCGGTGCATTTATCCGCGCGCAGCTGCCACCCTTATCGAATCACCTTATTTCAGGCACAAAAAAACCGGCCACCAGGGCCGGTTTTTTCATGCATCCCCCGTCAAAACCATCCTGACGTTGGACCAACAATTAAGTGGAGCGGGTAGAGGGAATCGAACCCTCGTCGGAAGCTTGGGAAGCTACTGTTCTACCATTAAACTATACCCGCTCAGAGCGGCTGACTTTGTACCAGATGTTCATCGGGATTTGAAGTTTTTCTTTGGAAAATGTGCAGGTTGCGTGCGTCGGATAAACCGATGGACGGAGCCTGTGCAGGAGCAAGTCTGCGTTCAATCACTGACGTTCTCCTGCACAGGGTCGCATTTCAGATTGCAAATGCATGCTGTGTCTGGCCTTGGTTGTACCGCAATCGGCTGGCTGGCCGCTCTGATTTCAAGAACCCGACGACCGCGTCCCGGCTGTCCCGGCACGCTGCCTTGTGCTCCATATCCAGGAAGTGCCCGGTGGCCTGGATGGTGCTGAAGCTGCTGTTGGCCACGTGTTGGCCGAACAGCTTGGCGTCGTGGGCGCTGGTGTATTCGTCCCATTCGCCGTTCAGGAACAGCACTGGAATGTCGATCTGCTTGGCCGCCTTGAGGTAGCACAGCCGGTCGCTGTTGAGCACCTGGCTGATGTGAAAGTGCATCTGCCCGTATTCATGCTCGGCCAGGCTGCTCACGTGCTTGTAGTTGAAGCGCTTGAACAACGATGGCAGGTGTTTGCCGATGGTGTTGTTGACGAGGTGGCCGACGCGGTCGCGGTCGAGGTTGCCGAGGTAGTCAACGCCGCGTTCAAGGTAGTCGCGCATGGGCGCGTTGATCACGGGTGAGAACGAGCTGATCACTGCCTTCTCCACACGGCGCGGGCGGTGGGCGAGGGCGACCAGGGTGGCGGCGCCGCCCCAGGAGAATGACAGCACGTGTTCGGCGGCGAAGTGGTCGATGAGTTCCAGGAGGATCTGGCCTTCGACGTCCTTTGTCAGCATTTGCTCATGACGGTTATGGATTTTGGAACGGCCAGCGTAGGGCTGATCGTACAAAACCACATTGAATTGCGGGTGCAGGCTTTTGACGGTTTGAGCGAAGGATGCCGTGGTGGCCATGGAGCCATTGACCATGATGATGGTCTTTGCAGCAGCGTCCGCGCGATAGAACTCCGTGTAAACCCGATACTGACCCTGTATATCCAACACAGCGATTTCTGGCCTCATGTCGTAAGACTCCTGGCAAGCGGGTAGGGCGCGCAGGTAACTCTGCACGAGCTTTGTGACAGGTAGGCATACGCCTGGAAAATGAGCGCCCATGTCGATCCGCTGACGGCTGGCCGACGGGTGTTGTTATGGCGGGCAGTTTTGCCTGGAAGGCCCGTAGATCAAGCGCGGGCGGGGGCAAGGTGTTTCTTGGAAGTTATAGGCGACTCGCCAGTCATAATTTGGCTGGTGATTTGGATTCAAGCAGCAGACCTGCCACCTCGCAAGGTTATAAAACGGTTTTTTGCCATCACCGGCCGAACGGTCGTCAGACCTGTCGGATTTCGTCGTCGGTCAGCGCCCGGTACTCGCCCGGCGCCAGGGCGGCATCCAGCACCAAGGGGCCCATCCGCTCGCGATGCAGGCCGATGACCTTGTTATCGAAATGCCCGAACATACGCTTCACCTGGTGATAGCGCCCTTCAACGATGCTCAGCCGCGCCGTTCTCGGCCCCAGCAACTCAAGTGCGGCCGGTTGGGTGGTGAGGTCTTCGAACGCAAAGTACAGGCCTGCGGCAAACGTCGGCGCGTATTGCGGGCCGATGTCCTGTTCGGTGTCGACAAGGTAGACCTTGGGCAGCTTGGTCTGCGGTTGTGTCAGGCGCCGTGACCACTGGCCGTCGTTGGTGATCAGCATCAGGCCGGTGGTGTTGAAGTCCAGGCGCCCGGCGATATGCAGCTCGTCCTTGTCCGGTTCATCGAGCCAGTCGAGCACGGTCGGGTGTTGCGGGTCTGTTGTAGCGCTCACGCACCCCTGCGGCTTGTGCAGCATGAAATACCGCGCCGGTTTGCCCGCCTGCAGAACCTCATCATCAACACATACACGACTGAATTCGCGCACTTCATGGTGCGGATCGCTGACTGCAACGCCGTCGACGGTCACGCGCCGTTCAACCAGCAGCAGACGCACTTGCTTGCGATTGAAACGTGGCAGGTTGCTGAGGAAACGATCGACGCGCATTACGGCTGCTCAAGTCCGCGTAGCTGCGCATCCACCTGGGCACATCGCGGGCACAGGCAGGCTTTGTTGCGCAGATCATCGGGCAGCGCTTCGAGCACCGCCGGGTCGATGGTGACGCTGTAGCACCAGCAGGCCTGGTCGACGGTGCGAGGGTCGGCCAGGGCGCAGTCGTTGCTGGCGCCGCAGGCGGGGCAGAGGGTTGGCGTGGTCATCGGTCGGTTCAGGCTGAAAGGGTGCAAGGTCCCGGTGAGTCCCGGTGTGCCTTGCACGATACAGCGCTGCCCCGACGCAGGCTACTTACAGCTGGAACTTGCTGACCAGTACGTTGAACGATGTGGCCAGGCGCGACAGGTCCTGGCTGGAGGCGTTGGTCTGATGGGCGCCAGCGGCGGTCTGGGTGGACAGGTCCTGGATGTTGAGCAGGTTGCGGTCGACCTCACGGGCGACCTGGGCTTGCTCCTCGGAGGCGGAGGCGATCACCAGGTTGCGCTCATTGATCAGCGCCACGCTGTCGGTGATGCGCTGCAGCGCTTCGCCGGCATTTTGCGCCAGGGTCTGGGTGTTGTTGGCCCAGGTCAGGCTTTTGTTCATCGCGGCCACCGCGTCGTCGGCGCCCACCTGCACTTCCCCAATCATTTTTTCGATGTCGACCGTGGAGGTTTGGGTGCGATGAGCCAACGCACGCACTTCATCGGCCACCACCGCAAAACCACGGCCTTGCTCGCCTGCGCGGGCCGCTTCGATGGCCGCATTGAGCGCCAGCAGGTTGGTCTGGTCGGCGATGCCGCGGATCACGTCGATCACCTTGCCGATTTCCCGCACCTGGCCGGCGAGGTCTGCGACCGACTGCGTCGAATCGTTGATCTCGACCACCATCGCGCTCATGCCGGACACCGCCTGCGCCACCTGCTGGCGGCCGTCTTCAGCTTCGTCGGTGGCCTTGCGCGAGGCTTGCGAGGTGGACACGGCGTTGCTCGCCACTTCGTCCACGGCGGCGGTCATCTGGTTCACGGCGGTGGCGGCTTGCTGGATTTCGTCATTCTGGCGGGTCAGCCCACGGCTGCTTTCTTCGGTGACCGCGCTCAGTTCTTCGGCGGCGGAGGCCAACTGGTCGGAGGCATTGGCGATTTCCAGCAGGGTGCTTTTCAGGCCACCTTGCATGTCCGACAGCGCCATCAGCAGTTGCCCGGCTTCGTCGGTGCGTTCAGTGAGGATGGCGTGGGTCAGGTCGCCACGAGCAATGCGCTGCGCACTCTGCACCGCTTGTGCGATAGGGCGGGTGATCAGGCGGGTGATCAGCACGCCAATGATGATCGCGATCAGGAAGGCCATCACGATGCCGCCGATCATCCAGGCCATGGCGCTGCTGCGCAGTTCGTCGGCGGCCACGGCGCCTTCCTTGATCTGGCGGTTATTCGACTCGATGATCACGCGGATCAGCTCGCGTGCCTGGCGGAACAGTTCGTTGTTGGTGCTGTTGAGCTGGGCCCGAGCCTGCTCGAGCTGGCCGCTGTCGAGCATGGTCATGATGCGTTCGGAGTTGCTGATATAGGTGGGCCAGATCTGGTCAAGCTTGTCGCCCGCCGCCCGTTCGTCGTCTTCCAGCGGCGTCGCGCGGTAGGTGGCGTAGGCGGCCTGGCTGCGCTTGAGTTCGGCGGCAATGTCCTGGCGCACGCGGTCGCGGTCTTGCTGGGAGACGTCGCCTTTGCTGGCATCCATCAGCCGGTACAAACCGCGGTTGTGCGCGACCAGGCCATTGAGGGTGGCGGCGGTGGTGCTGACCGAAACCAGATTGTTGGAGAACGTCAGTTCCAGCGCGGTGGCGAGTCGGACCACGCCTTTGATGCCCAGGGTACCGACCCCAAGAGTGACCAGTGCACAGAGTAGAAATGAAAGGAGAAGCTTGGTTGAAATTTTCATGGCTCGAATCCGAGGGAGTTGGCGAATGACGCACGCTAGAGCCTCCCTGGCCTGGTGCGATGTCATAGTGACATCATCGCAATCCACAAAGTTTCGGGCCAGATAAATTTACTGAATCGATACAGCCCAATGATGGATAAACCTTATGCGTGAGTACGCTGCGAAGGGCGTGTATCGGCAACCTGTGTAGTTGTGTCTAGTTGTAACCAAAACGCACCAGATTCGGTTTTTGTTGTCAGATATTTCGTCATTCGGTGAAAGCTGAGTGCCGCCCCCCAGCGTCGCTGGAGGAGCTCCTTCGCGGTCCAGGAGGCCGCCATGTATCGACGACTGCTGCTCAGCGCTTTACTCGGTCTGACCCTTTCAGCCTGTGTGCCCTACTACGATGGAGGCCAGAGTTACTATCGATCCGAGGTCTATACGTCACCGGCGCCGGCGTATTACTACGGGGGTGGCACCGCTTACCAATACCGCCGTGATTACTACCCCGCACCGCGTTATTACGCGCCGCAACCGCGCTACTACCCGGCGCCGCGCTATTACCAGCCGGCCCCGCGTTACTACGGCCCGCGTGCCGGTTACCGGCCCTATCCGAACCAGGGCTGGGGTGATCGTGGCGATCATGGCGGGCATGATGGACGTGGTCGCGGTTCCGACCATGGCGGCGGCCGCGGCGGTCACCGCTGACAGGACTTGAAGGCAAGCGGCGCAGGAAGCGCCGCTTTTTTTTGCGCGAAATACTCAGTATTCGGACAAATCCGCCAGCGGGTGGCGACCTTCCCACACCTTGTGGAAGTGAGCCTGTACGACCGCGTCCGGCAGGCTGTTGATGTCCGGCCAATGCCAGTGCGGCGTCTGATCCTTGTCGATCAAGCGCGCACGCACGCCTTCGCTGAACTCCGGGTGACGGCAGCAATTGAGGCTCAAGGTGTATTCCATCTGAAACACCTGGGCCAGGGACAGGTGACGGGCTCGGCGCAGTTGTTCCCACACCAGGTGCGCCGTGAGTGGGCAGCCTTCGCTCAAGGTCTTGCCGGCACGGCTGAACAGCGGGTCGTTGTGCTCGCGCAACTGGCTCAAGGCGCGCCAGGCTCCGCGTACATCACCCACATCCAGCCAGGCGTCGATCTGCGTCCGGCGCGGCAGCCACTGCGCTTCGGGTTGCTGGCTGACGGCTTCCTGGGCCAGCGCCTTGAGCAGGCTGTTGAGTTGTATCGACGTTTGTTCCTGCCAGTTCAGTTGCAGCAGGCCTTCGATCAATTCGTCCTGCTGGTCGTCGCGCAGGAAGCGGTCGGCCAGGCCCAGGTCCAAGGCATCGCGACCGTTGATATGCGCGCCGGTCAGGCCGAGGAACAGGCCGAGTTTGCCCGGCATGCGCGACAAGAACCAACTGGCGCCCACATCCGGGTACAGGCCGATACTGATCTCCGGCATTGCCAGGCGGCTGCTTGGCGTAACGATGCGCACCGACGCACTTTGCAGCAGGCCCATGCCGCCACCCAGCACATAGCCGTGGCCCCAGCAGATCAGCGGTTTCGGGTACGTGTGCAGGTGATAGTCGAGGCGATACTCCGCGGCAAAAAACTGCGCGGCCAGCGCCGGCACCACGCCGGGTTGTTCGCGGCACTCCATCGCGAGGCTGCGCACTTCGCCACCGGCGCAAAAAGCCTTGGGCCCATTGCCGCGCAGTAGCACGCACACGATATTCGGGTCTTTCGCCCAACTGTCCAGGCGTTCGCCCAGGGCCAGGATCATCGGCAGGGAGAGGGCGTTGAGGGATTTTTCGGCGTCCAGGCTGGCGATACCGATGCGGGCACCGTCGCTGCCGGTCAGCTCTTCGAAGTGCAGGTTCATCGTGACCTCATTCAGGAAGGTAGAAGATTAGTATGATCGCTTCGTAGGAAAGTGCCGGTGGTGTGTCAGATCAATTGACAAGCGGGGTCGGCTTTCCTAGGGTTCGCCTCATTCTTTTTTACAAGACCATTGCATCATGACCGAAGGCGACCGTATCAAACTCGAACCCACCTGGAAGCACGCCCTGCGCGATGAGTTCGAGCAACCGTATATGAGCCAGTTGCGCGAGTTCCTGCGCGAGGAACATGCGGCCGGCAAAGAGATCTACCCGCCAGGCCCGCTGATCTTCAACGCGCTCAACTCGACGCCGCTGGACAAGGTCAAGGTGGTGATTCTCGGCCAGGACCCGTACCACGGCCCCGGCCAGGCCCACGGCCTGTGCTTCTCGGTGCAACCGGGCATACCCACGCCGCCGTCGCTGCTCAATATCTACAAAGAGCTCAAGCGCGACCTGAACATCGACATCCCCAACCACGGTTGCCTGCAAAGCTGGGCGGATCAGGGTGTGCTGCTGCTCAACACCACCATGACCGTGGAGCGTGCCAACGCCAACGCGCATGCGGGCAAGGGCTGGCAGTTTTTTACTGATCGGATTATCGAAGTGGTCAGCGCGCATCAGCCGCACTTGGTGTTTTTACTGTGGGGCGCCCATGCCCAGGGCAAGCAGAAGTTGATTGATGCGACCAAGCACCTGGTGCTGACGTCAGTGCATCCGTCGCCGTTGTCGGCGTATCGCGGGTTTTTGGGGTGCGGGCATTTCAGCCGCACCAACAAGTTTCTTGAGCAGAATGGCGAAACGCCGATTGAGTGGCGGTTGCCGTCGCTTTAATGTCGGCCGCTGTGCCTTACAAGCGGACTTCTGCCACTGTTGAACTGCCGATATTGGCGACGTATGCCAATCGGCCGCTGGGCGCTACAACGATGCCGCGCGGCTTGTCGAAGCCAGGGATTGTGTCAATCACGGTTTGGGTACGGGTATTGATGATACTGACTCGGTTGCCATCGGTTTCGGTGAGGTAGGCTCGCTCCAGCATCGTGTGAAAAGCGATCTGGAAAGGGCCGAGCAACCCGCTGAGAGTCGAGCTTGCCTGAGCGGTGGTGGTGTCCCCGATATACACCTCGCCACGATCCCGGTAGGTGATGTACACGCGAGCGGCGAAGCGTGCATGCACAATGCTGGTGGGCTCTCCAGCAATCGTGCTGGTTTGGAACACGACCCGGTTGGTTCCCAGGTTGATGCTGGTCCAGTCATCGAGGGTCGAGGCGACATGTGAGCGCGCGTTGCCGGGCGCCACACAAATGTCTCTGGGATGGCGCACGGCAGTCGCAGCGATTCGCTGATGGTTGTTGGTATCGATCGCCACCACTTGCGAAGCGCCTTGGTCAGCGACGTACAGGCGCGCACCGGTCGAATTCAATGCAATGCCCCGGACGGTGGTGAACCCCCTGATTTGATTGATGAGCGTGTTGGTCGAGGTGTCGATCACAGTGATAGGCGTATCGCTTGCCTGACTGTTGTCGCTGGCATAAAGGCGAGGGGCCGTTGGGTTCATGGCGAGCCAGATGGGCGATCCTATATTGGTGATCGTGGTGATAATGCTCAAGCTTGCGGTATCGATAACAGTGATGCCGTGTGGAAGTGTTGCACTGGCGACGTAGAGGCGCGATCCATCACTATTGAGCACAAGGCGATTGGGAGAGCCTGGAACGGGGACCGTTCTGATGATTGCAGCCGGTTCGTTATCGTTTTTTTGATCTTCGGACGAGGTATGCATGATCACAATTCTCAATGGTCAGGTACACACCATTGATCTTCGTTACGAGAGCGTTCGGCTAGCTGTGAAAATTGACAGTTCAGATGAATGGCAGTGGCCCCTGAGAGGCCACTGTTCGATGGCAGATCAGGTTTGGCGGTTCCAGTGACGAAACAGCGGCTCTGCCAAAAACAACACGAACAACAAGCGCATTACCTGCATCGCCGTCACCAACGGCACCGACAGTTGCAGGGTCTCGGCCGTGAGGCTCATCTCGGCAATGCCGCCGGGCATCATGCCCAAGGTCAGCGAGCGTAGATCCAGATGGGTCAACGCACTCAATCCCACCGCAGCCAACGTCGCCAAGGCCATGGTCAACGCCGTACCAATCAGGGTACGGCCCATGAACGACGGCGCCCGGCGAAAGAACTGACGATTGAAGTGGCAACCCAAACCGCTGCCGATCAACCACTGGCCGATCTGGCTGCCGCCATCGGGCAGGCCGATATGCAGATCCCATACGACGCTGGCGGTCGCACTCACCAGCAACGGCCCGAACAACCACGGGTTTGGCTGACGCAAACGCTGCCAACCCCAGGCCACCAATGCTCCAAGCGCAAACAACGCGAACAGCCACGGCCAGCTCACCGGCGCCGGATGAAACTGTGGCGCGCCGCCTTCCAGCACATACTTGAAGATCGCCGGCACGCACAGCACCACCACCAGCACCCGCAGGCTTTGCCCCGCCGCGACCCGGCTGAGCACCGCACCATTGCGTGCGCCGAGGTTGACCATCTCCCCGGAACCGCCCGGCATGCTGGAGAAAAATGCGGTGGCGCGGTCTTCACCGCTGCGCCGCATCAACCAGACGCCGACAACGCTGGAAAGGCTGGTGATCAGCGCGCCGAAGAAGATCAGCCCGAAATGGCTCAGCACCTGCTCAATCACCAACGGTGTGAAGTGCAGCCCGATGCCAATCCCTACCACCCATTGGCCGCATTTGCGCCCGCCGGGAATCTCCGCCAACTGCCACGGCGTGAGGCAGCGCACCAGGATGATCGCCAGCAACGAGCCGACCATATACGGCAAGGGCCAGCCGACAAGGCTGGCCAGGTAACCGCCGGCCAGGCCGACCAGCGGTGTTCCCCACCAATGTTTAAAGGTGACTTCAGACATCGGCCACGGCACGACGCTGCAGGGCACGTTTGCGATAGATCCGTACCAGCGGTAAAGCCAGCATCAGCGCGGTCAGCACCCACACACCAAAGGTGATCGGGCTCGACCAGAGGATGTCCAGCGCACCGTTGGAAATCGACAGCGCCCGGCGCAGGTTCTGCTCCATCAAGCCGCCGAGGATAAAGCCCAGCAGGACTGGCGACAGCGGGAAGTCGAGCTTGCGCAGGATGTAGCCGAAGATGCCGATGCCGACCATCAGGAACAGGTCGAAGGTGGTGGCGTGAACGGCGTACACACCGATCGCGGTGATGATCGCGATCACCGGTACCAGCGCCCAGTTCGGCACGGCGAGGATGCGCGTGAAGATGCGGATCATCGGGATGTTGAGGATCACCAGCATGATGTTGGCGATAAACAACGAGGCGATCAGGCCCCAGACGATGTCCGGTTGCTGTTGGAACAGCAGCGGGCCGGGCGTGATGTTGTACAGCGACAATGCGCCGATCATCACCGCCGTGGTGCCCGAACCGGGTACGCCGAGGGTCAGCATCGGCACCAGGGCACCGCAGGCGGATGCGCCGATCGCGGTTTCCGGGGCGGCGAGGCCGCGCATGTCGCCCTGGCCGAATTTGCCGCTGGCACCGGCCATGCGTTTCTCGGTCATGTAGGCAACCGCCGAGGCCAATGTTGCGCCAGCGCCAGGCAGCACGCCCATGATGAAGCCCAGCAGGCCACAACGGATATTCACCAAGAAGACAGCGGATGCTTCCTTCAGGTTGAACATCATCCGTCCGGTGGCTTTCACGGCTTCCTGGCCACGGTGGGTTTTTTCCAGCAGCAACAGGATCTCGCTGATGGAGAACAGACCCAGCACCAACACCACAAACTGGATGCCGTCGGTGAGGTGGATGTTGTCGCCGGTAAAGCGGTACACACCGCTGTTGGCGTCGATGCCCACCGCCGACAGGAACAGGCCGATCAGCGCTGCAACAAAGGTCTTCAACGGTTTGTCACCGGCCATGCCGCCGAGGCAGACAATCGCGAACACCATCAGTACGAAATATTCCGCCGGACCGAAGGCAATCGCCCATTTGGCCAGCAACGGTGCAAACAGCACCATGCCGCAGGTGGCGATGAACGCGCCGATGAACGAACTCCACGCCGACAACGACAGCGCTACACCGGCCAGGCCTTTGCGGGCCATCGGGTAACCGTCGAGGGTGGTCATTACGGTGGAGGCTTCGCCCGGAATGTTCAGCAGGATCGAACTGATCCGGCCGCCGTATTCGCAGCCCAGGTACACGGCCGCCAGCAGGATCAACGCCGACTCCGGCGGCAAGCCCAGGGCGAATGCAATCGGGATCAGCAAGGCCACGCCGTTGATCGGACCCAGGCCCGGCAACAGGCCGACTACGGTGCCGATCAAGGTGCCGCACAGCGCGGTCACCAGGTTGTACGGGGACAGTGCAACGCCGAAGCCCTGGCCCAAATAGCTGAAAGTATCCATATCAGTTCTCCAGAACGTCGAGCAGGCCGAGGGGCAGCGGAACATCCATGGCTTTATCGAACAGCAGATAGAGGCCCACGGCCATCAGGCTGACGATCACCACGCTCGGCAACCAGCGGCCGCCATACAGGCGCGCCATGGGGATGCCGATCAGCATGCTGCTGAGGATGAAACCCAGGGGCTCGAAGGTGGCGGCGAACACGATGAGCAGCGCCACGCAGATGCCGATCTTGATCAGGGTCTCGCGGTCCAGCGCCGGTTCTTCTTCCGTGTGTTTGGTCGGCTGTGGGCGGATGATCATGTAGATCAGGCCCAGGCTCATCAGCCCGAGCATCAGCAGCGGGTAGGCACGAGGCCCGACCGGCTCGTAGGAAAATGCGGCCTGGTACGGCCACGCCATCAGCGCAAGACCGGCACAGACCAGCAGCATCACGCTGGCGAAAATGCGTTGTAAAAGCATAGGAAACTCCTAGGCCGCTTTTGTGGGAGCGCAGTGGCTCGCGAAGAATGCAAGGGCGCCGCGTGTATCCAGGCCGCACGCGTCATCGTTGACGTTTTTCGCGGGCAAGCGCGCTCCCACAGAGGGCATTTACTGGATCAAGCCAAACTCTTTGGCCAGCACTTTGTAGTCAGCCACCTGTTTCTTCACGTAGGTGTCCAGCTCCGGGCCGGTCATGGCGAACGGGAACAGCTCGCGCTGGTCACGCAGCTTGGCGAACTCGTCGGAGGCCAGCAGTTTGTCGAACGCATCTTTCCACCAGGCGTAGTCGGCATCGCTGACTTTTGGCCCGAGGTAGAAACCGCGCACCACTGGCCAGACGATGTCGTAGCCTTGCTCTTTGGCCGTCGGAATGTTCTTCATTTCCGGCTCGTCCAGGCGCTCTTCGGAGAACACCGCCAGCAGGCGCATGTCACCGCTGAGGATGTGTGGCATGGAGTCGGAGATGTCGGTACTGCCCACCTGGATGTGACCGCCGAGCAGGGCGGTGGCGATTTCACCGCCGCCTTCGAGGGCCACGTAGCGCAGCTCACGCGGGTTGATCCCGGCGGCCTTGGCGATCAGGGCGGTTTGCATCCAGTCCTGGCTGCCGACGGTGCCGCCGGAACCGATGACGACGCTGCCCGGATCTTTCTTCAGGGCTTTGACCAGATCGTCGAGGGTCTTGTAGGGCGAATCGTTTTTCACTGCGATGGCACCGTAGCTGGTGCCGACCGCTGCCAGCCAACGTACGGCGCTTTCATCGAAACGGCCGAACTTGCCCTGCGCCAGGTTCAGCAGCGAACCGCTGGACCAGGCCACCAGGGTGCCGGCATCCGCAGGGCGCTGCGCGACCACCGCGTTGTAGGCCACCGCGCCGACGCCGCCGGGCATGTAGGTCACGCGCATCGGCTTGCTCAGCAACTTCTCGTTGACCAGCGCGCTTTGCGCCAGTTTGCAGGTCAGGTCGAAGCCACCGCCGGGGGAAGCCGGGGCGATGCATTCCGGGCGCTTGGGTTCTTCGGCGGCCAGCAGTTGGCCGGCGAACAGCATGCAGCCGGCGGCGAGGGCCAATTTACGCAGTGAAGGGGTCATTTTCTATCTCCGTCATTGTTGTTATGAGTGGCTGTTACCAAAGCGCAATGCTGTAGCTGACCAGCACGCGCATTTCATCCGCATCACGGGCTGAATAGTTGGAGCGGTACGTGGCGTTACGCAGGCGCACGGCCACATCCTTGAGCGTGCCGCTCTGCACGACGTATTTGATCTCGCTGTTGCGTTCCCACTCTTTGCCGGTGTCGCCGTTCTTGAGCTGGATGTTGTCACCCGAGATGTAGCGGCTCATGAAGCTCAGGCCGGGAATCCCCAGTTTGGCGAAGTCGTAGTCGTAGCGCGCTTGCCAGGAGCGTTCTTCGGCGCCGGCAAAGTCGTTGATCTGCACGAAGTTGACCAGGTACGGGTCGCTGCCATCCACATACGGAAACGCATTGTCACCGGACATGTGCTGGTAGCCGGCGCTGAGCTTATGGCCATTGAGGGCATAGCTGAACAGGCCGTTGAGGGATTTGTTGTCGATCTTGCCGCCACGGGCGCTACCGGTGTCATCACTGATGGCCAGGCGCAGGTCGGTGGAGAAGGTGCCGGGGCCCATCGGGCGGGCGGCGACCAGGCCGAGGAAGTGCTGGCGGTACACGTCATCGAGCTGGGCGAAGTGGTAGCTGCCGGTGATCTTGTCGGCGAACTTGTAGTCCACGCCACCGAAGTTGAAGTGCTTGCCGGTGGCGCCACTGACGAAGCGGCTGTTTTTGTTGTTGAGGGCGATGTCTTCGTAATTGGTGTCGTCGCGGTCCTTGGCTTTGTCCAGGCGGCCGCCGGTGAACACCAGGTTCTTGAACTCCTTGGAGGTGACCAGGCCGCCGTTGAAGGTTTGCGGCAGGATGCGTCCGTCGTTGGGCTTGAGGATCGGCAGTTCGGGGGCCAATGAGCCGATCTTCAGCTCGGTGGCAGAGATCTTCACTTTACCGGTCAGGCCCAGCTTGGCGTATTCGTTGGCGGCGCGGCCGTCATCATGGGTGGGTAGCAGGCCGGTGCCGGTACGGTCGGGGCTGGAGTCGAGCTTGACGCCGAGCATACCCAACGCGTCCACGCCAAAGCCGACGGTGCCGTCGGTGTAGCCCGATTGCAGGTTGAGCATGAACCCCTGGGCCCATTCGTCGCGTTTGGATTGCTGTGCACTGGTGCCGTCGCGGAAGTCGCGGTTGAAGTACATGTTGCGGGTTTCCAGGGTGCCGCTACTGTCTTCGAAGAAGGCAGCCTGGCTAAGCGGCGAAAAGCCGGCAAGGGCAGCGGCGCTGGCAAGGGCGGTCTGGGTCAGGCGGGAAAAACGCACAGGCGAGAATGCCTGGGGCTGTGTCGACAGCATCGTGGTGTACTCCGTTATTGTTCTTATTTTGGCGAAAACGCTTCGAGGCGTTTTTCGGGCGCTGCGGCTCAGGCAGCTCAGTGGGCAAAGACCACCGTGTCTGGATGCTAAAGGGCGAAGCTTTCACTAACCTTTCAACCACCTTTCAATGTTTTCGGGCTTCACAGGGCAGGTTGCGCCTGTAAACTGCCCGCCAAAGCGTGGCGTCGACCACCCCTGAACGAGGTACAAATCCATGCGTGTCCTGTTGGTTGAAGACCACCTGCAACTCGCCGAAAGTGTTGCCCAGGCGCTCAAGAGCACGGGGTTGACCGTCGACGTGTTGCACGATGGCGTGGCCGCGGACCTGGCCTTGAGCAGCGAGGAATACGCGGCGGCGATCCTCGATGTGGGGCTGCCGCGCATGGACGGTTTCGAGGTGCTCGCACGCTTGCGGGCGCGTGGGAAAAACCTGCCGGTGTTGATGCTGACCGCGCGCAGTGATGTGAAGGACCGCGTGCACGGCCTGAACCTCGGCGCCGACGATTACCTGGCCAAGCCTTTTGAACTGACGGAACTGGAAGCGCGGGTCAAGGCGTTGCTGCGGCGCAGTGTGTTGGGCGGCGAGCGCCAGCAGGCGTGTGGTGTGTTGGTCTATGACCTGGATACCCGGCGCTTTACGGTGGGTGGCGAACTGATGACGTTGACGTCCCGCGAGCAGGCGGTGCTTGAGGCGCTGATTGCACGTCCGGGGCGGGTCATGAGTAAAGAGCAGCTGGCGTCCCAGGTGTTCGGCCTGGACGAAGAAGCCAGCCCCGATGCCATCGAAATCTACGTGCACCGTCTGCGCAAAAAACTCGATGGCCAGCCCATCGCCATCGTGACCTTTCGTGGCCTCGGTTACCTGCTGGAAGCGCGCGATGCATAAACCCAGCAGTTTGCGCTGGCGCCTGTTGTGGAACCTGGCGCTGTTGCTGGTGTTGTTGATGCTCGCCAGCGGCATGAGTGCCTACTGGAACGGGCGCGAGGCCGCCGACACCGCCTACGACCGCACCTTGCTCGCCTCGGCACGGACCATCGCCGCCGGCCTGACCCAGGTCGACGGCACCCTCAGTGCCAACGTGCCGTATGTGGCCTTGGACACGTTTGCCTACGACAGCGCCGGGCGTATTTACTATCAGGTCAATGATATTGATCAGAAGCTGATTTCCGGCTACGAAAACCTTCCCGGCCCGCCACCCGGCACGCCGCGCACCGATGATTACCCAGCATTGGCGCGGTTCTACGACGCCACCTACCTGGGCCAGCCGGTGCGTGTGGTGAGCCTGCTCAAGGCGGTCTCCGAGCCAAACATGAACGGCATGGCGGAGATCCGCGTGGCCGAGACCGACGAAGCCCGTGTGAGCATGGCGCGCAGCCTGATGGCTGATACCTTGCTGCGTTTGGGCATGCTTGCCGTCGGTGCCTTGCTGTTGGTGTGGTTTGCCGTGAGCGCCGCGTTGCGCCCGCTGGAGCGTTTGCGCACCGCCGTGGAAGAGCGCCAACCCGATGACCTGCGGCCGCTGCCGTTGGTGGAAGTGCAGCATGAATTCGGCCCGTTGGTGCGTTCGCTCAATCACTTCACCGAACGCCTGCGTGGCCAGTTCGAGCGCCAGGCACAGTTTATTGCCGACGCGGCCCATGAGCTGCGCACACCGCTGGCGGCGCTCAAGGCGCGCTTGGAGTTGGGCCTGCGTGCCGAAGACCCATCGACCTGGCGCAGCACCCTGGAAAGCGCGGCCCAGGGCACGGATCGCCTGACCCATCTGGCTAATCAGCTGTTGTCGTTGGCGCGTATCGAAAACGGTGCACGGGCGATTGCCGAGGGTGGTGCGCAACTGCTCGATCTCAGCCAATTGGCCCGGGAGCTGGGCATGGCCATGGCGCCGCTGGCCCATGCACGCGGTGTGGCGTTGGCGTTGGAGGCCGATGAGCCGGTGTGGCTGCGCGGCGAGCCGACGCTGTTGAACGAGTTGTTGAGCAACCTGGTGGACAACGCCCTGGCCCATACACCACCGGGTGGCAATGTGATCTTGCGGGTCACGGCGCCGGCGGTGCTGGAAGTGGAGGACGATGGCCCGGGCATCCCGCTGGATGAGCGCGACCGGGTCTTCGAGCGCTTCTACCGCCGTAGCCAGCAGGGCTTGGGCTCTGGCCTGGGGCTGGCGATTGTCGGCGAGATCTGCCGCGCGCACCTGGCGCAGATCAGCCTGCACGATGGCGAACTGGCGGGATTGAAGGTGCGGGTGAGCTTTATCGCCGGTTGATCAGTAGAACATCGAGCGTGCTTCATCCAGCTCGACGCGCAGGGCTTCGCTGTACGGATCGACGCGCAGCTTCTTGAGCGCGGGGAGTGTGGAAACCACCACATCCGCCAAGGGGTGGTCGGTGCCGCGATGGCAATACAGCATGGCGATTTGCACCAGATCGATGTAGTCGAGGCTGGCGGAGTCACGTTCAAGGTTCAGGTATTGCCCCGGCAGGCTGGCCAGCATCTCCGGGAAATCCCAGCCGTGCAGCAGCTTGTCGCCGAGCAGTGGGTGGATGCTGTCGATCACGTGGTTGAGGGCGATCGGGTCCGATAGCAGTTCGTAGTGGTCTTCGGCGTAGGTCAGGATCGGCAGCACACCGATCTGATGCACCAGGCCGCCAAGGGCTGCCTGGTCCGGCTTGAGCTGGCTGTGGCTGCGGCACAATGCATAGCTGACGCCTGCCACTTCGAGGCTGCGGCGCCAGACATCACGCATCTTTTGTTCGACCGTTTCGGAGCGGGCGTGGAAGATCTGTTCCATCACCAGGCCGATGGCCAGGTTGCTGCTGTAGTTGGTGCCCAGCCGGGTGATGGCGGTGTGCAGGTCGGTGACTTCCTGGGTCGCACGCAACAGCGGGCTGTTGACCACTTTGATCAGGCGCGCCGACAGCGCGGTGTCGCGCCCGATCACTTTGCTCAAGTGGCTGATGCTGATTTCCGGGTCTTCAGCGGCCTGGCGAATTTGCAGCGCCACTTCGGGTAATGTCGGCAGAACCAGATCATCGTTGCCGATGGCCGTAATCAAAGCCTGTTGGACTTTTTCCGCCAGCTTGTTCATTCAGAATCTCTAGGGTGTTGCCAAAAGGTACGGCGATTAACGCTGGATCTCTCGATCGCGGTCGAGTGTGTACGGCAGGTCAAGCAGGTGCAGGGCGGGGCCTTCAAGGCTGCCTAGATGCACATCGCCACTATCGGCAGCTTCGGCTTGCAATACGGCCAGAAGTTCAATCGTCTGGTCAGCTTTTGCTGCAATCACCACTTCGCCGATCGAGCTGTTATGGCTGGGCGAAAACAGCGGGGTGCCTGGCTCGGGTGTTTCAGGCGTATCCAGGCGCAAACGGTACAGGCGGCGTTTGAGTTTGCCCAGGTACTGCATGCGCGCGACGATTTCCTGACCGGTGTAGCAGCCTTTCTTGAAGCTGACGCCGCCGATGGCTTGCAGGTTGAGCATCTGCGGGATGAACAGTTCGCGGGTTTGCGCCATGACCTGGCCGATGCCGGCGCGGATCTGGCCCAGCAGCCATTCGTTCAGGTCGGTTTCTTGCGCTTGCGCAGCCAATTGGGCGCGCACGGTGTCGGCGTGCTCGACGGGCACCCAGAGCTCGGCGCGCTCGGGCGAAACCCGAATGGCGATCAAGTGCTCGGTGCGTGCAACGCTGTCGGTCTCGGCTGGCAGTTCAAGGCCGAGGGCGGCCAGTGCCGGATCCGCACCCATCAGGCCGAAACGCACCCAGGCGGCGCTTTCGTCGGTGAGTTTGGATTTGGAGAAGACGGCGTATTTCTTCAAGTCGGCCAGTTGCGGCTCCAGCAGCTCGGTGGCCATGGCCAGCAACACGCCGTCACCTTGCAGCAGGATGCGAAAGCTCGATTGCATGCGCCCTTTTTGCGTGCAGCGCGCGCCGAGGCTGGCCTGGGTATCGCTCAGGTAGTTGAGGTTGCAGGTCAGTTGCCCTTGCAGGAACTTGGCAGCGTCGGAGCCGCGGACGGCGAGAACGCCTTCGTGGGACAGGGGGCAGAAGAAAGCGGAGTCAGCCATGGGTCATCGCAGGTCAAAAAGTCATGGGTGCATCATAGAGGGGCGCCCGGCAAATGGATAGTTTCCGTATGGGGCGACCAAAGCCGACTGTTCGGGTGCGGCCGGGCCTGTATACTTGTCGCCTATTTGAGGAGCGTTCCATGGTCGAAGATGTTGAAATCAATCGCCTCTACTGGCACAGCCGTCGTGGCATGCTGGAATTGGACGTGTTGTTGGTGCCTTTTACCAAAGAGGTTTACGCGACGCTCAATCAAGTGGACCGCGACCTCTATGTGCGGCTGTTGACGTGCGAAGATCAGGACATGTTCGGCTGGTTCATGGAGCGCGCCGAATCTGAAGATCCGGAGCTGCAGCGCATGGTTCGGATGATTCTGGATCGTGTCCAGCCCAAGTAATCACGCCTTTGAATGCCGCTGGCAGGCCTCACGGCTGTTGCTGGCGGCGTATCTCCTTGCCCAGCTGTTCGCACTGGGTGCGCTTTTGTTGCTTGATCTGTCCTATTCCAGCCTTGGTCTGTTGGTGTGCCTGGCGCATGCCGCCTGGGTCTTGCCGCGTCATATCCTGCTGACTCACCGTTCGTCGATTCGTGGCCTGCGCCGCGACGCAGACGGTTGGCACCTGTTCAGCGCCGAGCGGGGTTGGCATAGCGTGCAGTTGCGCCCCGACAGCCTGGCGTTGCCGCTGATCGTGGTGCTGCGCTATCGCGTGCCGGGGCAGTGGTGGGTGCGTTCGATCTGTGTGCCGGGTGATTCGCAGGCAGCCGATGTGCATCGGCGCCTGCGGGTGCGCTTGAAGTTCAGTCGCCGTAGGTGGTTGGCACCAGGATAGTGTCGCGGGCTTCGGGCAGCATCTCGGGGTAGTCGAGGGTGTAGTGCAGGCCGCGGCTTTCCTTGCGTTCCATGGCTGAGCGGATCATCAGCTCCGCGACTTGGGCCAGGTTGCGCAACTCGATCAGGTCGCGGCTGACTTTGTAGTTGCTGTAGAACTCGTCGATCTCATCCAGCAACAGCCGGACCCGGTGCTGCGCGCGTTGCAGGCGCTTGTTGGTACGCACGATCCCTACGTAGTCCCACATGAAGCGCCGCAGCTCGTCCCAGTTGTGGGCGATGATCACGTCTTCGTCCGAATCGGTGACCTGGCTTGCGTCCCAGCGGGGCAGGGCATCCGGCACGGGGATGCGTGGCAGTTGTTCGAGGATGTCCGCCGCCGCCGAGCGGGCGTAGACGAAGCATTCGAGCAGCGAGTTGCTGGCCATGCGATTGGCGCCGTGCAGGCCGGTGAAGCTGGTTTCGCCAATCGCGTACAGGCCGGGCACGTCGGTGCGGCCATTTTGGTCGACCATTACGCCGCCGCAGGTGTAGTGCGCGGCCGGGACGACCGGGATCGGGCCTTTGGTGATGTCGATGTTGAAGGCCAGGCAGCGTTCATAGACGGTGGGGAAGTGGGTCTTGATGAAAGCTTCGGGTTTGTGGCTGATGTCCAGGTACACGCAGTCGATACCCAGGCGCTTCATTTCATGGTCGATGGCGCGGGCGACGATGTCCCGTGGGGCCAGTTCGGCGCGCGGGTCGAAGCGTTGCATGAAGCGTTCGCCGTTCGGCAGTTTCAGGTGTGCACCTTCGCCGCGCAGGGCTTCGGTGATCAGGAAACTCTTGGCCTGCGGGTGGTACAGGCAGGTGGGGTGGAACTGGTTGAATTCCAGGTTCGCCACCCGACAGCCCGAACGCCAGGCCATGGCGATGCCGTCGCCGCAGGCACCGTCAGGGTTGCTGGTGTAGAGGTAGACCTTGGCCGCGCCGCCCGAAGCGAGAATGGTGAAGCGCGCACCGTAGGTGTCGACTTCGCCGCTGCCACGGTTGAGCACGTAGGCGCCGAGGCAGCGATCGCCTTCCAGGCCCAGGCGTTTTTCGGTGATCAGGTCGACGGCGACGCGTTGCTCCAGCAATTCGATGTTGGGGCGCTGGCGGGCTTGGTCGAGCAGGGTCTTGAAGATCGCGGCGCCGGTGGCGTCGGCGGCGTGGATGATGCGACGGTGGCTGTGGCCGCCTTCGCGGGTCAGGTGGAATTCGAAACCGCCGTCATCGCTGCCCGCGTGTTCATCGCGGGTGAACGGCACGCCCTGGTCGATCAGCCATTGGATCGCCTCGCGGCTGTGCTCCACGGTGAAGCGCACCGCGTCTTCATGACACAGGCCGCCGCCGGCGTTGAGGGTGTCTTCGACGTGGGATTGCACCGTGTCGGTGTCATCCAGCACGGCAGCGACGCCGCCCTGGGCCCAGAATGTCGAGCCGTTGGCCAGGTCGCCCTTGCTCAGGACCGCAATGCGCAGATGGCTGGGGAGGGTCAGCGCCAGACTCAAGCCGGCCGCGCCGCTACCGATCACCAGGACATCGTGTTGAAACTGTTGGCTCATTAGAAGGATTCCGCAAAAAGCGATCCAAGGGGCAGGCGCAGACAGGACGCCTGGATCGGCGAATCAAAGGGACACACGGGCTACTAGTATATAGAGGGGGGGAGCGGCACAATAGCCGGGCATTCGTGGCAATGTGAGATTACGGTGCACGGCTCGGGTAGAATCAGCTGGTTATTGAAGCGGGAACTTTTTGCATAAGCCTCGACTCAATAGCAGGTTGCCCGAAAGCTGGGAAAACGTTGAGTTTATTGGCCCGTCGGGAGCATTGGACGCGTCAGAAAACCGGCGACAAGATTATTCGCGCAGCCGGCGTTGCCCGTGCTGCGTTTTTCGTGTGTGCCAAATCAGTGCGTGCCGGAAACTTGCTTGAAGGGGGAGAACTTTTGCGAAAAGACCGAGTCTATGTTTGCAAGCCTGATCGTTTAGTTATGCAAGCCTCCTTCAAGTACAACGAGGAGTGTTCATGCTAACCCAGGAAGAGGATCAGCAGCTGGTCGAGCGCGTTCAACGCGGCGACAAGCGAGCTTTTGATCTGCTAGTGCTGAAATACCAGCACAAAATTCTCGGGTTGATCGTGCGGTTTGTGCACGACACCCATGAAGCGCAGGACGTTGCACAGGAAGCCTTTATCAAGGCGTACCGTGCACTAGGCAATTTCCGCGGCGACAGTGCGTTTTACACGTGGCTGTACCGCATCGCCATCAACACGGCGAAGAACTATCTGGTCTCTCGCGGACGCCGCCCACCGGATAGTGATGTTAGTTCAGAAGATGCTGAATTTTACGATGGTGATCACGGCCTCAAAGATCTCGAGTCGCCGGAGCGTGCATTGCTGCGCGACGAGATCGAAGGCACCGTTCATCGCACCATTCAGCAACTGCCAGAAGATTTGCGTACGGCGTTAACTTTACGTGAATTCGATGGTCTGAGTTACGAAGACATTGCGAGCGTCATGCAGTGTCCGGTGGGGACTGTAAGGTCACGGATTTTCCGGGCCCGGGAAGCCATCGATAAAGCCTTGCAACCGTTGTTGCAAGAGAACTAAAGACAGCGGCGACAGCCAAGAGAGGAACCGCCATGAGTCGTGATGCCCTGCAGGAATCGCTGTCCGCAGTGATGGATAACGAAGCGGATGAACTGGAACTTCGTCGAGTGCTCAACGCATTTGATGACGCCGAAACCCGTGATACCTGGTCTCGTTACCAAGTCGCTCGGGCGGTGATGCACAAGGATCTTCTAATCCCTCGTCTGGATATTGCTGCGGCCGTTTCTGCCGCTCTGGCTGATGAAGCCGTTCCGGCAAAAGCTGCTCGTGGTCCATGGCGTAGCCTGGGTCGCCTGGCAGTCGCTGCCTCGGTGACTGTTGCAGTGCTGGCGGGTGTTCGCCTGTACAACCAGGACGAAATCGCCGGTGCCGAACTGGCTCAGCAGACCCAGCAGCCGGTCATGGCCGGTCCGCAAGTCAAAGGCCCAGCGGTATTGGCCGGTTACAAGGAAAGCTCTGACACCACCGGCCCGATGGCCAATGGTGTACTGCAAGGCCAATCCGGCTGGCAGGACCAGCGTCTTCCAGGCTACCTGCGCCAACACGCACAGGAATCGGCTCTGAAAGGCACTGAAAGCGCGCTGCCTTATGCTCGCGCCGCAAGCCTGGAAAACCGCTGATTCGTAAGGAGCTCTATGCGCGCCATACCGCTCCTTACGCTTTTGCTCAGCAGTTGGTTTGCACTCCCCGCCCACGCCGATGAAGCCCAAGACTGGCTGACTCGACTTGGGCGTGCAGAGCAGCAGCAAAGCTTTCAAGGTACGTTCGTCTACGAGCGTAACGGCAGTTTTTCCACCCATGACATCTGGCATCGTGTCCAGGATGGCCAGGTCCGTGAGCGGCTCTTGCAGCTCGATGGCTCTGCCCAGGAAGTCGTGCGGTTGGACGGCCGTACTCAGTGTGTCAGCGGCACCCTTGTCGCAGGCCTTGGAAATTCGCGTGATGCACCGTCACGTGCGCTTGATCCGCAAAGACTCAATGAATTCTATGAGCTGGCCGTCATCGGCAAGTCCCGCGTGGCCGGTCGTAATGCAGTGATCGTCTCGATCACGCCCCGTGACCAATATCGTTACGGCTTCGAGCTGCACCTGGACCGTGATACCGCCTTGCCACTCAAGTCCCTGCTGCTCAATGACCAGGGGCAGTTGCTGGAGCGTTTTCAGTTCACGCGTTTAAATACGTCGACCGTGCCGGGTGATCGTGATTTGCAACCCAGCAGCGAATGCACGCCTATCGCCGCAGCTGGCGCTAGCGCGCCGCAAGTCCCGACCACCGAGAACTGGCATATGGAATGGTTGCCGCCGGGGTTTCAACTGACCAATAGCGCAGCGCGCACCGATACCCAGACGAAAGCAACGGTCGATAGCCTGATGTATGAAGACGGGCTGGCGCGCTTCTCGGTATTTCTTGAGCCGATCAACGATGCAAGCGTCACTGAAACCCGCACCCAATTGGGGCCTACAGTCGCCGTCTCGCGGCGCCTGAACACGGTGGACGGAGAGATGATGGTGACGGTTGTCGGCGAAATTCCGATCGGTACTGCTGAACGCATCGCACTGTCGGTGCGCGGCGAAAAAAAGACCGCCGCCCAGCCGTGAGTTGTTAATCCTATGTTCATCCTGAGCTTTCAATGTTAAGCCCATGCCGGGTCGGTTGCCGAGAGCATGAAATGAATGGATCAGCATTTTCACTTGCAAAAATCCCCCATGTTTTTTATAGGTCAGGGCTTGTCGGCTCTGGCCTTGCTTTGTTCGCGGAACAAAAATGTCGGTCGCAGTTTTCGGCGTTTCTTGAACCCTGTCGCTCAACCCTGCTCGTCGTAACGGGAGCTGTATGTCGATACCACGTTTGAAGTCTTATCTATCCATAGTCGCCACGGTATTGGTGCTGGGTCAGGCCTTGCCTGCGCAAGCGGCCGAGTTGCCTGACTTCACCCAACTGGTTGAGCAGGCCTCGCCTGCGGTGGTGAACATCAGTACCACGCAGAAACTGCCGGACCGCAAAGTCTCCAATCAGCAGATGCCGGACCTGGAAGGCCTGCCGCCGATGCTGCGCGAGTTCTTCGAGCGCGGCATGCCGCAACAGCGTTCGCCCCGCGGTGGCGGTGGCCAGCGTGAGGCGCAGTCCCTGGGCTCGGGCTTCATCATCTCGCCGGATGGTTACATCCTCACCAACAACCACGTGATTGCCGATGCCGACGAGATCCTCGTGCGCCTGGCGGATCGCAGTGAGCTGAAAGCCAAGCTGGTGGGTACTGACCCGCGCTCCGACGTGGCCTTGCTGAAGATCGATGGCAAGGACCTGCCGGTTCTCAAGCTGGGTAAATCCCAGGACTTGAAAGCCGGGCAGTGGGTTGTCGCCATCGGTTCGCCGTTCGGCTTTGACCACACCGTGACCCAAGGCATCGTCAGCGCCATTGGGCGTAGCCTGCCGAACGAGAACTATGTGCCGTTCATCCAGACCGACGTGCCGATCAACCCGGGCAACTCCGGTGGTCCGCTGTTCAACCTGGCCGGCGAAGTGGTGGGGATCAACTCGCAGATCTACACCCGTTCCGGTGGTTTCATGGGCGTATCGTTCGCCATCCCGATCGACGTGGCCATGGACGTTTCCAATCAGCTCAAGAGCGGTGGCAAGGTCAGCCGTGGCTGGTTGGGCGTGGTGATCCAGGAAGTGAACAAGGATCTGGCTGAGTCCTTCGGCCTCGACAAGCCGGCCGGTGCCCTGGTCGCGCAGATTCAGGACGGTGGCCCGGCAGCCAAGGGCGGCCTGCAAGTCGGCGACGTGATTCTGAGCATGAATGGCCAGCCAATTGTCATGTCGGCCGACCTGCCACATCTGGTCGGCGCGCTCAAGGCTGGCGCCAAGGCCAAGCTGGAAGTGATTCGTGAAGGCAAGCGCCAGACCGTTGAACTGACCGTCGGTGCCATCCCCGAAGAGGGCGCCACCCTCGATGCCCTGGGCAACGCCAAGCCTGGTGCCGAGCGCAGCAGCAACCGCCTGGGTATTGCTGTGGTCGAGATGACCGACGAGCAGAAGAAAAGCTTCGACCTCAAGAGCGGCGTGGTGATCAAGGAAGTGCAGGACGGTCCTGCGGCACTGATCGGCCTGCAACCGGGCGACGTCATTACTCACCTGAACAACCAGGCCATTGAAACCACCAAGCAATTCACCGACATCGCCAAGGCGTTGCCGAAGAATCGTTCGGTGTCCATGCGTGTGTTGCGCCAGGGGCGTGCCAGCTTCATTACCTTCAAGCTGGCCGAATAATCCGCTAGCTCAATAAAAAGCCCCGCCCTCGGTTGACGAGGGCGGGGCTTTTTTGTGGGCGATGGGGGGTTAGCTCATCATCCCCTTCACCAGGCGTTCCTGTTCGATCAGTTCACGCTGGCGCGCATCGATGCGTGACGATAACGGGAAATTGCTGCCCGCCCTGCGCTTGGCGAAGTCCAACTGCTGGATGGCCTGCTGGAAGTCGCCCACCAGCGCAAAGTACTCGGCGCGTGCCTGGTGCAGGCCAATGATGTTGCCAGACAAGCCGCGCGTTTCGGCGACCTGATACCAAACATCGGGATCGTCGGGGCGGGACTTGAGCAAACCGTCCAAGGCTTTCTCTGCATCGGCGGTACGGTTCTGTTTCAGCAGAAGGTCCACGCGCACCTGATTCAACGGATAGTTGCCGGGATATTGCGTGAGCATCCGATCCGTACGCTGTTGCGCATCCGGCAGGCGGTTGTTGTCGATGTCCAGTTGGACTTGAGCCAGGTTGTAGGTGATGTCGTTGGGCGCCTTGGCCAGCAAGGGGGCGAGGTTCTCCCGCGCTTCCTTGAACTGGGAGCCTTTGATCTGCGCGATGGCCAAGCCATAACGCGCCACATCGTTTTTCGGGTTCTCGTCCAATTGCGCCTGGAAACGCTTGGCCGCAAGACCAGGTGTGTCTTCGTATTGCAACTGCACCCGTGCGCGAATCAGTTGATAGCGCAGGCTGTCTTCCTTGCCGCCGGATTTGGCTTGCTCGGCGCGGTTGCGGGTGTCGGCGATCCGCGATTCGGTCACCGGGTGCGTCAGCAAGAATTCCGGTGGCTTGGCGTCGAAGCGGTATTGGCGCATCAGGCGTTCGAACATGGTCGGCATGGAGCGCGGGTCGTAACCGGCTTTTTCCAGGTTGAGGATGCCGATGCGATCGGCTTCTTGCTCGTTCTGGCGCGAGAAGCGGCGCTGTTCCTGGATGGCAGCGGCCTGGGTGCCGGCAATCGCGGCAATGCCGGCGTCACCTGCACCTGCGGCAGCGGCAATGATGCCGCCGAGCAGGGCGGCCATCATCGGGATCTGCATGCGCTGCTGCGCTTCCACGCCGCGTGCGAAGTGGCGTTGGGACAGGTGAGCCAATTCGTGGGCCAGTACCGAGGCGTATTCGCCCTCGGTCTGCGCATTGAGGAACAGGCCGCCGTTGACCCCGACGATCCCGCCAGGTGCGGCAAAGGCGTTGAGTTGCGGGCTGTTGATCAGGATGAACTCCAGGCGCCGGTCATTGACCTGGCTGGTCTCCACCAGTTTGTACACGCTGGTTTCGACATAATCCTTGAGTTGCGGATCATTCAGTTGCGAGACCTGGCCCCGCAAGTAGGCCAGCCAGGCACGGCCCAGCTGGTATTCCTGTTGTGGCGAGACAATGGCAGAACTGGCGTCGCCAAGTGACGGCAGGTCGTCAGCGAAGCCTGGGGAGGCCAGCAGGCAAGCCAGCGTCAGCAGGGTGGGGCGCAAAAAAGTCATGCACAGAGCCTTTCGACAAAGAGCTTACTGTAGCCGGACACTGAGCTTCGGACCAGATATTCTAAGCAGCTCAAACCCGTGCCCGGAGTAAAACCATGACCGACGCTGTAGCCTTTGATGCCGAACTCGATGCCAGCGGCCTCAATTGCCCGCTGCCTTTGCTCAAGGCCAAGCTGGAGCTCAATCGATTGGCCAGCGGCGCGGTGCTCAAGGTAATCGCCACGGATGCAGGCTCCCAGCGTGATTTCCGGACGTTTGCCAAACTGGCGGGTCACACCCTGCTGCACGAAGAGGACGCCGCCGGTGTGTACCGTTACTGGTTGCGCAAGGCCTGAACCGTTCGCCCCCACCACCTGAGGTCTATTGATGTTCAAAGTGTTACGAGACTGGATTCAGCGCTACTTCTCCGATGAGGAAGCGGTAGTGCTGGCCGTCCTGCTGTTCCTGGCCTTTACGGCGGTGCTCACTTTGGGTGGCATGCTGGCGCCGGTCCTGGCGGGGATGGTGCTGGCCTACCTGATGCAGGGTCTGGTCACAACCCTTGAGCGGTTGCGCTTGCCGGGCGGTGTGGCGGTGGGGTTGGTATTTGCCTTGTTCATGGGGCTGCTGGTGCTGTTTATCGTGGTGGTGTTGCCGTTGCTGTGGCATCAGTTGATCACCCTGTTCAACGAGCTGCCGGGCATGCTTGCCAAATGGCAGTCGTTGTTGCTGCTGTTGCCGGAGCGTTATCCCCATCTGGTGTCGGACGAGCAGGTGTTGCAGGCCATCGAAGTGGCGCGCGGCGAGATCGGAAAGTTCGGCCAGTGGGCGCTGACGTTTTCCCTGTCCAGCTTGCCGTTGTTGGTCAACATCATGATCTACCTGGTTCTTGTGCCGATCCTGGTGTTTTTCTTCCTCAAGGACCGCGCCATGATCGGCCGCTGGGTGCGCGGTTATCTGCCGCGCGAGCGGGCGCTGATCACGCGGGTGGCCGAGGAGATGAACCGACAGATCGCCAATTACATCCGTGGCAAGGTCATCGAGATCATTATTTGCGGCGGCGTGACCTACATCGCCTTTATCGCCCTGGACCTGAACTACGCGGCGCTGCTGGCATTGTTGGTGGGGGTCTCGGTGGTTGTCCCTTATGTCGGCGCCGTGGTGGTGACGGTGCCGGTGACGCTGATCGCGCTGTTCCAATGGGGGTGGAGTGATCAGTTCATCTACCTGATGGCGGTCTACGGGATCATCCAGACCCTGGATGGCAACGTGCTTGTGCCGCTGCTGTTTTCGGAGGCGGTCAACCTGCACCCGGTGGCGATCATCTGCGCGGTGCTGTTGTTCGGCGGGTTGTGGGGATTCTGGGGAGTGTTTTTTGCGATTCCCCTGGCGACGCTGTTCAAGGCGGTGCTGGATGCCTGGCCTCGGCAAGAACCCGTGGTAGCGCCACTGTTGTAACGGGCTGCTGTAGTGAGCGGGCTTGCCCCGCGCTGGGTGGCGAAGCCGCCCTAAACGGTACGCCGCGGTGTTTCAGGAAGACCGCGGTGCCTGGATTTGGGGCGGCTTCGCCACCCAGCGCGGGGCAAGCCCGCTCACTACAGTCATGCTTTGTTCAAGGATTGTGCTGCGGCCAACACGGCATCCACATGCCCAGGCACCTTCACTCCACGCCATTCCTGGCGCAGTACGCCATCCTTGTCGATAAGGAACGTGCTGCGATCCACGCCCAGGTATTCCTTGCCATACAGCTTCTTCAGCTTGATCACATCAAACAGCTGGCAGACCGTTTCGTCCTTGTCGCTGATCAGCTCGAAGGGGAATTCCTGCTTGGCCTTGAAGTTCTCGTGGGACTTCACGCTGTCGCGCGACACCCCGAACACTTCGGTGTTGGCCGCCTTGAACGCTGCGTAGTGGTCACGGAACCCTTGGCCTTCGGTGGTGCAGCCGGGGGTGCTGTCCTTGGGGTAGAAGTAGATCACCACTTGCTTGCCCTTGAGGGCGGCGAGGCTGAAGGTCTGGCCGCTGGTGGCCTGAGCTTCGAAATCGGCTACGGGTGTGTCGATGACAACCGGCATGGGGCGTTCCTTACATAGGGTTCTGTGGGCGCCATGGCTCGATCAATGCGTCGAGGTTCAGGGCATCGGCGAAGTCCAGGAACTGGTCGCGCAACCAGCTGATCTGTACACCAGCCGGCAAGGTCACGGTAAACGTGGCGTTGAGCATGGTGCCGCCGGTTTGTGGCGCCTGGTAGGTGTCGCAGGTCAGGTTCTCCAGCTCGACGTTGTGGTCGATAAAGAACTGGCACAGCTCGTTGACGATGTCCGAACGGTACGCCGAGCTGACATACGCCACATAGGGCAAGGCCTGCGGACGGTTTTCCAGGGCGGCGCTGCGCACCACGTTGACGGTGAAGTTGTGTTTCTTGGCCAGGCCGGGCAGGCCGGTTTCCAGGCGCGCCAGGGCGTCCCAGGAGCCGGAAATCTGCAGGACCAGCGCGCTGCACTCGCCGTGGCGGGTCAGGCGGGAGGTCACGACGGCGCAGCGGTTCTCATGGCTGGCGCGGCACAGGACGTTGGTCAGCTCCATGGGGTTGGCGCCGAGGGCACTGATAACAAGGAATTGTTCGCGAACTGTGGGGGTGGACATGCAGCCTTCCTAAAGCGATGAGCGGTCGATACCGCGTGGGCTGTATCGATCAAAGGATGAAGGGTAGCGAAAACCGTCGCCAAGGGCTAGGAGGTGGCGTTTTCATTACGTGAACGGCCGGAT
The DNA here is from genome assembly GCF_059803535.1 of Pseudomonas sp. RP-B7. Taxonomy (NCBI): domain Bacteria; kingdom Pseudomonadati; phylum Pseudomonadota; class Gammaproteobacteria; order Pseudomonadales; family Pseudomonadaceae; genus Pseudomonas; species Pseudomonas sp. RP-B7. Next base: position 138,524 of record NZ_JAPFHC010000013.1, read on the forward strand.
TTCGACGCGCTTGGAGGCAGCCTTTGGCCCAATGATGGCATTGCCTGTCGTTTAGTTGCGCCAGAACGCATCCTCAGGCGGTACTTTGCTTGTGCAAGCATCTTGGCGCCAGTACCATTACGGCTCTCTTTTTCCGGCAGGAGCGGTTGCATGATTGCGGGCAGTATGGTGGCACTGGTCACACCCATGGATGCACAAGGTCATCTCGACTGGGACAGCCTGGGCAAACTGGTGGACTTCCACCTGCAAGAAGGCACCAACGCCATTGTGGCGGTCGGCACCACAGGTGAGTCGGCCACCCTCGATGTGGAAGAACACATCCAGGTCATCGAATTCGTGGTCAAGCGTGTGGCGGGCCGCATTGCCGTGATCGCCGGTACGGGCGCCAACTCGACGCGCGAAGCGATCGAGCTGACCAAAAACGCCAAGAAGGCCGGCGCCGATGCCTGCCTGCTGGTGACGCCGTACTACAACAAGCCGACCCAGGAAGGCCTGTACCAGCATTTCCGCGCCATTGCCGAAGCGGTCGACATCCCGCAGATCCTCTATAACGTACCGGGTCGTACCGCGTGTGATATGAAGGCCGAGACGGTGATCCGCCTGTCCACCGTACCGAACATCATCGGTATCAAGGAAGCCACCGGCGACCTGCAACGCGCCAAGGACATCCTGGCCGGCGTGAGCAGCGATTTCCTGGTGTATTCCGGTGACGACGCCACCGCTGTCGAACTGATGCTGCTGGGCGGCAAAGGCAACATCTCCGTGACCGCCAACGTGGCCCCGCGTGCCATGAGCGAAATGTGCGCCGCCGCCATCGCCGGTGACGCCGTGACCGCCCGCGCGATCCACGAGAAGCTGATGCCGCTCAACAAGACACTGTTTATCGAATCCAACCCTATTCCCGTGAAGTGGGCGCTGACTGAAATGGGCATGATGCCGGACGGTATCCGTCTGCCGCTCACCCGTCTGAGCGAAGCCTGTCATGAACCGCTGCGACAGGCCCTGCGCCAGTCCGGCGTCCTGGTTTAATTGAGGAAGCACTACGCATGAAGCGATTGGCCGGACTTTCCGCACTTGCCTTGATTATCTCCAGCACCAGTGGCTGCGGTTGGATCTGGGGCCCGGAAGGCTACTTCCGTGACCGCGGCAGCGATTACCTGGAAGCACAAGCAACCAAACCGATGCAACTGCCACCGGACGTCAACGTCGCCAAGCGCCTTGACCCGTTGCTGCCGATCCCGCGCAACGTCGCCGACGACACCACCAAGGGTGAGTACGTCGTGCCACGTCCACAGCCGATCTCGGCCGTGGCCGATGCCAGCGACTACAGCCTGCAGAAGAGCGGTGATTCGCGTTGGATCGTTGCTCAGCGTCCACCCGCCGAAGTCTGGCCAGTGGCAGTGCAGTTCTTCCAGGACAACGGTTTCCGTATCGACCAGCAGCGTCCACAGACCGGTGAATTCACCACGGCATGGCAGCAGGGCAACGAACTGTCCGCCACCATGGCCAAGCGCCTGCAGGCCGGTGGCGTAGCCTCCGACAGCGAAACCCGTGTGCGTGTGCGCATCGAGCCGGGTGTACAGCGTAATACCAGTGAAGTCTATGTGGTCAGCGCCGAGCGTCCTGCCGGCAGCACCGCCAACGTTGATTTCACCAACCGTTCGGTCAACACCGGTGTTGATTCGGCACTGGTCGACGAAATGCTGGCCAGCATGAGCCGTATTTCCGAGAAGGGCGGTTCGGTCTCCCTGCTCGCCGCACGTGATTACGATACTCCGAGCCGTGTCAGCCTCACCGAGGACGGCAGCGGCAACGTAGTGCTGAACCTCGGCGAAGACCTCGACCGTGCGTGGGCCAGTGTTGGTCGCGCCCTGGAGCAGGGCCCTTGGCGTGTTGAAGACATCAACCGCAGCCTGGGCCTGTACTACATCAACGTGGCTGAAAAAGCCGAGCGTAAAGACGACGAGCCAGGTTTCTTCGGCAAGCTGTTCGGCAGCAAACCGACCAAGGAAGAAATCGAGACCCGCGCCGAGCGTTACCAGGTTCGTTTGAGCAAGGTTGGCGAAAGCGTGCAAGTCACCGTCGAGAAGAACATCAACACCGTTGCGCCGGCTGAAACAGCGCGCAAAGTGTTGGGCGTGATTCAGGACAACCTGGGCTGATCCGATGCGTTTTGCCGTTCTCGGCAGCGGTAGCCAAGGGAACGGCACGCTGGTCGCACATGACGACACGTATGTGCTGGTGGATTGTGGTTTCTCGTTAAAAGAAACCGAGCGGCGCCTGCTGCGCCTGGGGGTACACCCCGCGCAGCTGAGCGCGATTCTGGTAACCCACGAACATGCCGACCACGTGCATGGCGTGGGTTTGCTGTCTCGGCGCTACAATCTTCCGGTGTACCTCAGTCGCGGCACCCTGCGCGGGATGCGCAAACCTATCGAGCCTAGAGGTTTCCTGGCCGGTGGCGAGCAACTGCAGATCGGTGCGTTGAGCATTGATGTGATTGCCGTCGCACATGACGCCCAGGAACCGACGCAGTATGTCTTCAGTGGCGGTGAGCGGCGTTTCGGCGTGCTCACTGACCTGGGGTCCTACTGCTCCAAGGTGCTGGACGGCTACCGCGACCTCGATGCGTTGATGATCGAGGCCAACCACTGTCGGGACCTGCTGGCTCGTGGTCATTACCCGTACTTTCTCAAGCAGCGGGTCGGCGGCGAACTGGGACATTTGAACAACCACCAGGCGGCATACCTGGTGTATGAGTTGGGCTGGCAAGACCTGCAACACCTGGTCCTGGCCCACTTGAGCAGCAAGAACAACCTGCCGACGCTTGCCCGGCAATGTTTTGTCGACACCCTCGGGTGCGACCCGGACTGGCTGCAATTGGCCGATCAAGATTCAGGGCTCGACTGGCGACACATCGCCTAGCCCACCTCACTCAAAGCGGAGCCCATCATGGAAAAACGTGAAGAACTCTACCGCGGCAAAGCCAAGTCGGTGTACAAGACCGACGACGCCAACCGCCTGATCCTGCTGTTTCGCAACGACACCTCGGCGTTCGACGGCAAGCGCATCGAACAACTTGATCGCAAAGGCATGGTGAACAACAAGTTCAACGCCTTCATCATGCAGAAGCTCGAAGAGGCCGGCATTCCGACCCAATTCGACAAACTGCTGGGCGACAACGAGTGCCTGGTCAAGAAGCTCGACATGATCCCGGTCGAATGCGTCGTGCGTAACTACGCTGCCGGCAGCCTGGTCAAGCGCCTGGGCGTGGAAGAGGGCCTCAAGCTCAACCCTTACACGTTCGAGCTGTTCCTGAAGGACGACGCCAAGGGCGACCCGTTCATCAACGAATCCCACGTCGTGGCGTTCGGCTGGGGCACCGCTGAACAACTGGCGCGCATGAAGGAGTTGTCCCTCAAGGTCAACGACGTGCTGAGCAAGCTGTTCGACGACGCCGGCCTGCTGCTGGTGGACTTCAAGCTCGAATTCGGTGTGTTCCACGACGGTTCCATCGTCCTGGGCGACGAATTCAGCCCGGACGGCTGCCGCCTGTGGGACAAGGACACCAAGAAGAAGATGGACAAAGACCGCTTCCGCCAGGGCCTCGGTGACGTTATCGAAGCCTACGAAGAAGTCGCCAATCGTCTTGGCGTACCGCTTTAATCGACGCAAGCATCTGATAGCACGGAAAAAAATCTCGCTTCGAGCTTTGCTTTCCTGAACCACGCTGTTATGATGCGCGCCGTTGGAGAGATGCCAGAGTGGCCGAATGGGACGGATTCGAAATCCGTTGTACCTTCACCGGTACCTAGGGTTCGAATCCCTATCTCTCCGCCATACAAATAAAAGCCCCGTAGACAAAAGTCTACGGGGCTTTTTTGTTTTCGGATTTCATTACTCCGCTGTACTACTCAAATCCTTCGGCTTTGACGCAGGCTTTTTATCCGTCTCCTTCACCGTCTCCCTTGGTCTTTTTTTCGCCTCACTTTCTGTCACGTACTCCCCCGTGACCGCATCCCGATACCTCGTTGGCATATAAGCTCCTTGTCAGCCAGTCGCCACGTCGGCGACCTTCCAAGGCTAGTTCAGAGGCGTGGGGGCAAACGCTCCATTGTGTGAGGAGGCATGACGAAGATTGGCCGTCATGATGCTCACCTGAAACAAAAAAGCCTGCTGGGCTCAATGCTCAGCAGGCTTTTTAGTCAACGACTTTCCGCTTAGGCCGGTTGAGCCACCAGGCTATTGCTCACTTTGCGACCCAGCACCAGCACCGTCACAAAACCCGCCCCGACCAACGCCGTGGCCAGGCTCAACAACACCGAGCTGCCCATCTGATCGACGATCCGTCCGCCGAAGAACGAGCCCAGGGCGATGATCACCTGGAACAAGGCGACGAAGAGCGGCATGCCGCGTTCGACGTCCTTGGGTGCCACGACAAACATCCAGATGCTGGCGCAGGCCGGGAAGGCGCCGAAGGCGAAGCCCCAGAGTGCAATCAGCATCGCTGCGCCGGTCATGCCAGTGGCGAAATGGGGGAACAGGGCGGTGCTGGTGCCGATCATCAGTGCGACCAGCAGCAGGGTGTTGCGCACGCTGCGGTTGGCGGCGAAACCGGCAAAGATGTTGCCTAGCACGCCGGCCACGCCATAGAGCAGTAGCAGCGAGCCGATCGTCGGCCCATCGAAACCGGCACTCTGTTTGAAGAAAGGGGCGACGTAGGTATAGGCGGCAAAGTGCGCCAGACCGATCAGCAATACGGCGATCAATCCGACCCGGGCTTGTGGGTTGATAAACAAGGCCGGCAGGTCACTCACGCGGATGGCTTTTTCCGGAGTCAGCCGTGGGAGCAGGAAGACCTGCGCCAGCAACACCGGCACGCCAACCAGTGCAGTCACCAGAAAAGTCATGCGCCAGCCCATCAAGCCGCTGAGCCAGGTGCCTACGGGCACGCCCAACACGGTGGCCAGTGTGACGCCCATCATGATGATCGAGGTGGCCTTCGCCACGCCCACGCCTTTGGGCGCCAGGCGGCCGCTGAGGGCGATGGCTGTGGCCCAGAACCCGCCAATGCTGATGCCCAGCAGTACGCGACCGAACAGCAGCAGGTTGAAGTCGCTGGCAAAGGCCACGACCGAGTTGGCGATGATCATGATCAGCGTCAGGCTGATCAGCAGGTAGCGACGGTCCATGGCGCCAATGAACACCGACAGCAAAGGCGCGGCGAGGGCGGCCATGATGCCGGGCAGGGTTACCATCAGCCCGGCATGCCCGGCACTGATACCCAAGTCGCTGGCGACGTCGTTGAGTACGCCTACCGGGAGAAACTCGCTGGTCACCAGGGCGAAGGCGCCAACGGCCACTGAGAGAATGGCCAGCCACTGCTGTTTGACGCTTTGCTGATTATGTTCGGGAAGGCCGCTAGGGGCCTGGCTGGCGCTTGGCATGATGGTGGGTTCCGAGGTGAATGTCGCCTGAAGCCAGGCGAGGGGAGGGAGTCAGGGAGGGGATTATAGGAATCGGTTGCGAATATCGAGCAGGCGCTCGTTTCGATAGTAATCATCAGTGCTATCGATGCGAAGCGTCTGGCAGGCACCGGGGTGTGCCCCGCGTGCGTGTATGCCGATGGCTCTCAAAGAAACTTTCCACACAAGGCATTACCTTCGTAGCTGTGCATGATCGGTCCCAGGAACATGAAAGGGCCGCATGCGTATAGGTAGGACGGAGGAGGGCGTGACTGGCAAACGGGAAGTTGCAGCGGCAGTGGCAACCCAACCCAAAGCGTCATGCCGCACCATTGGCGTTCGGTTTCTTTCGTGGATGATTCCCGCTGATCTGGAGCGGCTGCGTTTTTTGGCTCGGGAAGTGAAAGTTGCGCACCGACACAGCCGGTCAGGCAAGTGATCAGCACGCAGGCGATTAGAGTTTTTTCCATTTCAAACCGACTCGGGGGGAGTTTTCGACGTTCTCAGTATTGTCGTTCGCGGGTATCGCGATTTCAGCGGCCGTGATCTACGTCGCGGGAGATGTTACTCAGGCGTCAGCTCCAGCACGCGGTTTCTCCCGCCCTCGGCCACCAGATAAGTCCCGCGCCCGGTAGGCACAATCGACTGCGGGGCTTTGAGGAACGACAGAATGGTCTGCTGGCGCCCCTGCTTATCAATCAGCAGCAATCGCGCCCGGTGCGTGGCATCTTCATTGATCCACAGCCCGCGCTCGTCGCACATCAGGAAGGTCGGCTGGTTCAAATTGCCCAGCACCACCGGGTCACTGCCGTCGGCGGTCAGCTCGCGCACCACGCCCTTTTTCTTCTCGTTGTAGAGCAGGCGGCCGTCCGTGCAGCGCACGATGGCTTCGCCTTCCTGCACCTGGTCGCGCAACACGGTCAGAGACTGGTCGCTCCAGCGGTAACGCAGCAGGCGCCCGGCCGGCTTGCGATCTTCGATGGCGTAGAGGTCGTCGCCCTCAACCCACACGCCTTGCACGCTGTCACCCTTGAACAGTTCGGTGACCACGCCGTCCTTGTAGAAACTGACGGGCAGGTCGGCGGACTCCTGGCTGAACACCCAGCCGCCGCGGGTTGGCACAATGCCGTCGGGTTTTGACAGGTTGGCCACCACCACCTCGCGCGATCCGTCGGGGTGGATGCGCACGATGCTGCCCTGACCCTTGTCGAGTTCCTGGCTGACCATCAGTGAGCCGTTCGGCAACGGCATCAGCGATGCCGCTTTCGCCACATCGCGGTGTACCACCTGAACGCTCCAACCGCTCGCCGCACTCACGGGGTAGAAGCTCTGCCAGGCGAAGAAACCGAGGGCGGCGATAACCGGAGCGCCGACGAGGCACGCCCCGAGTCGCCAGAGACGCAATGGGTTTTTGTTATGGAATCGGGAGGTCATTGATCGCTCGGTCGATAGGATTCGGCATGCAGACTACGCAGGTGAGGGGGTTTTTTAAATGCGCGCAGGCCTGTTGCCGCTGCATTCGTACGATAATGGCCGACAAATCGACCTCATTGGCCCTTCTTCGTGATCATCAACTTCGACCTCAACGACCTCCAAGCCTTCCGCGCCGTGGTAGACAAGGGCAGCTTTCGCGGCGCTGCCGAGGCGATCCGGATCTCGCAGCCGGCGCTCAGCCGACGTATCGAAAAGCTCGAGTCCGCCCTCGACGTCAAGCTGTTCGAGCGCACCACACGGCGGGTCAGCCTGACCATGGTCGGCCGCGCTTTCCTGCCGCAGGTGGAGCGCATGCTCGACGACCTCGACATCGCGCTGATGGGCATCAGCAACGTTGCTTCCACGCGCATGGGCAATGTCACCATCGCCTGCGTTCCGTCGACCGCGTATTACTTCATGCCCCACGTGATCTCCGAATTCCACAAGCTGTATCCGAAAATTCGCCTGCGCGTGCTGGACGCGAGCGCCGGTGAAGTGTGCAACGCCGTGGAAAGTGGCGAGGCGGACTTTGGCGTGAGTTTCAGCGGCAGCCTGGCTGATGAAGTGGAGTTCGAGTTGCTGCTGCAGGAGCGCTATGTGCTGGCGTGTCGCCGTGATCATCCGTTGGCCGGGCGTGAGAGCGTGCCTTGGGCCGAGGCCTACGAACATGACTACATCACCGTGGATAAAACTTCAGGCAACCGCTCCCTGCTGGATCAGGCGCTGCGAGGCGTGCGGGTGAAAAAGCCGAGCATCTGCGAGACGCACCACGTGACCACGATGATCGGGCTGGTAGAGGCGGGGTTGGGGGTGGCGATGGTGCCTTCGATTGCCATGCCGGCAAACGAACACCCGCTGCTGGTCAGCGTGCCGTTGGTGGAACCGCAGGTGATGCGCAACGTGGGCTTGATCAAGCGCCGCGGACGGACGTTGCCGCCGGCGGCGCTGGAGTTGGAGCGATTGGTGCGGGAGATGCCGTTTCGGTCAGCGTGACACCGAGTCCAGGCCGGTGGATTGCACCACCGGTTGCGCTGCGGGCGAGGCGAGGAATTGCAGCAGCGCCTTGGCCTGCGCCGGGTGTTCGGCATTGACGGGAATACCCGCCGCAAAACGCGTCACAGACTGCACGTCCTCCGGGATTTTTCCGACGTAAGTCACCCCTGGCACTGGTAACAATTCCGCGACCTGCTGTAGACCGACTTCGTAGTCCCCCTTCGCGACCACCGAGGCCACCGGGATGCGTTCGATCATATTGCCCTTGGCCGGCATGCCGAGTTTGTGGAACAACTCCTTCTCAACATACACACCGCTGGCACTGTCCGAATACGCCACGGACTTGGCCTTGCTCAGCACTGCCTTGAGCTCGGCATCGGTGCCGATCGCCGGTTTGGGCGCGCCTTCCTTCACCACCAGGCCGATGCGCGAGTCCGCCAGTTCCACGCGGGAGGCCTTGTCGACCTTGCCCTGCTTGATCAGGTCATCCAGGGCGTAGCCGACCATGATCACCACGTCCGCGTGTTCGCCACGGGCCAGGCGGTTGGGAATCGCTTCCGGCGCCTTGCCCATCGACGGGCCGAGAATGGTGTCCAGGGTGTCGCCGCTCTGCTGGGCGTATTGTGGGCCCAGTAGTTTATAGGCAGCGGTGAAACCTCCGGAGGTCATCACCTTGAGCTCCTCGGCCTGGGCCGCCAGCGCCAGCGCGCCGAGGGCCAGGGCCGTCAGGGTATTGAGCAGCGGCTTCATCATGCCGCCCCCTGCATCACCTGGCCGCGACTGTTGGCGCGGCGATACAGGGCCAGGGTCGAGCACAGCGCGCAGGCTGCGGCGAACATCATCCAGTAGGCCGGCGAAGCCTTGTCCTCAGTGATGTGGATGAACCAGGTGGAGATCGCCGGGGTGAAACCGCCGAAGATCGCGGTTGCCAGGCTATAGGCCAGGGAGAAACCGGCCACGCGCACTTCCACCGGCATGATCTCGGTGAGGGCCGGGATCATTGCGCCGTTGTACATGCCATACAGGAAGGAGAACCACAGCAGGGTTTCCAGCATATGGGCAAAGCTGGGGGCGTTCACCACGTAGGACAGTGCTGGGTAAGCCGTGAGAACGGTCAGCGTCGTCATGGCGATCAGCACCGGCTTGCGCCCGAAACGGTCGCTCAAGGTGCCACCGATGGGCAGCCACACAAAATTCGACACGGCCACCAGCAAGGTCACCAGCAGCGCGTCGGACGTGCTCAGTTGCAGCACGGTCTTGCCGAAGGTCGGCGCGTACACGGTGATCAGGTAGAACGCGGTAGTGGTCATCGCCACCATCAGCATGCCGCCGATGACCACGCTCCAGTTCTTCACCAGGGTGGCTAGCACTTCGCGCATGGTCGGGCGATGCTTGCGGTTGGCGAACTCTTCGGTTTCCTGCAGGTTGCGCCGCAGCACAAAGATGAACGGAATGATCACGCAACCGACGGCAAACGGAATGCGCCAGCCCCAATCGGCGACCACGGAGGGCTCCATCCACACGTTCAGGCCGTAACCGAGTGCGGCGGCGACCACGATGGAGATCTGTTGGCTGCCCGACTGCCAGCTGGTGTAGAAGCCTTTGCGGCCCGGGGTGGCCATTTCGGCCAGGTACACCGACACACCGCCCAGCTCTGCGCCGGCCGAGAAGCCTTGCAGCAGGCGCCCCAGCAGCACCAGCAACGGCGCCCAGAGGCCAATGCTGTGATAACCCGGCACCAGCACGATCAACAGCGTGCCGCTGGCCATGATCGACAGGGTCACGATCAACCCTTTGCGGCGGCCGACGTCATCGATGTAGGCGCCCAAGATGATCGCGCCCAACGGACGCATCAGGAACCCTGCGCCGAACACGGCGAAGGTCATCATTAATGACGCAAACTCATTAGCGGCGGGGAAGAACGCGGCAGCAATGTAGGTGGCGTAGAAACCGAACAGAAAAAAGTCGAACTGTTCAAGGAAGTTACCCGAAGTCACGCGAAATACCGCGCCAACTTTAGAGTGGGCAGCGTCGGGCCGGGTCGGACTAGTCATGGTTTTGTGTCTCCAGCGTTCTTTTAAAAGTGCTTGTTTCGCTTAAGACCTAGAATAGTGGCTGACACATTTAGAAATGAAAAGTGACAAATTTGGATGGATTGATGCGCGTTGGTTGTCAATGGCCGGCCCCGCCGCAAATGCCGACGCTGTTCTATGCTTGAAGGTGCGACCCATTTTTAAGGACCGGAGATGGACATGACTGACAAACAGAAACCACGGGAAGTGCCACAGGGTGAGCAACCCCGGCGACGTGAGGAAGAAAAGCCACAGACCTGGAAGCATCCAGACGACGGTACAGAGCTTTCCGAACGGGATCAGGAGCGTCCGCTAAAACCCTGATCCCTCGGCGGTGAAGATCAAATGTGGGAGCGGGCTTGTGTGGGAGCGGGGGGGGGGGGGGGGGGGGGGGGGGGGGGGGGGGGGGGGGGGGGGGGGGG